>DASPZL010000279.1:0-23336 GCA_035636295.1 Paraburkholderia sp.
CCAGACGAGCACGGAGTTGTCATGGATCAGATAGATCACGAAAAGGCGCGAGCCGAAGAAACGGCCGCGATGGAGCGCGTATTGACCGCCACGCAACGGGTGCAGGCGGCCTTCGCGTCGCTGCAATCGCAGTTTCCGCCGGCGGGCAGCGGCAAGCCTTCGCAGTTCGCGCTGCAAACGTTCGACGCCGCGTTGCAGGAGCTCGAAGACGCGCAGGCTGCGTTCGATGAAATGCTCGGCGATCTGCTCGACGGCAATCGTTGAGCGGCCCAAGCGGCCTTTTTGCCGAATAGCCGCTGCGTCGCTGGCGAGCGGCCGCGGTCTCAAGGTGCCGCCGGGCGCTCGTTGAGTCGCTTCGGATTGCAGGGGCGGCGAATTCCGCAGAATCGGCGAGGCTTTCAACCCGCCTGCGTCTCGATCACCGGCTCGCAGAGAACAGGAAAGTTGACCGAGTTCGCGATATAGCACTTCTCGTGCGCCACATGATGCAGGCGCTCCGCCAACCCGGCGTCGCCGCCCGCGCGAATGACCACGCGCGGGCGCAAAACGATCTGTGAAAAACGCCCCTGCTCCGGGCTGTCGAGCATCGTGCCTTCGGCGTCGTCGCGATAATCGAGCACCACGATGCCGGCGTCCGCGCAAAGATGCAGATACCAGAGCTTGTGGCAGGCCGAAGCCGAGGCGACCAGCAGGTCTTCCGGGTTCCAGCGGTTCGCGTCGCCGAGAAACGCGGCATCCGACGAACCTGGAATTTCCGGCTTGTGCCCTGCGGTGATGACATGATCGCGGCCGTAATCGCGGTATCCCGACGTGCCGCTGCCGCGGTTGCCCGTCCACCGCACCGACACCTTGTATTTGTGCTCGCCGTACGCCATGCCGATCTCCTTGTCGTTGAACCGGATTCGCTTGCCAGGACGAGCATTTTATCCGTGAGAGCGGCTACAGCCCTAACGCCTCCAGCCACGGAAACACTTTCGCGCCGGCCTTTCGGCCATGCCGTGAGCGGTGCAACGCCACCGGCCGCTCGCACGGCAAAAACTGCCCGCGCGCCGGCGCATCGGCGACGAACCCGCCGTCGCGCTCCCACACCGTCTCGCCGCGCGAAATCGTGATGCCCGGCCACGCGCGCACGGACCGTCCCTCGTACGGCGTGTAGTCGACGTTATGATGCAGATCCACATTGCGGATCGGACGCGGCTCGAACGTGTCCCAGATCACCAGATCGGCGTCCGCGCCGATCGCCAGCGCGCCTTTGCGCGGATACAGGCCATACAGCTTCGCCGGCCCAGTGGAAGTCAGTTCGACGAACCGGTTCACATCGATGCGTCCGCCGAGCACGCCCTCCGAGAACAGCAGCGCGAGCCGCGTTTCGAGACCGGGAATGCCGTTCGGCACCTTGTCGAACGATGCATGCTCGCCGTGCGCCTTCTTACCGTCCGCACCCTCGAAACGAAACGGCGCGTGATCCGACGAAAACACGCTGAACACGCCGTGGTCGAGCGCACGCCATACGGCGTCCTGATTCGCCGCGTCGCGCGGCGGCGGACTGCAAATGCACTTCGCGCCCTCGAAACCTTCGAGCGCGAGATCGCCTTCGGTCAGAAAAAGGTACTGCGGACAGGTTTCGGCATAGATCGGCGCGCCGCGCCACTGCGCCTGCTGAATCTGCTCGATCGCTTCGCGGCCCGACACGTGCACGATCAGCACCGGCGTATCCAGCATCTCGGACAAGGAAATCGCGCGATGCGTCGCCTCGCGCTCGACCACCGGCACGCGCGAGAGCGCGTGATACGACGGCGCCTTCAAACCGCGCTCCAGCATGCGCTCGGTGAGCCACGCGATGCAGTCGGCGTTCTCGGCGTGGATCATCGTCATCGCCTGCTCGCGTCGCGCGATCGCCAGCAGGTCGAGAATCTGCCGGTCGTTCAGCTTGAGCGCGTCATACGTCATGTAGATTTTGAACGACGTGTAGCCGCGCGCGATCAGCGCGGGCAGTTCGCGTTCGAGCAGGTCCGGCGTCGGATCGGTGACGATCAGATGGAACGCGTAGTCGATCAGCGCGCGTCCCTGCGCGCGCCGGTGATAATCGTCGACGGCCTCCTGCAAGGTGCCGCCGCGCTGCTGGCAGGCGAACGGAATCACCGTCGTCGTACCGCCGCAGGCCGCCGAGCGCGTGCCGCTCGCGAAGTCGTCGGCCATCACCGAGCCGTCACCGGTCGGCTGGTCGAGGTGGCAATGGGCGTCGACGCCGCCCGGCAGTACCCAGCGCCCCGCCGCGTCGATCTCGCTCGCGCCGCATGGCAGATGCGCGCCGAGCATCACGATCACGCCGTTGGCGATGCCGATGTCGGCGTTGAACACGTCGGCGCCCGTCGCGATGCGAGCGTTGCGCACCACCAGGTCGAGGCACGCGTCGTCGTTCATGCCACCTCCGTGAACAGCCGTCCCCAGCCGCGCACGCGCGACGGGTCCGCGCCGGCCAGACGCAGCGATTTCCACACCACGGTGGAAATCGTGTCATACACCGGAATGCCGAGTTCCTGCTCCAGTTCCTCGACGAGCGGCGCGCCGCGCAGGTTCGTGCAGAAGATCGTGATCGCGGCCGGCCGCGCCTCGGCCACTTCGCGCGCCATCGCGCGGATCGCGTCGGCGCTTACCTCTGAAAACGAAAAGTTGTCCTGCTTGCACAAATGCCGCTCGGCCACGCACTCGAAGCCGCTCTTCGCATAGTTCGCGACGATGCGCTGCTGCACGTCGTCGAGATACGGCGTGACGAGACCGAAGCGGCGCACGCCGGTCATCGTGAAGATTTCGTTCAGCGCGAGCACCGACGTGCACGCCGCAATACCGGTGCGCTCGGTGATGCGCTCGCACAGCCGTTCGTCGGCGTCGAAACCGAGCCAGCCCGAGGACGTGCCGTTCCAGCCGATCACGTCGAGCTTCGCGTGCGACAGCAATTCGGCGGCCGTGAGAATTTCGCTGTCGTCGAACTGCGACATCGCCTGCTGCGACAGCGCGATTTCGGTGACGCGAAAGCGCCCGAAATGCGCGCTCGCCTCCGGCAACCCGGCGAGCATCGCGGCAGTGACGGGTTCGAGCGTCGTATTCGACGACGGCGTGAGCATGCCAAGCAGAATGCGTTCAGTCATGTTGATCGATTCGATTGATTGAGGAATCCGCCGCGGCGGGCGACGATCACGCGGCCTGCCGCGCGAGCCGGTTGGCCGCCGCCGCTTCTTCACGGATCAGCGCCAGCACGTGCCGCTTCAGATCGTTGAAACGCGGCGACGTGATATCGCGCGGCCGAGGCAAGTCCACTGGAATCAACTCGCGAATGCGGCCCGGCCGATGCGTCATCACGGCGACCTGGGTGCCGAGCAGCAAGGCCTCGTCGACGCTATGCGTAACGAACACGATAGTCGAGCGCGATTTCTGCCAGATCGTGACGAGCTCTTCCTGGATTTCCGACTTGGTCTGCGCGTCGAGCGCGGCAAATGGCTCGTCCATCAGGATCACGCCCGGATCGAGCAGCAACGCACGCGCAATGCCGACGCGCTGGCTCATCCCGCCCGACAGTTCCGCCGGATAGTGGTGCTCGAAACCGGTCAAGCCGACAAGATCGATATACGGCTGCGCGAGCGCGCGCCGCTCTTTTTTCGATCGGCCTTGCAGCCTGTGATAGAACGCGACGTTCTCCCACACCGGCAGCCAGGGCATCAGCGTGGCCTGTTGGAACACCATGCCGCGATCGGCGCCGGGCGCATCCACGGGGCGGCCGCCCACGCGCACCGTGCCGCTCGTGGGCTGCTCGAAACCGGCGATCATGTTCAGCAACGTTGACTTGCCGCAGCCCGACGGGCCGAGCAGGCACAACAGCTCTTCCTTTTCCAGACTCAGGGAAACGTGATCGAGCGTGACGAGGTTCGTGCCGCGCTTCGCGTCGGTGAACACCTTGGTGATATCGTCGAATTCGACGTAGGACATGACGGACTCCTTCGATGACGTTCGTTCAGTGACGGCCGGCGTTCGCGCCGCGGCGTTGCCAATGCAGCACGGCGCTCATCAGCCGCTTCATCGCGAGATCGGACAGATAACCCAGCAGGCCGATGCTGACCATCGCCGCGATCACGAGGTCGTAGCGCAGGAAGTAATACGAGTCCCACAGCACATAGCCGAGGCCGCTCTTCACCGCGACCATTTCGGCGGTCACGGTCAGCATCCAGGCGGAGCCGATCGCAATCCGCAAGCCGGCGAAAATGCTCGGCAACGCGGCTGGCAGGATGATGAAGCGCAGCAGTTGCAGTTGCGTCGCACCCATCATCGCGGCGGCGCGAATCAGGTTGCGGTCGGCGGCCTTCACGCCGTGAATCGTGTTCATCAGAATCGGGAAGAAGGCGCCGAGAAACACGAGGAAAATCGCCGGCTTGTTGGCAATGCCGAACCAGATGATCGCGAGCGGAATCCACGAAACGGGTGGAATCGGCCGCAGCATCTGCAGCGTCGGCTCGACGGCCTGTTCCACCCAACGCCACCAGCCGATGGCGACGCCGAGCAGAATGCCGGAAAGCGCCGCGATCGCGTAGCCCGACAACACCCGCGTGAGACTCGCGGCCGCGTCGAAAAACCAGCGGCCGCTGTCGGACTGCGACGAACCGTCTATCGCAAACAGCCAGTCCGCCCACGTCGCGATGACACGCGACGGCGCCGGCAGCAGCGAAGCCGGAATGATCCCCGAGCGCGCGAACACTTCCCAGAACACGACCAGCGCGACCGGCACGAAGAACCTGATGAAGCCCGCGCGCGCCTGGGCGCCTGACTTCGCGAGAATGAGGGCCAATTGCGTTCTCCGGTTGGCGGGCGCGGTGTCGGCATGCCCGGCGCTCGCTCGGGTTGCGGATGCTTGTGGCATGGATGCGCTCCTTAGTAACCCAGCGCGGTCTTCGGCTGGCCGGTCGCTTCGCTCAGGAAGGTGTAGTTCATGTTCCTGTCGATGCCGCTCGTCACGTCGGTCGACACGTAGCGCAGGTCCTTCATCATTTTGGCGATGGCGACCGTCTGCGTGCGGTACATGTGGTAGTCGGGATAGGCGTTCTTCAACGATTCGGCGGCCACGGCCTTATCGAGCGCGGTGTACTTGTTGATCGAATCGAGCCAGCCGGTTTGATCGGCCTTCAGGCTGTCCACCATCTTCACGACGGCGGCGACCGTCGCCTTGACCGCTTCCGGGTGGTCGCGAATCACGTCCGAGCGCGTGACGATCAGGTTGCTGAGCTTGCCGGCCGCCTGGTCATAGGGAAAATTGAACAGCTTGCCCGCGCCGGACAGACGGATCTGCGAGGCGAACGGCTCGACCGAGCACACCAGGTCGATCTCGCCGCGCTGCAATGCGCCGACATGGTCCGCCGGGTTCGGAATGTTGATGAACTGCACGTCCTTGTTCGGATCGATGCCGTGCATCTGCAATTCGCCACGCATGTGCAGGTCTTGCGCATTGCCGCGCGAGGCCGCGATCTTCAGCGGCGCGCCCTTTGCCTTCGCCTCGTCGACCCGTTTCTTCAGGCCGGCCCAGTCGTCCTGCTTCAGATTGAGCCCGTTGCGCATCAGGATCTCGGAGCCGCCGTTCACCTGGCCCGATACTGCGACCACGTCGAGGCCGCGATCCAACGCGGTGACGAAATGCAGATACGTGACTTGCGCGACGTCGACGCTGTGCGAGACGAGTGCCGTCAGCACGTCGTTGCCGGACGTGAAGTTGATCGTATCGATCTTCGCGTCCTTCGTGAACTGCGGCACGAGCGCCATCGAAAGGCACTGCGCGCATTTGGCGAAGCCGAGTTTTACTTCCGGTTTCGCGCCGCCGGCCTGGGCATGAACCGGCGACGTGATGGTAAGCCCGACGAACGCGGCAGCGAGCAATGCTTGACGAAACATGGGTGCTTCTCCTCGAAGATGAGCGCCGGATGGCGTGACAATTCGCAGGAGCAACATTTATGCCAACAATATTTGGCACGATTGTATGCAAACATTAGAAACTATGTATTCGCTTTTAGGGCGTGCCGGGGCGGCCGGGGCAGCCGGCAGTTCAACTTGAGGAGAATCATTTTGAGCGGAGCAGCCCGCTCACCCACGATAAGCCGTGATGTTCCGCGCTGGTGCATACCCCGCTGCGTTACGGTGCGCATGGTCCGTCTTTTGGGCCATTCACGAGTGGGCCGACCTCGAACACGAGATGAACTTCTGTACACAAAAATTTCGCCGATTGTTCTATCATTCGCTCAGACTTCCAGCGACGAGAACCATCTTGACCCGTGCCTCCACCCCGCCCGCCGGCAAAAGCGCCGAACCCCGCACGCCTTATTCCAACGAGGAGATTTACGGGCGCATCCAGAAGGCGGTGCTCGAATATCGGCTCGCGCCCGGCACCAAACTGATCGAGGAAAGACTGGCGGAAGTGTCCGGCGTGAGCCGCACCAAGATTCGCGAGGTATTGAACAAACTCGCGCACGAAGGGCTCGTGACGCTGGTGCCGAATCGCGGCGCGTTCATCGCGAGCCCGAGCGTCGAGCAGGCGCGCGACGTATTCGTCACGCGCCGCATGATCGAGCCGGAGATGGCGCGGCTCCTCAGCGAACGCGCAACGCCCGCTCAGGTCCGCGCGCTGCGCAAGCACGTCAAACTCGAAGGCGACGCGCGCAAGCGCAACGACAGGCCGGCGATCATCCGGTTATCGGGGGAATTTCATGTGCTGGTCGCCGAGATGATCGGCAATGAGATTTTGCTGCGCATGATGCGCGAACTCGCGCCGCTCACGTGCCTCGTGATCACGCTTTACGACAAACCGAACGCGCCGGCTTGTCCGCATCACGAGCATGACGACCTGATCGATGCGATCGAAGCGCACGACGGCGCGCGCGCGGCTGCCTGCATGCTCGAACATCTGCAGCATATCGAGGCGACGTTGAACTTCGAGGTCGTGAAAGACGCGTCGCCGGATATCGAAGCGATCTTTTCCTGAGCGCTCGCGTCCCGGAAGTCGGCGCGATAGCGCCACGGCCGGCGTACCCCTGCCAAAGTGTTGCCGCAATGGCCGCCGCGCGGCAAGTGCCATTGCCGCGCCTATCCCCGCATTACAATCTGCGGCGTTATCCGCAACCGTTGCCAACTATCGCGTTGAGAAGGCCTTTCCGGTCAGGTTCGGCGCTCGCGGATCCGGGTTCATGTTCAAGCTGGTGCCGTTTGCTCGCATGTTGTTGAGCACCGGGCCTGATCGTGCTCCGCCGGCTCCCCCCATCGCCGTGGAGCCGCCGGCCGTTCCCATACCAGGCGTTGCACTTGGGCTTGCTCCCGTCCCCAGACCCGTTCCCGCTCCACCGCCCACGCTATTGACGCCCGAAGGCGCGCCCTTCATCCCGCTGACGCCGGGGTTGTCTGTCTGCGCATAAGCCGCGCCCGCGACACCGATCATCAGCGCCGACATCACGATACTGCCCGTCACGACCTTCATAGCCTGCTCCGTTGCACCGTCCAATTCGACCGCAGCGCCCGCGCTGGGCACCGTTCAGAGAGTATGACGGCGGCCGGCCAGGTTTGTTCGCGGCCAATGGCAACATTTCCTCGACGATTTCACCGACGACGTCCGAATGGCGGGCACCTCACCGCATGAATCTGTACAAATGCTTACAAAGCAGCGCCCTTTTCCGGTCCACCGCGCGCTGCCGTGCGGCGTTATTGCTGGGAACCTACCCGCGGAGTCCGCAATGAGCACGAACCTCACTTCCAGTAATCCACAGCGCAGCCGCATTCATCCGTTGGTCGCCGGTGCCGCGGTGTGCGTGATCCTGGCAAGCGCCACCGGCATCGCGGCGATGACGGGCCTGCTGCCGACCTCGCGCGCCGTGACCGAGCCCGCGTCGCCGGCCCCGACGACGGCAGCGGCGCAAGTTGCCAGCGCGCCGATCGCAGCGCCGCAAGCGGCACCGGTTCAGCAGACCGCGCAGCAAGCGGCCCCCGCCCGCCCGCGTGTCCATCACACGCATGGCACTACCGCAGCGGACGCACCGAGGTACGCGAACAATCAGGGATCCCAGGCAAGCTACGAATCCCCGTCGGCGAGGCCCGTTGCCGCCGACCCGTATGCGGGCGAAGTCGTCGCCATCAACACGGTGCAAACGCCCGAATCGACCACAGGGCTCGGCGCGCTGGGTGGAGCGGTCGCGGGCGGCCTCGTCGGCAACCAGATCGGCGGCGGGCGCGGCAAGATTCTGACGACGATCGCGGGCGCGGCCGCCGGCGGTCTCGCCGGTAACGGCATCGAGCACGCGGTGCGCAAGCAGACCACTTATCAGGTCCAGGTGCGCATGCAGGACGGCAGCTACCGCAACTTCAGCTATCCGACGCAACCGTCCGTGCAAGTCGGCGAACGCGTGCACGTCTCCGGCGATTCGCTGACGGCTTCGTAGGGTCTTGCACCCGTTATCACGCCGCGCGGGTTTCGGAAAGGAATAGAACGGCTCCCGTGCGCGTTATGATCAATCGTTACGCCAGAACGGCTGATCGCGCACGATGGAGCATGCCTACGTCCACCTTTTGCACCTGCTGGCCGGCCACCCGGAGTGGACGCTCACGGTCGTGTTCCTTGCGGCCTTCCTCGAGGCCGTTGCCGTCATCGGCACCTTCATTCCGGGCAGCACCGCCATGTTTCTCGCCGGCGCGCTGGCCGGCACCGGCTCGCTGAGTCTCGGCTGGGTATTCGCGTGGGCGATCGCCGGCGCCATCGCCGGGGACGGCATGAGCTTCTGGATCGGCAGCCGTTACCAGCAACGAATCGTCCAGCTCTGGCCGTTCTCCCGACACCCGGAGGTGCTGGAGGCAGGCTACCGCTTCTTCGACAAGCATGGCGCGAAGAGCGTCGTGCTCGCCCGTTTCATCGGACCGTTGCGGGCCATCGTGCCGGTAGTGGCGGGCATGTTGCACATGACGCCGGCGCGTTTCTACGCGATGAACGTGCTCTCGGCGCTGCTCTGGGCACCCGCTCACATCCTGCCGGGTGTGGTGTTCGGCGCCTCGGTGCTGCTCGCCGGCGCCGTGTCGTTTCGCCTCGTGGTCATCATCGCGCTGCTGGCCGGCATTCTGTGGCTGAGCTTTCGCGCCGCGGCGTTCCTGCTCTCGCATGCCAATGCGTGGTCGAGCGCGGCGGGCCGCCATCTGGGCAGTTGGGCTTGCCGGCATCCTGGGCCGCTCGGCCGCCTCGCGCGAAAAATGCTCGATCCCGCTCAGCCGGATGCCAGCAGCATCGTCGTGACGTCGCTCTTCGTGCTGGCGTGCGGCGCGCTCTTTTTCGGGGTGCTTGAAGACGTCATGAGCGGTGATCCGTTGACACGCGTAGATCTATCCGTCTATCACTTCCTGCAATCGGTGCGCACGCCATGGGGCGATACGGTCCTCGCGGGCCTCGCCACGCTCGGCAGCGTCGCCACTTTGACGGCGCTGGTCGTCACGGTCGCCGTGTGGATGCTGTGGGAACGGCGTTGGCGCGCCATCGGCTACTGGCTCGCCGCGGTCATGTTTTCGCAATTGCTCATCTTTGCGATGCAGTTCGCGATGCACCGCGCGCCGCCCGATGAACTGATGTCGGGTATCTACGTGTTTCCGAGCGATCACGTCGCCGCAGTTGTCGTCGTGTACGGCTTTCTTGCGTTTCTGCTGGCGCGCCGGGTCGGCATGGTGGAGGGTCTGCTGGTGGCGGCGGCAAGCATGGCCGTGGTGATCGTGGTCGCGTTGGCGGGTCTTTACTTCGGCAGATTCTGGGTCTCCGACGCGATCGGCGGCGCGGCGCTCGCGTATGTCTGGGTCGCGATCGTCGCGTTGACGGCGATGCTGCGGCATCCGCAAGCGCCGCCGCAGCGCAGGTTCATGTCCGCGGTCGTGCTGGTGGTGATACTGGCGAGCGTGGGAGTGCAATTGCGCATGAATCCGCCCGCGCCGCCGCCGGACAGCGCGCCGCGCCCGCAGCCTGTGCTGATCACGCAATCGCAGTGGACGGTTTCCGTGTGGAAGCAGCTGCCGTGTTACCGCTCGGACATGGGCGGTGACCGCAAGGAGCCGCTCACGCTGCAATGGGCGTCGAATCCCGATTCGATCAAGGGACACCTGCGCGCGCATGGGTGGGTCGAGGGAACGGACCTGTCCGTGCATAGCCTGCTCTCGCTCGCCTCGCCGAACGTCGCCGCGGTGTCACTGCCGGTGTTGCCGAAACTCAACGAAGGCGTGCCTTCGGCGCTGGTCTTCATGCGCCCCGGCGACACGCGCGACGAACGCGACGTGCTGCGTTTCTGGCCCAGCGGTTACGCGGTGGAGAACGGTACGTCCGCCACGCCGCTGTGGGTCGGCGCTTTCGCGCGCGAACGGCTTTCCCGCCCGTCGTGGCCGATTAATATTCTGCGCGTCGACAAACGGGCGGCCTCGTTCGATGCACATGGCACAGCCGACGCCGGCTTCGGCGCGGCGCTCGTCGCCAGAGTCAGTTGTCACGGCGTGCCGGTGTCGCTGCTCGCCTCGCCGGTGGAATGAGCGGCGAGCATGAGGCTGCGCCGCGCCCCACGACGAGCGCGTGCATTCGCCGCATCGATCGGGAAAATCGCTCTGTGATCAATCAGTTGGCGCGCATGGCCAGGAGTTGTCCACAAGGATATGAACATTTTCTGTGGATAAGCTGCGCATGCCGCCGATTGCCGGAAAGACAACGCCGGCTCTAGCCGGGCCGGTCCTCGTCATATTCGGTGCGCACCCCCGCTGGCAACCACGGTTCCTTGCGGCGGCACCACAATTCATACGTAGGTTCGTAGATGCCTACGTTGTCGAATGCGCCCAGCGGAAGGTCCAGTTCATCGTTGCCCACATACTCCATGAAAGCAACCGAGCCGCAGACCGGGCAAAAGTACCGCCGTCCCAACTCGGAGCTTTGCCAGGCCTGGGTATGTCCGGTGAACTGCACGGCGTCGCGCTCAAAGATGGCGTAGCCGCCGAACGGGCTGCCGTGCACGCGGCGGCAGGTCATGCAATGACAGATGGAAACGCGCATCGGCGCCGCGCTCACACGAAAACGCACGGCGCCGCACGCGCAGCCGCCGGTTTGTTCCACGGATTCGGTATCGGCATTCATGGCTCATCCTCGGTTGATCGTCCATACGGCAACGCATGATGGCATGCGTTGCCGTTGTCCGTCGAAGCATGGCACGTTCCCGCATTGCGATGTTGCCGAGCGCACCGGCTCCGGCGTCACATACGAACTCTGCCGACGCCCGACCGCTCACCTCGCCGCCGCCCTCGTGGGAAATGTCGCGAATGCCGAATACTCGCGATCCAGATAAGCGGCGGCCTGCTCGAGCAGGAATTGCCGGAAGACCCTGCAAGTCGGAGACAGCTGCTTGGCCCGCAAATGCACGATCTGCCAGGTGCGCTCGATCGGCGTGCCGTTCACATCGAGCAACGCAATTTCTCCGGTGCGCAATTCCAGCAGCAGCGTATGCAGCGAAATCAGGCTCACGCCCATGCCCGCCATGACCGCCTGCTTGATCGTTTCGTTGCTGCCGAGCGTGACGACCTTCGCGGGCGTGAACAGGTGCTGCCTGAACATTTCCTCCGCGGCCATTCGCGTGCCCGAGCCGGGCTCCCTCAACAGGAACGTGTCGCCGCGCAGTTCCTGCAGATCGAAGCGCCGCGCGTCGCACAGCGGATGCGTCAACGGCGCGATCACCACTTGCGGATGGTAGGCGAGCGGCTCGGTGGTGGTGTCGAGTTCCGGCGGCGGCCGTCCCATGATGGCGAGGTCGATCGCGTTGTCCTGCAACATGCGCAGCAGCGCGTCGCGGTTGCCGACTGAAAAGTGCACGTCGACCTTGGGGTACAGGTGCGAATACAGCGCCAGCAGCTTCGGCGCGAAGTACGTCGCGGAGCTGACGATGCCGACCGCGATCGAGCCGCTGTCGGCCTGTTTCAGCGACGTCATCGCATCTTCGGCATCCTTGATCTCGCCGAGAATCCGGCTCGCGTGATGCGTCAGTTTTTCGCCGGCCTCGGTCAGCGTGAGCTTGCGCGCGATGCGCTCGAACAGGCGCATGCCGACCGCTTCCTCGAGCTGATGAATCTGCATGGACACCGCCGGCTGGGTCAGATGCAGTTCCTCCGCGGCCCGCGCGAAGCTCGTATAGCGGCTGGCGACGACGAAAATCTGCAACTGACGCAAGGTCAGCGAGCGGATGAAATTCACGTTGGCGAGACTCGCTTTGAAATGCGTTGAACTCTGTTGCGCAATGCGGCTATTACAAGAGCAAGGGCAAGGCCCTAACGGCTCGCCCGAGGCGCGTTGGACGGACTCACGGGTGCGCTCGGCGCACCGGGCGCGTGAGGTCCGTTGGCCGGGGGTGACAGTTTGCGCAATACCGCCTGAAAGCTCAGTGTCTCCGTCCGTAAAGGGTGCACGAAATCGTTGTTCGCGCCGGGGATGTCGGTGCGAATCAGCGCGACCTGGCCCGGCACCGAATCGGCGATCAGGAACGTATAGCGCTTGCCGACGTACTGAGCGAAGCGTTCCGCATTCGGATCACCGAGGTACGGCTGCACGACGATCTGCCGCGCCTTGACCGGCTTGCCGCCGATCTGGCTCGTCACCATGTCGATGTGCGGACCCGCCGCGAGCGCGAGCCGCAAACGCTGCTGGAAATAGCGGCGCTGGCCGCCCGTCAGATGCTGCATCTCGGTGATGTCGCGCTCGAGGAAATAAATGATCACGGGATTGCATGGCAAGCCGGCGTTCGGCAGCGGCACCCCGCCGCTTTGATCCGATACCTGGGCGTCCCCTTTCGCGTTGTCCTTGCTGACGACCAGCACCCTGACCAGATTCGCGCTCTGCGCCGGCTGGTCCGAGGTGAGCACCGTATAGTCGAGCTCGGTCTGCGGCTCGATGCCATGCAGATGATCCGTCGTGAAAATGAGCCGTTCGGCGGGCGTGATGTCGTCGGTGCCGGCCGCGCGAGCGCCGGCCGGTATCACACAGACGATGCACGCGGCGCACATCATGCGTGCCGCGATCGCCCGGAGCCTTTCGCTGCGTAACCGCTGCGGCGCGCCCCTCATGGCGACGCATCCGCCGGCTTGCCCGCGGGCGCGTCGACGGGTTTCAGAAGCGGCACCTG
This sequence comes from Paraburkholderia sp., assembly GCA_035636295.1. Classification (GTDB taxonomy): domain Bacteria; phylum Pseudomonadota; class Gammaproteobacteria; order Burkholderiales; family Burkholderiaceae; genus Paraburkholderia. Next base: position 13,194 of record DASPZL010000279.1, read on the forward strand.
GTAACTGGTGAGAATGTTGTCGATCTTGTCGTGGTTCGCGCCGATCCATTGATCGACCTTGTCCTTCCACGCTTTCTCGCCATAGCGCACGCCCATCGAGATCGCGTAATCGAAGCGGATGCCGGGCGAAGCGGGGAACGGCACCAGCTTCACCGTCTCACCGGAGCGCTTGGCGAAGTAGCCCGCGATCGGCCCCCACAGGAACACCACGTCGACATTGCCCGCCTGCAGATCATGTTCGATCATCTGGCCGGGATACTCCTGCGGGTCGCCGCTTTGCACCTGATACGAGACCGCCTGATCGATCAGGTTGTGAGCGAGCAGCCAGTCCACCGCGGGCGTCTGCGAGAAAATGCCGAAGCGCAGCTTGTGCAGCTGGTCGGGCGGCAGCTTGAGCAGATCATCCGGCGTATTGATGCCGGCCAGCTCGGGCCGCTTCGTGAAAACCATCGCATACGTGGAGCGCAGATAAGGCTGCGTCGTCGAGGTCATGTCGTAGCCCTTCGGCACGCCGATGATCAGGTCGCATTTGTAGCGCTCGGTATTCGGCACCTTGTCGCGCAGCGTGTGGCGCACGAAGCCCATGCGCTGCGGAAAATAGGTGTATTCGAGCTTGTAGCCGAAGTCGCTCGCCATCTGGCTCGCGATGCGGTTCTCGTAGCCCTCGCCCTTGCTGTTGGACAGCGGCATGTTGTTCGGGTCCGCGCACACCCTCAGCACGCCGTCGGCGCCGTCGTTATTGGGTAGCGCGGGTAGCGCGCCGCCCTGCGCTTGCACCGCGGCGCTCGCCAGCGCGGCGGTGCACAGCGTGGCGGCCGCGAGCATGACGTGAGCGGGCATTCGTTTGCCATGACGCATCGAAAACCTCCGGAAGAATTGCGGCACGGGCGTTACTTCGCGTCGATGGCCTGCAGATCGCCCGGCTTGATCTGGCCGTCGGAGCGCCCTTTCAGATAGGCGTAGAGATTCTCCCAATTCTTCTGCATCATCTGGCTCGCACTGAAGTCGGGCATACCCTTGTCCACCCGCCCGCCGAAGACGGTGCGATGAAATTCGTTTTTGTCGAGGGTCTTGAACGCGTCGACCAGCGACGGGCCCACCATCCCCTCCTGCTTCGCGCCGTGACAGCGTTCGCAGGCGAGCGCACGCCACGTCTTCCATCCTTGCAGCGTATTGCTGTCGACCTTGCTGCCGTCGACCACCTTGTACGCCACCTGGGCAATCGCGGGATTGGTCTGGGCGTAGGTCACAGGCAGTATGACGAATGCGACGGGCAGTGCCGCCCGCAACAAGATTGATCGGCCTTTCATGCACATGTCTCCTTGAATAATGGCCGCGCCAGGATGCGTTTCATCGACGCATCCGCGAATGGGCGCGGCCCTGGGTCATCCGTATGGCTGAAGGCCGCCGGCCGCGCCCCTATGCGAGGGCACGCCGGCCGCGCGCTTCAGTAGTTTGGTCCGGCGCTTTAGCTATTGCCGCCGGGAATGGCGAACACAAAGAGCGTGCCGCCCAACGCCGTGTACTTGGCGAGTTCACGATAGCCGCCGACCGCGCCCAACCCCTCGGTCGACTTCTCGAGGCCCGCCGCCATGCCGATGCCGGCCCAGCCGCCGATGCCCGAGTAGACGCCGACGAACTGCTTGCCCTGATACTCGTAGGTGAAGACGTTGCCGATAATCCCCGACGGGGTCTTGAAGCGCCACAGTTCCTTGCCGTCCTTGATGCGAACCGCCTTGATGTAGCCTTCGAGCGTGCCGTAGAACGCAATGCCGCCTGCCGTGGCGAGCGCGCCGGACCACACCGAGAACCGTTCCGGCTTGGACCAGATGATCTTGCCCTTGGCCGCGTCCCATGCGATGAAGTTGCCCATCGTGTTGCTGTTTTTCGTGCCCGGGAACATCGACAGCGTGGCGCCCACATACGGCTGACCGGAAACGTAGTCCACGTCGAACGGCTCGTAGTCCATACAGACGTGATTGGTCGGCACGAGGAACAGGCTGGTTGCCGGATCGAACGCCGCGGGTTGCTGGTCCTTCGAGCCGAGCGCCGCCGGACAGATGCCCTTCACGTTATGATCGGAACCGGCCGCCTGCGTCGAATACGCCGCGTTGCGGATCGGCAGGCCGCTCTTGATATCGACACGGTCCGCCCAGTTTACGGCCGGATCGAACTTCTCGGCCACGAGCAGTTGTCCGGTCGCGCGGTTCAACGTGTAGCCGAAGCCATTGCGGTCGAAGTGAACGATGGCGGGGACCTTTTTGCCGCCGATCGTCAGATCCGACAGGATCATTTCGTTGACGCCGTCATAGTCCCACTCGTCGTGGGGCGTCATCTGATAGACCCATTTGGCTTCACCGGTATTCAGATCGCGCGCGAAGATCGACAGCGACCATTTGTTGTCGCCCGGACGTTGCGTCGGATTCCACGTACCCGGATTGCCGGTGCCGTAGTAGACAAGGTTGAGCTTCGGATCCCACGCATACCAGCCCCATGTGGTGCCGCCGCCCAGCTTCCACTGATCCCCCTTCCAGGACTTCAGCGACGAGTCCGCGCCGACCGGCACCATCTTGCCGTCGGTATAGGTCATCGTCTTGTCGGGGTTCAGCAGCATTTCCTTGTCGGGACCCGTGCTGTATGCCGTCCAGACCATCTTGCCGCTCTTGATGTCGTAGGCGATCAGACGCCCGCGCACGCCGAACTCGCCGCCCGAAATGCCGGTCAGCACCTTGTCGCCGAATACGTGCGGCGCGTTGGTGTTGGTTTCACCCGCCTTCGGATTGCCGTTCTGCGCGCTCCAGACCACCTCGCCGGTCTTGGCGTTCAGCGCAACGAGTTTGGTATCGGCCTGCTGCAGGAAGATCTTGCCGTCGCCATACGCCAGCCCGCGGTTGACCGTGTCGCAACACATCACGGACACCACCGATTCGTCCTGCTTCGGCTGGTACTGCCAGATGAATGTCTGATCCTTCAGATTGATTGCAATGACCTTGTTGGGAAACGGCGAGTGGATATACATCGTGTCGCCGATAACGAGCGGCGCGCCTTCGTGGCCGCGCAGCACGCCGGTGGACATGGTCCATGCGACCTGTAGTTTGCCGACGTTGCTTTCGTTGATCTGCTTGAGCGGACTGTAGCGGTGATTCGCATAATCGCCCGCCTGAGCTGCCCAGTTAGATGGATTTTTGATGAGCCCGTCCAGTTGCGGATCGGCTTGTGCAACGATAGAGCTGAAGGCTGCCGATGCGAGGATCGAGAGCCCAAGAACCATGGTGCGTAAGTTCATGTCTCCTCCAGAATTGTCTTGCTGTTCAACTCACGAATGACCCACGCTACCTCGTCGCATCGTGCGCGCCTTCCTTAATGCGGGTAACGATCAACGCCCTTTCCCGATTCGACGTCGGGCTTTGCGGCGCATGAAGGCCCAACGCATATTCCATGCCGGAAGCGGGCCGCCCTCGCGGCCTTTGCGGCCACAAGCTCGTCCGCGCACGCCGCGCGGCGCGCGGGCTCCTTCACCGCATTCGCGACCGAAGGCATCGCGATGCCTTCGGTGTCACAGCGGTGACCGCCTGTTCCGAACGACGCGGAACATACTGTGTCACTTCCGGGATACCCGTCGCGGGCGTCACGCGCCATGCGCCGTGAATGCGCCGCTTATGATGCCCGGCACGATGCACGACACAACGCGCGGCAAACCTGGCGCGTAGCTTGCGACAATGATTGGTTCCATCACGTGCGGAGCAACGGTCATGGCAAACGCAGAAAAGGTTTATTCCGATGACGAGATCCAGCAACGCCTCGTCGGTCCGCTACAGCACTGGTATCTGGAAGACGGCTGGCTGCGGCGCAAGTATCGAACCGAAGGCTGGAAAGGAACATTGATGGTGGTGAACGCCGTCGGCCACCTCGCGGAAGCCGCCTGGCATCATCCGGATCTGACGGTATCCTATGCATTCGTGACCGTGAAGCTCAAGACCCATTCCGCGAAGGGCATCACGGACAAGGACTTCACGCTCGCCGAGAAAATGGAATCGTTCATTCAGTGGCAGCCGGGTCTCGAGGGCGGCCCGCTGGAAGGCACGCCCACCGGCGACCAGCGCTTCCGCTATATCAAGTACGACGCGCCGAAACCCGCGCAAGGCGGTTGAGCGCGGCGGCACCGCGCGATGCGCCGCATCGTGCGATGCAACGGTGACACAGTGCCCCTGTGGCGGCACAAAGCGTCGGCAGTCTCGCCAGCAATATCCCGCGCCGGCCTCTCGGCGCACGCGCGCGAAAGGCCGCGCCGAACCTCATGCGCAACGCTGCCGCCCGCCGCCGCGTTCGCCTGGTACGGCTTCTGCTTGACGTCACCCGGCACGCCAGTTCGCCTCGCCACGCGGCCGTCCGCGCGACGGCGACACAGCGAGACCCGCTCAAGCACACACGAGGACATCCGCGATGCAGCTTCAGTTTCGCCGCCTTCCGCCTCAGGCCGCCGTGACGGTTGATGCTCCCGCGCGCCTGCATCTGGGTTTTCTCGATCCGAACGCGTCGCTCGGACGCGCATTCGGCAGCCTCGGCCTCGTGATCGACGGACACGGCACGCGGCTCGAAGCGCGCGTCGCGGACCGCGACCGGATCGACGGCGCGGTGACCGAAGCGGAGCGCGAGCGCATCGCGACCTGTCTGGAGCGGCTGCACGCGGCCTACGATCCCACCCCCGTCGCCATCGACGTCGCGCATATTCCGCGCGCGCACACCGGCCTCGGGACGGGCACTCAACTGGCGATGGCGGTCGGCGCGGCGTTCGTTCGCCTGCTAGGCCACAGCGCGACCAGCACGGAACTCGCGAGCCTGCTGGGACGTGGCGCGCGCTCCGGCATCGGCATCCTCGGTTTCGATTCGGGCGGCCTGCTCGTCGACGGCGGACCCGCCGGTGAACTGCGCTCGGGCGTGCCGCCGCTGCTCGCGCGCCAGCCGTTCCCGGAAAACTGGCGCGTGCTGCTCGTGAGCGACAACTCGCGCGAGGGTCTGCACGGCGCTGAGGAGCGCCGCGGCCTCGCCGCGCTTGCGCCGTTTCCGCAAAAACTCGCCGCGCATCTTTGCCACCTCGTTCTGATGAGGATTCTGCCCGGCGCCGCGGAGCGCAATATCGTGCCGTTCGCGCATGGCCTGACGGAGATGCAGCAGACCATCGGCGAATACTTCGCGCCGGTGCAAGGCGGCGTGTTCGCGAGTCCCGAGGTCGAGCGCGCGCTGCGCGCCGTTGCCGCGCAGCGGATCGCGGGTATTGGGCAGACATCATGGGGGCCGACGGGGTTTGCCATCGTCGCGAGCGCGGACGAGGCCGAAAGCGCGCTCGCCACCGCGCGCGAGGCGACGCGCGGCATGCCGCACATCGAATGCACGATCGTCGCGGGACGCAATCGCGGCGCGACGATCCGCTCGGCCGAAGCACGGCAGCCGCGCATCGACGCCGCATGACGCCGCGCGGCCCGATCCCGCTGACCAGGACGCGGCTGACCGCGAAGCCTGCGGCGTCCACGGTCATCGCGCCATCGACGCGCAGTTGCCATGCCGCGGTTGCCACACCCTTATCGACGGCCGCGCAGGCGCACGAGCCCCCTGCCTTGCGCCGTCCACGAGATCGCCACCAGAACGAGCCTTCCGCCATGTCCGACACCACCGAAAAGCCCGCAGAAAGGCCCTATATCCTGCATATGTTCACGGCCACGCCGCAAATGAGTCCATTCGACGTGAACATGGCCGCCGACGCCGGCTACCAGGTCATCGTCCCGTATTGCAGCGTCGATCCGGGAATGATCGCGAACCTCACGCAAGATGCGATCTTCTCGCGCGGACCGAAGGGCGTGTCGCGCACCGGCATCTTCATCGGCGGACGCGACGTGATGCTCGCCGCCGACATGCTCGACATCGCGCGCAAGGCGATGGTCCCGCCGTTCGAGGTCTCCGTGTTCGCCGACCCGAGCGGTTCGTACACGACCGCGGCCGCGCTCGTCGCCCTGGTCGAGCGGCATCTGAGCAAGGCGTATGGAATGGAACTGGGCGGCAAGCGCGTGCTGATTCTCGGCGGCACCGGCGCGGTCGGGCGCGTGGCGGCGGCGATGGCCGCCTCGCTCGGCGCCGACGTCGCGATTGCGAGCCATGCCGAACAGGCTCGCGCGGTGCGGGTCAGCGACGAAATCAACCGGCGCTTCGGTATCGTGACCAAGGGTGTCAGCACAGCCACGCCGGACGAACTGCGCGCGGCGCTGGGGGAGGCCGAGATCGTGCTCGCCACCGCCATCGCGGGTGTTCAGGTCGTGAGCGCCGCCGACCTGGCCTATGCGAAACATCTGCTGATCGCCGCGGACGTGAACGCCGTGCCGCCGGAAGGCATCGCGGGCGTCAACGTGATGAACGACGGCAAGCCGATCGAGGGCGTGCCGAACGCGGACGCCATCGGCATCGGCGCGCTCGCGATCGGCAACGTCAAATACCAGGTCGAACACCGGCTCTTCATGCAGATGCGCGCGGGCGGCAAGCCGGTCTACCTGGGTTTCCCGCAAGCCTTCGACGAGGCCCGCGCCGTCGCGGCCGGCCTCGAATGAGCGCGCGCCATGTCACGCCCGGCGTGCCGCCGCTCTGCGCCATCATGAACTCGCGCCCGTCGCTTGCGCATGCGCCCTTCGTCGCGGTGGCCGGGCTGTCCGCGCGGATGCTCGCGCAGTCCGCCGCGCGCGCGGGCCTGCGCGTCGTCGCGCTCGACGTATTCGGCGACCGCGACACGCGCGAGGCGTCGGAGTTGTGGTTCGACATCGGCGGCGGCTCGCTCACGATCGACGGCGCGCGGCTCGTCGACACGCTCGGGCGCGTCGCGCGCCTGCCGCACATGCTCGGCTGGATCGACGGCAGCGGACTCGAGCCGTTCGTCGCGCAACTGAGCCGCGCGCGCGGCCTGCCTCGCTTCATCGGCAATCCGGTGGAGGCAAGCGCCGCGGTGCGCGAGCCGCAACGGTTTTTCCCGCTGCTCGACGCGCTGCATATTCCGCATCCGGAGGTCTCCTTCACGCGCCCCGTCGCGCCGCAAGGCTGGCTGCTCAAGCGCGCGGACGGCTGCGGCGGCATCCACATCGAACCGGCCACGGCATCGCGCGATTCGCCGGTGCCCGCGCAAGCCTACTTCCAGCGGCTGCGCAGCGGCCGCTCGCTGTCGGCGCTGTTCATCGGCGCTCGCGGCAGCGCGCGCGTACTCGGGTTCGCCGAACAATCGACGTGCACGATGGGCAATCTGCGGTTCGTGCACGCGGGCTCGCTCGGCCCGATCGATCTGCCGCCGCGGATCGCGGCGCGCGTGCGGGATGCGATCGAGGCGCTCTGCGCGCGGACCGGCCTGACGGGTATCAACAGCTGCGATTTTCTGCTCGACGGCGAAGCATTCGAACTGCTCGAGATCAACGCCCGCCCCTCGTCCACGATGACGCTCTACGAAACCTCCTCGCCTCACGCCTGGCCGCGCGGGCTGCTCGCCTGTCACATCGATGCGTGCCGCTACGGCCGCCTGCCGCCGGAAACGCTCGCTCCCGCGCCTTGGCGCGCCGGTCAACAGGTGCTGTTCGCGCCGCATCCGTTCACCGTCTCGCAGGACTTCAGCGATGCGTGCCTGCGCGATCCCAACTGCCGCGACGTGCCGATGCCCGGCGCCTGGATCGAAGCCGGCCAGCCGGTCTGCACGCTGCTCGTGCGCGCCGCGTCGGTGGATGCGGTGCGGCATGCGCTCAAGCGGCAGCGCGCGCTCGTCCTGCAACGAATCGAAACCTGTCTTGAACCCGACTATGCCTTCGTCCAGTGCCACTCCTGATGCGTCCCAGCCATCCCGCGACACGGCCGCCGCGTTGAGCGTCAATGCGCTGAGCGAGCGGCTCGTCGCACGGCTTGTCGGCGACGCGGCGCGTCTCGGCGTGGCGGTCACCCGTACCGACAACGGCACCGTGCTCGCGGACGCGGGCGTTGCCGCGCCGGGCAGCGTCGCGGCGGGCGTGCTGATCGCGCGCATCTGCATGGGCGGTCTCGGCCACGTCGCGGTGCGCACGAATTTCGATGCGAATCCGCTGTGGCCCACGATGATCGACGTGCGCACCTCGTCGCCGGTGCTCGCGTGCCTCGGGAGCCAATACGCCGGATGGAGCCTCTCCGCGACCAAGGAACAGACCGGCGGCAAGAAGTTCTTCTCGTTGGGTTCGGGCCCGGCGCGCGCGCTGGCCGTCAAGGAGCCGCTGTTCGCCGAACTCGGCTACAAGGACGCCCACGACCGCGGCGTGCTGGTGCTCGAAGTCGACCGTCTGCCGCCGCAGGTCGTAATCGACAAAGTGCTGCGCGACTGCGGCCTCGCCGCCGACCGGCTGACGCTGATCACCACGCCGACACACTCTGTCGCGGGAACGGTACAGGTGGTGGCGCGCGTCGTCGAAGTTGCGTTGCACAAAACCCATGTGCTCGGCATTCCGCTCGACGAAATCGTCGAGGCCGGCGGCTCGGCGCCCTTGCCGCCGCCCGCGCCGGACGGCATAGAGGCAATGGGCCGCACCAACGATGCGATTCTTTACGGCGGCCGCGTCCATCTGACCGTCAAGCACGATGCGGCGGCAAGGCAGCTCGCCACCGAGTTGCCGGCCTCGGGCTCGCGCGATTACGGACGGCCGTTCGCCGATATCTTCACGTCGTTCAACTACGACTTCTACCAGATCGACCCCGCGCTTTTCGCGCCCGCCGAAGTGTGGGTCAGCAGCCTCGAAAGCGGCGCGACGTATCACGGCGGCGCGCTCGACGGCGCCTTGCTGCAGAATCAATGGGGCGGCCAACCATGACACTCCCGCTGCCCGATCCAAGCCCCGTCAACGCACGCGCGAATCTGCGCATCGCGATCATGTGCGACGAAACCGGCTGGCACACCGGCCGTCTGAAAAAGGCTTTTCGCGCGCGCGGCGCCGACGCACGCTGCATCGACCTCGCGGATTGCCGGATCGACACGACCTGGGAACCGCATGGGCTGGTGTTGCCGGGCTTCGGCCGCACGCTGCCGGATGCGGTCTTCGTGCGGGGCATCGCGGGCGGCACGTTCGAGCAGGTGACGCTGCGGCTCGGCATCCTGCATGCGTTGCGCGAATCGGGCGTGCCGGTCTACAACGACGCGCGCGCGATCGAGCGCAGCGTCGATAAATCCATGACCAGTTTTCTGCTGCACCGCAACGGCGTGCCGACGCCCGCGACGTGGGCCGGCGAGTCCGCGGCGTTCGCGCAGCGCGTATTGATGCGCGAAGCGGCCGCGGGCCGCCAGGTCGTGCTCAAGCCGTTGTTCGGCTCGCAGGGCCACGGACTGAAGCGGCTCGGCGCCAGCCGCGCGCGCGGCGGGGCGCTGGCGCCCTTACCTTCCCTCAAGCCGTATCAGCAGGTGGCTTACCTGCAGCGCTACGTCGACGGCGCCCGGCCCGGCTTCGATTGGCGCGTGCTGGTGATCGGCGGCCGCGCGGTGGCGGCGATGCGGCGCATCGGCGGCAAGGGCTGGATTCATAACTTCGCGCAAGGCGCCGTTTGCGAACCCGCCGAACTCGACTTGCCGCTCGCGCAGACCGCGATACGGGCAACGCATGCGCTAGGGCTCGACTATGCTGGGGTCGATCTGATTCCCGATCCACACGATCCGGCGCGGCCGCTCGTGCTCGAAGTCAACGGCGTGGCGGCATGGCGCGGTTTGCAGTCGGTCACGCCGGTCGACATCGCGGCGGCGCTCGCAGACGATCTGCTCGACCGCAAACTGGCCGCGCAGCGGCGCGAGCTGGCGCAAGGCGGCGAGCCCGCCATCGCGACGCTGCCCGGACGCCATGCCTGAGCCACTGTCCGCCATTTCCCTGGAGCGCGTTCGCGCGGCATTCCTCGCCGCATGCCGTCTCGACGTCGAAACGCCCAAGCCCGGCAACGTCAGCGTGCAAAGCGAAGGACACGGGATGAGCGCGGCGCAGTTTCTCACCAGCGCCGACGTTGCCGCCGACTCGCTGCTCGCACCGGGCACGCGCGTCGGCTCTCGCATTCTCGATGCGGTGACTCGCACGCGCGAGGCGGTCGGCTGCAACACCAACCTCGGCATCCTGCTGCTCGTCG
>DASPZL010000280.1:0-11687 GCA_035636295.1 Paraburkholderia sp.
TCGACATCTACACCGCCGCGGACGCCGTGCCGCATTTCATGCGCTGCGGGCCGATCGCGATTGAAGGACTCGACCGCGCGATCATCCGCGGTTTGCAGGCGCGTGGTTTGAAGAAGGACGAAATCGCGTTGCTGCCGCAAGGCGATGCGTGGGTCGTGCTCGAATTCGGCGCGGATACGCAAGACGATGCCGTGCGCCAGGCGCAAATCGCTGCGGCATATTTTTCGTCGGGAGAAGCAGGGCCGAACGTGTCCGCGCTGCTCGTCGAAGATCGCGCGTTGCAGGCGAAGGTGTGGTCGATCCGCGAGACGGGGGCGTCGGCGGTGGCGTTGTCCGTGGATGCGAGTGCGCCCGATCCGGTGGTCGGCTGGGAAGATGCGGCGGTCGATCCCATGCGTCTCGGCGATTATCTGCGCGCGTTTCAGGCTTTGGTAGATCGCTACGGCTACGAGACGAGTCTCTATGGCCATTTCGGCGATGGCTGCGTGCACGCGCGCATTACCTTTGATCTGCGCAGCGCGGAAGGTATCGCGACATGGCGCAAGTTTCTGCGCGAAGCGGCGGAACTGGTGGTCGAATTCGGCGGCTCGCTCTCGGGCGAACACGGCGACGGCCAGGCCAAGGCCGAGTTCCTGCCGATCATGTACGGCCCTGAATTGATGCAGGCGATGGAGCAGTTCAAGGCGATCTGGGACCCGGCCAATCAACTGAATCCCGGCAAGGTCGTGCATGCGTATCGCGCCGACGAGAACCTGCGCATGGGACCCGCCTATAAACCGGTGACCCTGCAAACGAAGCTCACGTTCGCCAGCCAGGAAGGCGATGGCTTCCAGCGCCAGATCGAGCGATGCATCGGCATGGGCAAGTGCCGTTCGCTCGAAGGCGGCACGATGTGCCCGAGCTATCGCGCGACGCGTGAAGAGAAATACTCGACGCGTGGCCGTGCGCATCTGTTCTGGGAAATGCTGCAAGGCGACGTGATCGCCGATGGCTGGCAAAGCCGCGAAGTGAAAGAGGCGCTCGATACGTGCCTCGCGTGCAAGGGCTGCAAATCCGATTGCCCGACGCATACGGATATGGCTTCATACAAGGCGGAATTTCTTTCGCATTACTACGAGACGAATCGCCGGCCGCGCCAGGCGCTGTTCATGGGGCGCATCGGGGAATGGGCGCCGTGGGCGGCGCGCTTTCCGCGTCTGACCAACTTTGTGACTTCGGCGCCGGGTTTGTCTGCGGTCGGCAAATGGGTGGCGGGTGTCGCGCAAGCGCGTGAATTGCCGAAGTTCGCTGCGTCCACCTACAGACAGATCGCGCGGCGTTCGCCGCAAATGATGCGTGACGCTCGCGACCAAACGAAGAAAGTCATTCTGTGGGTCGACACGTTCAACGACCACTTCACGCCCGAGATCGCGCAGGCCGCCGCCGATGTGCTGACACAAATGGGCTGGCACGTCGTGCTGCCGAAGAACCGTTTATGCTGCGGCCGTCCGCTGTATGACTTCGGCTTGCTCGAACGCGCGCGCGAGTTGCTGACCATCATGCTCGACGACCTCGCGGACGATATCGCCGCCGGCGTGCCGCTAGTCGGTCTCGAACCCGGTTGCTTATCGGTGTTCAAGGACGAATTGCTGAAGCAGCTTCCCGATCATGCTTTAGCGAAACAGCTGTCGGCGCAAACTTTTCTGTTCTCCGATTTCGTCGCGCGTCAGCCCTTCGATTGGCCGACGCTTGCCGCGAACGTGATCGTGCACGGGCATTGTCATCAGAAAGCGCTGTTCGGCATGCAAGGCGACACGACTCTGCTGACCAGGCTCGGCGTGAAATGGACATTGCTCGATACCGGATGTTGCGGCATGGCGGGATCGTTCGGCTTTCACGACGAGCATTACGCGCTTTCAGAGAAGATCGGCGAAGACAAACTGTTTCCGGCTGTGCGTGCCGCCACTGCGGCGAGTGCGGAAACGATCGTGCTGACTAACGGCTTCAGTTGCCGCGAACAGATCGAACAGGGGACGGGGCGTCACGTGCTGCATATCGCGCAACTGGCACAGCGGGCGTTGGCGGCGCGTCGTTAGGCGCCTTTGTTATTTCTTGGCCGGTTCGGTGGCCGTTGCCGTTGCTTGCGGGATATCCGCGCTGGTCGCCATCCACAACACTTCGGCGTCTTCTTCGCTGGTGGAGACCGCGGCGTGGCCGGTGCGGCTGTCGAAGTACAGGCTGTCGCCGGCGTTCAGATGCGTGGGCGCGTACAACTCGGAATAGAGGCACACGCTGCCGCTGATTACGTATAGGAATTCTTCGCCTTCGTGACGGCCCCAGTCGTCGAACGCGTCGAGCGTGTGCGCGGAGATGCGGATGCGAAACGGCAGCATCGCTTTGTGCGCGAGGTCGGTGGCGAGTAGTTCCATCTGATAGCCGCGATAGGCGTGGCGCTGGCCTTCATTTTTGCGGGTCAATGCGCGGCGGCCGTTGGCGCTCACCTTGGGTGTCGAACCGAACAGCTCGCCGATTTCGATCTTCAGGCCGAGGACGATTTTCTGCAGGACATCGAACGTGGGGGACATCAGGCCGTTTTCGACTTTGGAGAGCGTCGAGCGGGAGACGCCGCAGAGGCGGCTCGCGGTTTCCAGCGTCAAGTCCTGCGCCTGGCGGGCGGCGCGAACGCGGCGGCCGAGGTCGGTTGTGGAGGGGTCGGCGGGTTTGGTGAGGTGGGTGTCCATGGGTCCAACGGCTTGAAAGCGCGCCTCTGAGGCGAATTATGTTTCCGATAATAACATTTGGGGGAGGGGTGGGAATCGGCGGGCGCTTCACGGACGGCGGTAGCCTTCGGGCCGTGAGCTCGACACGCGTGCTGCCGGGAGGTATGTAACTTTTCTCATCAGAAACGTTGCTTTCCGGCTTTCGCGCCGCGCGACTGAATTCAGTCGTGACCGGCGATTGATGAGGTGTTCCGGATGACTAGTTCTCGGCCAATGGCTGGCTACCCTTTCACAGGCGCAGCCGTTCCCGGCATACAGTTAGCGCCAGTTGTCGGAGCCAACGATGAACAGGATCGACCTCTAAACGAGGATGCCACATCTGCGATACCGTAATCTCCCCGGTTGGCACGGGAAGCTCGAAGGCGTAAGTGGTGGCGGATGCGGGCAATTCTTGCTGTTCAGGCTGATTGCCCAGAAGAGACGCAGGCACGAGCGCTATCAAGTCGGAGGCTCGCGCCACAGCGAGCGCGGCGGGAAAACTCGGAACTACGGCGACAATCGTTCGTTCTAGCCCTAAAGCGGCCAGCCCCTCATCAACCGGTCCGCTTGTGCGACCGCGTCGTGAAGCGACGACATGGCCGAAGGCGGTGTACCGTTCGGCCGTTACCTCGCGCTCCATCGCGAGCGGATGGCCCTGTCTGACGACACCAAGAAAGCGATCCAGGAATAATGCCTGCACGCGGACTTCCGGCCCCATCTCGCCCAAAACACCGATTTCAAGATCAGCGGAGCCGTTTCGCAAATACGCCGCCGTCTTCTCAAGCTTGGGTGCAAAACGCAAACGCACAAGTGGCGCAGCCGCGGTCGCCGCGGCGATCAGTGAAGCGCCGAAGGCCTCCACAAAACCGTCGTTGGCGCGAATGGTAAAGGTTCGCTGCAACGTTGAAAAATCCGGTTCCGTCGTTGAGGGACGAAGTACGGCACGTGCCTCATGAACCGCATTCTGAGCGCGTTGACGCAGTGCCTCCGCATGAGGTGTCAATACCATATGGCGCCCCGCCCGAACCAATAACGGGTCACCGGTCGCCTCGCGAAGCCGAGCCAAGGTTCGGCTCATTGCCGAGGCACTCAGTCCCAGTCGACGCGCAGCACCGACCACGCTGCCATTGGCAAGCAATACGTCGAGCGCAATGAGTAAATTCAAATCGGGTTCTAGCATGCCTGATCGTAGCATCATCCGTCGAGACATAGCGTTTGATGCACGTTATAAGTGCAACTGTTGCGTCTTCCGCCATGTCTCTCTCATCGATATATTCCATGTACCGACTCATGACCGAACGCGTGGTACTTCAAGGCCGCGTTCTATCGGGTCTCACTCACAGGGAGCTATCAATGCAGGACATATCTCCGCAGAAAACCGTCCTCCTCATCGGTGCATCCCGCGGCCTCGGATTCGCAATGGTCGAGGAATACCTCAAGCGTGGCTGGCGAGTGATTGCCACTGGGAGGGAGGACTCAATAGAAAAGCTGCGCCAACTCTCGGAAAGCACCCAAGGCGCGCTGGAAGTTGAAGCAGTCGATATCACGATTTCCGACCAGGTCGCCGCGTTACACGGTCGTCTTAAAGATCGACGACTGGATGTACTTTTCGTGAATGCCGGTGTCAAAAACGACGATCGTGAAACGATCGCGGATGTCTCGACAGAGGAATTTGTGCGCGTAATGGTGACGAACTCGTTGAGTCCAATGAGAGTAATCGAGGCGTTTCAGGACCTCGTGCAACCAACCGGGACGATTGGCATCATGTCGTCCGGGCAGGGCAGTCTGACAAACAACAATAACGGCAATTACGAGGTCTACAGAGGCAGCAAGGCCGCACTCAACATGTTTATGCGTAGCTTTGCTGCGCGCCACCGAAACGACGCGAAAACCTTGTTACTGATGGCGCCCGGATGGGTACGGACGGACATGGGCGGTCCTGAAGCGCGTTTGAGTATCGAGGAAAGTATTCCGAACTTGCTGAGCACGATAGAGGCTTACGAAGGGCGCTCCGGATTGCATTACCTGGACTACCTCGGGAGAGTCGTTCCCTGGTGACACGGCGGAGCAATATCAACAGGAGCTCGAGTGTGTCGTCCGGCACTAAACCGCTCAACAGCGGTCAACGAGCCGCGCCAATAAAAAGAGAGGCGCACTTGCGCCTCTCTTTTCAACTACAGCATCCCCGCCAGACGCTCACGCGAGCGAATGCGCCAGGTAAAACACGTCCCGCATAAAACTGCGCAAAACGATAGCGCTTCACTGACCGCCCAAAGGCTGCGGATACGGATTCACAGCCGGCGCATTAACGCCGGTTTGCGACGACCCATTCGCCGATGACCCATACCCCGTAGTATCAGCTTGCGCAGTAGCATTCTGCGCTGCAACGCGTGCTTCAGCAGCCTGAATATCCGCGGGATAGTTCGCGTCGACCGCGACAGCCGGGTTGTAGCCGGCTTCTTCGATTTGACGCAATTCCGCCTTGACCTGCGCACGCGTAAGCGGTTGCGCCGACTGCGCGAACGAAGCCACAGGTGCTGCGAGAACAACGGCCAGCGCCACGGCTTTGATCAGCGATTTCATGATGCTTCCTTCCGAGAATTGTGTAAGGCGCCGCAACACGTGTTCGCGGCAACCAATGAACAAATTCTAGGAAGCTAAAAACCTAGGGGTAACCCCTGATCCCGTAATTCAGTCTTGCAGAAAACAACAAGTCGGAATTGTAAGGAGGCGCGCTGAAAAGTATGAGGAACGCCTCAAATGCCAATGCGTACGCCGACCCGATACTGAGTCACTTGCCGGTATGTGCGGCCGGGCCGCACGATAACGTCTCCTTGCCCGGCCATGTTCACCTGATTCGGAAATCCGCCTGCTTCGAGACAAAGCCCGGCATGCGGTTGGTACGCGATGCCGCCACGTCCCGTATCGCCATTCAGTGCATTGCCGCTATAGAACTGTAAGCCACGCTGATCGGTGGACACGGTTAGCTCGCGTCCACTGCCGGGGTCGTATGCGCAGGCGACCTCGCGCATCCTCGGCGCGATTGCGCCCGCATCCGCGTCCGCAGAAGCATCAGACGCGTCCCCCAACACATAGCAATGATCGAAACCCCCAGCCCTCGCAAGCTGCGCATGGGGCCAATCCAACCGCGCCCCGATCGGCGCACTCTGCCGGAAGTCGAACGCATTGCCCGCCACCTCGGCGAGCTTGCAAGGAATCAGCGCCGCGTCGACTTCAAAGAACCGGTCCGCATCGATCGACAACACATGCCCGCGAATATCCGCGCCCGGCCGCCCCGTCAGATTGAAGTACGGATGACTCGTCAGATTCAGAGGCGTCGCTGCATCAGTGATCGCTTCGTACTCGATCGTCAACGTGCCTTCGTCATCGAGCGAATAACGCACTTGCGTCGTCACGTTGCCGGGAAAACCGGCGTCGCCTTCGGGCGACTCCAGTCGCATGATCAATGTGCCGTTGTCCTCGCTCGCATCCCACAGCGCGCGATGAAAACCCTGCGTGCCGCCGTGCAATAGATTCGCGCCTTCGTTGCGGTCGAGCGTGTACTTTATCCCGTCGAGCGTGAAGCGCGCATCGGCAATGCGGTTCGCCCATCGGCCGATCAATCCGCCCATATAGGTGGTGGCGGTAACGTATTCAGCGGGCGTGTCATGGCCGAGCAGAATATCGCCGAGACGCCCCGCGCGATCCGGCGCATGCCACGAGACCAGCGTCGCGCCCAGGTCGCTAATGGCGACTTTCATGCCGTGCGCGTTGCGCAGCGTAAAGAGCCGCACCGGATCGCCGCCGGGCAGCGTGCCCCATGGCTCAGAGGAGAGTTGTGCAATGCTGATCATGTCGTTGGTGGAGAAGAAAGTAAAAAGGCATGGTCAGCCGGGTGCTACCGTCGAATTCGCACGTTCCTGATATTCGCGCGGCGTACAACCGAGTTCACGGCGAAACACCGCGTACATGTATTGCAGCGACGTGAAGCCGCAACGGATCGCCACCTCCGCACTCGACGCATCGCGCTTCGCCAGCAGTGCTTTCGCGACATCGAGTTTGTGGCGCAGGATTTCCTGATGCACGGTGCACTGCCGCTCGCGCCGAAAGTACTCTTCGAGCGACGATCGCGACACGCCCACATAATCGGCAACCTGTTCGGTGCGAATGCCCTGGCACGCGTACTGACGGATGAAGTGCCGCGCGCGCATCACATACGGGCTCGCGAGCGGCTGATGCTTCGTCGATTCGAGCACGTTGATGCCGACCGGCGGCACGAGAATGCGCCGCCCCGGAAAACGCGCGCCGCGCAGCATTTGATGCAGCAAGTGAGCGGCGGTGCGTCCCATTTCCTCGGTGCCTTGAATCACGGAGGAAAGCGGAATGCGGGTCAACGTGCGCGTAAGCGGATCGTTGTCGATGCCGATGATCGCGACTTCTTCCGGCACCGGAATACCCGCGATCAAACAGGCCTGCAGCAGATGCCGCGCGCGGGCATCGGTGACGGCAATGATACCGACCGGCTTCGGCAGTTGGCGCAGCCACGCGGTGAGCTGCTCGGTCGCCTGATTCCATGACGGCGCGCTGGTCGACAGGCCGCGATAAATCTCAGTGCGGATCTGCTCGCCGCTGTGGCCGTCCGTGCTGCGCATATGCGCGAATGCCAACTCACGCTGTTGCGCCCAGCGATTTTCCTGCGCCTGCGGAAGGCTATACAACGCGAAGTGTTCGAGTCCCGCGCCGATCAGATGCGTGTACGCGAGCGAGACGAGCTTGCTGTTATCGGTCGCGATATAGGGTAAGTCCGGAGGATAGTGCGCCGAATCTTCAAACGATGAACCGACCGCGACCACCGGCAACGGACAATCGCGCAGCGCTTCGCCCACGGCAGGGTCGTCGAAATCCGCGATGATGCCGTCGCCGTCGAAGCGCTCGATACCCGTCAGCCGGCAGCGAAAATCTTCCTCGAGGAAGAGATCCCACGCCACACGCGTGGACAGCAGGTAATTGCCGATACCGGTAATGATCTCGCGGTCGTAGACCTTGTTCGCGTTGAACAGCAGCGCGATCCGATGGGTCGTCTGTGGCGTTTGCGGACGGGTCATGGCAATGGGCGGCGTGCGGATCGTCGGGACTCGCAACGCCATCGTCTCCTGTTAGGCGCGCCTTGATGGGCGCACTGTTTTAAGCGTCTGGTTATTCTAGGCCGCGAATCTCGCGGCGGTGCGAAACAAACGCATGGGCGGTAAGAAACATCAAGCACGCTGCGCAATTTCGCAATTGCCGATGCACCTGGCAAGCGGCAGCATGGCGTCACCTTGTCGGCCGGCGCGGCCACGTCGCGCGGGTTGCAATGCAGCATAAAACAGGAGACGCTGATGTCCTACTTCGAACACATTCCCGAGATCCGCTTTGAAGGTCCGCAATCGGATAACCCGCTTGCGTATCGTCATTACGACAAGAGCAAACGCGTGCTCGGCAAGACACTCGAAGAACATCTGCGCATTGCCGTGTGCTACTGGCATACATTCGTCTGGCCCGGCGTGGATATCTTCGGGCAAGGGACGTTTCGGCGTCCCTGGCAGCAAGCCGGCGGCGCAATGGAGCGGGCGCAACAAAAGGCCGATGCCGCATTCGAGTTCTTCTCGAAGCTCGGTACGCCGTACTACACCTTCCACGATACGGACGTGGCGCCGGAAGGCGAGAGCCTGAAGGAATACAGCGAGAACTTCACGCGCATTGCGGACTATCTGGCGCGTAAGCAGCAGGATACCGGCATCAAGCTGCTGTGGGGCACGGCCAATCTGTTTTCGCATCCGCGTTATGCAGCCGGCGCGGCGACCAGCCCAAATCCTGAGATTTTCGCGTTTGCCGCCACGCAGGTTCGTCATGCGCTCGACGCGACGCAGCGGCTCGGCGGCGAGAATTATGTGTTGTGGGGCGGCCGCGAAGGTTACGATACGCTGCTCAACACCGACCTCGTCCGCGAACGCGATCAGCTCGCGCGTTTTCTCCACATGGTGGTCGACCATAAACACAAGATTGGGTTTAAAGGCGCACTGCTGATCGAACCGAAGCCGCAAGAGCCGACCAAGCATCAATACGACTACGACGTCGCGAGCGTACACGGCTTCCTGCTGCAATTCGGGCTGGAGAAAGAGATTCGCGTGAACATCGAGGCGAATCACGCGACGCTCGCCGGTCACTCGTTTCATCACGAGATCGCGACGGCGTATGCGCTCGGTATTTTCGGCAGTGTCGATGCGAATCGCGGCGATCCGCAAAACGGCTGGGACACGGACCAGTTTCCGAATAGCGTCGAGGAATTGACGCTGGCCTTCTACGAAATTCTCAAGCATGGCGGCTTCACTACAGGCGGAATGAATTTCGACTCAAAGGTACGGCGGCAAAGTGTCGATGCGGAAGATCTTTTCCACGGCCACGTCGGCGCAATCGATAACCTGGCGCTCGCCGTCGAGCGTGCGGCAACGTTGATCAAAAACGACCGCCTCGAACAATTCAAGCGTCAGCGTTACGCAGGCTGGGACTCGGAGCTGGGCCGAAAGATCCTGTTGGGCGACTATTCGCTTTCGACGCTGGCCTCGGATGCACTACAGCACGATCTGAATCCGCAGCACGCAAGTGGTCGTCAGGAGCATTTGGAAAACGTCGTGAATCAGGCGATTTACAGCGGGCGCTAACAAAGCGCACGCGACGAAGTAAAGCCCGCAAAAAAGCAGGCGTTAATAAAAAATCGCGCGTCCACGTTGACCGCGCGAAACAGAAGCTTTGGGTTGTCGCTTGTCCGGTCTTGCGGCTCGCAGCGCAGGCCGTCCAATCCGGTATTCCGGCTATCAGAAGAAGGAGAGAGACATGAAATTCGCAACGCGTCGTACCGTACTGAGTTCGCTCGTGTGTGGAGCGATGCTCGCCAGCCTGTCGCTTGTCGCGCCGCTGGCGCATGCAAGCAAGGATCATCCGGAAATTGGTTTCTGTATCGACGATCTGCGCGTCGAGCGCTGGTCGCGCGATCGCGACTATTTCGTTGCAGCAGCGGAGAAGCTCGGCGCGAAAGTTTCGGTGCAATCCGCCGATGCCAGCGAGGCGCGGCAAATCTCGCAGATTGAAAACCTGATCTCGCGTGGTGTGGATGTGATCGTGATCGTGCCGTTCAATTCGAAAACACTCGGCAATGTCGTCGCCGAGGCGAAGAAAGCCGGCATCAAGGTCGTCTCGTATGACCGGCTGATTCTCGATGCCGATGTGGACGGCTACATCTCGTTCGACAATGAAAAGGTCGGTGAACTGCAAGCGCAAGGCGTCTACAGCGCGCAGCCGAAGGGCAACTACTTCCTGCTAGGCGGCGCGCCCACCGACAACAACGCGAAGATGCTGCGCGAAGGCCAGCTCAAGGTGCTGAAGCCCGCGATGGACAAGGGCGATATAAAAATCGTCGGTCAGCAGTGGGTGCCGGAGTGGAGCGCATCGACGGCGCTGCGCATCGTCGAGGATGCGCTGACCGCGAACAACAACAAGATCGATGCGATCGTCGCATCGAACGACGGTACCGCAGGCGGCGCAATCCAGGCGCTCGCCGCGCAACACATGGCGGGCAAGGTGCCGGTGTCGGGTCAGGACGCGGACTTGGCCGCAGTGAAGCGCGTGATCGCGGGCACGCAGACCATGACCGTCTACAAGCCGCTGAAACTGATTGCCGGCGAAGCGGCAAAACTCTCCGTCGCGCTTGCGAAGGGCGAGAAGCCGGCCTATAACGCGCAGTACGACAACGGCAAGAAGAAAGTCGATACGATTCTTCTGCAACCCACGTTGCTCACCAGGAGCAATGTCGATGTGGTCGTCAAGGACGGCTTCTACACCCAGGCCCAGCTCGCGAGCCAATGAGCGTAACGAGTGCGCGGTTCGAGCCGGGGTGCATGATGCGCATCGGCGCAGCCGCGCACCTTGCAGCGAGGCGTAGCGAATGACGCAACCATTGCTGACGATGCGCGGCATCGTCAAGGCGTTTTCCGGCGTGAAGGCGCTCGACGGCATCGACCTGACGGTGTCGCCGGGCGAGTGCGTCGGCTTGTGCGGCGAAAACGGCGCGGGCAAATCAACGTTGATGAAAGTGCTGTCCGGCGTCTATCCGTACGGCACGTGGGACGGCGAAATCAGCTGGGAAGGCGAGCCGCTGAAGGCCGCGAGCGTGCGCGACACCGAACGCGCCGGCATCATCATCATTCACCAGGAGTTGATGCTGGTGCCGGAGCTCTCCGTGGCGGAGAACATCTTTCTCGGCAACGAAATCACGCTGCCCGGCGGCCGGATGAATTACGCCGCGATGTACCGGCGCGCCGATGAATTGCTGCGCGAACTCGGCATCAGCGGAATCAATGCCGCGCAGCCGGTGATGAACTACGGTGGCGGCCATCAGCAATTGATCGAAATCGCGAAGGCGCTGAACAAGCGCGCGAAACTGTTGATCCTGGATGAACCGTCGTCGTCGCTGACCGCTTCGGAGATAAGCATTCTGCTGGACATCGTGCGCGATCTGAAACGGCGCGGCGTTGCCTGCGTGTACATCTCGCACAAGCTCGATGAAGTGGCTGCGGTATGCGACACGATCAGCGTGATTCGCGATGGCCGTCATGTCGCCACCGAGCCGATGCACGCGCTCACCACGGATCGCATCATCTCCCTGATGGTGGGCCGTGAGATCAAGAACCTTTTTCCACGTGAGCCGCATCCGATCGGCGACGTAATCTTCGAAGCGCGTCACGTCACCTGTTTCGACGTCACGAATTCGCGCCGCAAGCGCGTGAACGATGTGTCGTTTTCGCTGCGGCATGGCGAGATTCTCGGCGTGGCCGGTCTGGTGGGCGCGGGCCGAACGGAGTTGATGCAGGCGATCTTCGGCGCGTATCCTGGCGTGAGCGAAGCGACCGTGGT
>DASPZL010000281.1:0-18076 GCA_035636295.1 Paraburkholderia sp.
CCCCGAATCGACTGACGTGCGACTTTTTCGATGAAACCGACCCGTCCCTTTCACCAGACGCCCGTCATTACGATCGACGGCCCGAGTGCCTCCGGCAAAGGCACCGTGGCCGCGCTGGTTGCCGCGAGCCTCGGCTTCCACTTGCTGGACAGCGGCGCGCTGTACCGGCTCGCGGCGCTCGCGAGCTTGCGCTACAACATCGCGGCGGATGATCCCGACGCCCTTGTAAAACTGATCGACGATCTGCACATCACGTTTCGCGAGGGGCTGGCGCAACTCGACGGCGTCGACGTTTCCGCCGACATCCGTGCCGAAGAGGTCGGCAGCCGCGCTTCCGCGATCGCCGTGCACGCACCAGTGCGAGCCGCGCTGGTGGCGCGTCAACGGGCCTTCCGCAAGGAACCAGGGCTGGTTGCCGACGGCCGCGACATGGGCACGGTGATCTTCCAGGACGCCGTGCTGAAGGTGTTCATGACCGCCAGCGTCGAGGCCCGCGCGGCGCGGCGGCATAAGCAATTGATCCAAAAAGGCTTTTCTGCTAATATAGATGACTTGCTCCGGGATTTGCGTGAGCGCGACGAGCGTGACAGTCAGCGCGCGGCCGCGCCGCTCAAGCCCGCGGCGGATGCAAAGCTGCTTGATACCTCCGCATTGTCGGTCGACGAGGCGGTTGAACAAGTGGTGCAGTGGTATGAAGCATTAGTCCCGCATGCTTGATGAATGTACGCATTGTGCATAAGCAACGGGCGCAGTAGAAGTAAGGTAATCAGTAGGTGCTCCGCGATTGTCGTGGAGCGTGTTTTAACCCTTTAACCCCGCGTGGCATTCGCATTGTTGCCGAAGTTGCTGACCGTCCGGCCAGCCGGGCACCGCGAGAACCATGCAAATTTCGATTTTTATGTCCGACCTGCAAACCTCTACCCCGAATACCGAATCTTTTGCGGCTCTGTTCGAAGAGTCGCTGACCAAGCAAGACATGCGCGCCGGCGAAGTGATTTCCGCCGAAGTCGTGCGTGTTGACCACAACTTCGTGGTCGTCAACGCTGGTCTCAAGTCCGAAGCCTACATCCCGCTCGAAGAGTTCCTGAACGACGCGGGCGAGGTAGAAGTGCAGGCGGGCGACTTCGTTTCCGTCGCGATCGACGCGCTGGAAAACGGCTATGGCGACACGATCCTGTCGCGCGACAAGGCGAAGCGTCTGGCTTCGTGGCTGTCGCTGGAAAAAGCGCTCGACAACAACGAACTCGTGACCGGCACGATCACGGGCAAGGTCAAGGGCGGCATGACCGTCATGGTCAACGGCATCCGCGCGTTCCTGCCGGGTTCGCTGGTCGATACGCGTCCGGTCAAGGACACGACTCCGTACGAAGGCAAGACGCTGGAATTCCGCGTCATCAAGCTCGACCGCAAGCGTAACAACGTCGTGCTGTCGCGCCGTGCCGTGATCGAAGCCACCCAGGGCGAAGAGCGCGCAAAGCTGCTCGAAACGCTGAAGGAAGGCGCGATCGTGGAAGGCGTGGTGAAGAACATCACCGACTACGGCGCGTTCGTGGACCTCGGCGGTATCGACGGCCTGCTGCACATCACCGACATCGCATGGCGTCGTGTGCGTCACCCGAGCGAAGTGCTGTCGGTTGGCCAGGAAGTCACCGCGAAGATCCTCAAGTTCGATCAGGAGAAGAACCGCGTTTCGCTGGGCATCAAGCAACTGGGCGACGATCCGTGGGAAGGCATTTCGCGCCGTTACCCGTCGGGCACGCGCCTGTTCGGTAAGGTCACGAACATCACCGACTACGGCGCATTCGTCGAAGTGGAGTCGGGCATCGAAGGCCTTGTCCACGTGTCGGAAATGGACTGGACGAACAAGAACGTTGCACCGTCGAAGGTTGTTCAGCTGGGCGACGAAGTCGAAGTCATGGTTCTCGAAATCGACGAAGACCGCCGCCGTATCAGCCTCGGCATGAAGCAGTGCAAGCCGAACCCGTGGGACGACTTCAGCCGCAACTTCAAGAAGGGCGACAAGCTGCAAGGCGCAATCAAGTCGATCACCGACTTCGGCGTCTTCATCGGTCTGCCTGGCGGTATCGACGGTCTGGTTCACCTGTCGGACCTGTCGTGGAGCGAAACGGGCGAAGAAGCGGTTCGCAAGTACAAGAAGGGCGACGAAGTGGAAGCGATCGTTCTCGGCATCGACGTCGAGAAGGAACGCATCTCGCTGGGTATCAAGCAGCTCGAAGGCGACCCGTTCAGCAACTTCGTTGCAATGAACGACAAGGGTTCGATCGTCGACGGCGTGGTCAAGACGGTGGACGCGAAGGGTGCAGTGGTTCAGCTGTCGGCTGAAGTCGAAGGCTACCTGCGCGCTTCGGAAATCGCACAAGACCGCGTGGAAGATGCCCGCAACGTGCTGAAGGAAGGCGACAAGGTCAACGCGATGATCATCAACATCGATCGCAAGTCGCGTGGCATCAACCTGTCGATCAAGGCCAAGGATTCGGCCGAGCAACAGGAAGCGATCCGCGGCCTGGCTTCGTCGGATTCGGGCTCGGCTGCCACCGGCACGACGAACCTCGGCGCGCTGCTGAAGGCCAAGCTCGACGGCCAGAACCAGTAATTGAGGAGCGCCCCTAACCCTGTCGCTTCGCGCCAGGCCTCCCGAGGGGGACGATCCCCCAATCCCCCGAGGGGACTTCCTTCGGGGCGGGGGACTTCCTGCGGAGCGGAAAACTTGGGGGCGGCCCGGCGTTTTCTTGAGAGGTCTGCTGCAGTATGACCAAATCGGAATTGGTCGCCCAGTTGGCTACGCGATTTCCGCAGCTTGTACTCAAAGATGCGGATTTCGCGGTGAAGACGATGCTTGATGCGATGTCGGAGGCGCTTGCTAAAGGTCATCGCATCGAAATTCGCGGCTTCGGCAGCTTCGGCCTCAACCGTCGCCCCTCCCGTGTGGGGCGTAATCCGAAGTCGGGCGAGAAGGTGCTGGTACCTGAGAAGTACGTACCGCATTTCAAACCGGGCAAGGAATTGCGCGAGCGGGTAGATCGTCGTGCGGGTGAGCCGTTGAAGGCTGAAGAGCCGGATGACGATCTCTAAATGCTTCGCTGTGCGGTATGCAGCATGGCGTTGGTAGCGTCAGCGGCCAACGCCAGTCGGCAAAAGACCAGAAAAGCGCCTTCGGGCGCTTTTTTTTCGCCCGCCGCAAGATAAACCTCGCGTAAGCCCACAATCGGCCAGTTCCTGCCCAGCCGCGAGGGCTTCAATTACAATACGGGTCACTTCGGCGCGGGCAACACCGTGGCGCGACGCGTCATCAAGCCGGCGTCACCCCGCAACTGCCGTCAAGAGACCTATTCATGAAATTTATCGTCTGGCTGATCCGTGTGCTGGTGTTCGTGCTGCTGCTGGTGCTCGCGCTCTCCAATACACAACCTGCTACGCTGAATTTCCTCGCTGGCTACGCGTGGTCGGCGCCCTTGATCCTGATCGGCCTCGCGTTCTTCGTGGTGGGGCTGGTGGCCGGGCTCGTGTCGTCGATGCCGGCCATGCTGCGCCTGCGCATGGAAAACGGCCGGCTCAAGCGCGAGTTGCGGGTGGCGCGCGAAGCCCCGGTGGTGGTCGAACAGCCGCCCATGCCGCCGCTGATCTAAGTTGTCTTGCGCCGCGCGCCTTGGTGGGCGCGGCTTTCCGTTTTCGCTTTCCCGCACGTTTGCATTAATCGCATGGATCTAGACTTCTGGTGGCTGCTCGTCATTCCCGTCGCATTCGCGTTCGGCTGGATGGCTGCGCGCTACGACCTCAAGACGCTGCTGTCAGAAAGCGCCAACCTGCCGCGTTCGTATTTTCGCGGCCTGAATTTCCTGCTCAACGAGCAGCCGGACCAAGCGATCGACGCGTTCATCGAAGTCGTCAAGCTCGATCCGGAAACGATCGAGTTGCACTTCGCGCTCGGCAATCTGTTTCGCCGTCGTGGTGAAACCGACCGTGCGATTCGCGTGCATCAAAACCTGCTGAGCCGCGCCGACCTGCCGGTCAGCGAGCGCGATCACGCGCTCTACGAACTGGGACAAGACTTCCTGAAAGCGGGCCTGCTCGATCGCGCGGAGGAGACCTTCCGTTCGCTCGAGACGGGCGACTATGCACTGGGCGCGCAACGCGCGCTCCTCACCATCTACGAAATCGAGAAGGACTGGATCAAGTCGATCGACACCGCGCGTCATCTTGAAACGATGGGTGCCGAATCGCTCGACAAGGAAATCGCGCAGTTCCACTGCGAACTTGCCCAGGAAGCGCTGCAACAGAAAAACCCGGACGAAGCGCGCCGTCAGCTCGGCTTTGCGTTAAAGGCAAACCCGACCAACGTGCGCGCCACGATCCTGTTCGGCGATGTCGACGTCGCCGGCGGCGCGCAGGAAGCGGCCATCGCCCAGTGGCGGCGCGTCGAGGAGCAGAATCCGGCGTATCTGCCGCTCGTCGCGGAAAAGCTGATGAAGGCTTACGAGGCGCTTGGCCGCCCGCAGGACGGCGCCGACCTGCTCACCACGTGGGTAGATCGCTATCCGACGAACGATCTGCTCGACGTCGCGTATCAGCACGTCGCGTCGTTGCGTGGGCCCGACGCGGCGCACGCGCTGGCGCGCTCGCAGATGCAGAAGTCGCCGAATCTGGCGGGCATGACGCGGCTTCTGGAGGCGCAGCAAGCCGTCGCGGAAGAGCCGCGGCGCAGCGAGCTCGAACTGATGCGCACGCTGATCCGCCAACGCACCAAAAATTTGCCGCGGTATACGTGCCAGAATTGTGGTTTCAGGGCGCGGCTTTTCTATTGGCAGTGCCCGGGTTGCAGCGGTTGGGAAACCTATGCGCCGCGTCGAGTCGAACCGATCACCGCGTCGAACTGACGCCACCGCGGCCGCCGCGCCGGCGTCGATGTCGGTGTCCACGTCGACCCAGCGGTCGTCTCGCCACGCGCACGGCAACAGCGGCTGCGCGGGCGAATCTCGCAGCGTGTTCTTGGCCGGCTTCATCGCCGGGAATCATCACCGGAACCTTCCACCGGAAAGCGTATGAAAATCACCATTATCGGCACTGGTTATGTCGGCCTCGTCACTGGCGCGTGTCTCGCTGAAATCGGCAACGACGTTTTCTGTCTCGACGTCGATCCGCGCAAGATCGAAATCCTGAACAACGGCGGCGTGCCGATCCACGAGCCCGGCCTACAGGAGATCATCACCCGCACGCGCGCGGCGGGGCGCATCACGTTTTCGACCGATATTGCGGCGAGCGTGGCGCACGGCGACGTGCAGTTCATCGCGGTCGGCACGCCGCCCGACGAAGACGGTTCGGCCGATCTGCAATACGTACTCGAAGCGGCACGCAACATCGGCCGCACGATGAACGGCTTCAAGGTGATCGTCGACAAGTCGACGGTGCCGGTCGGCACCGCGCAGCGCGTGCGTGCCGTGGTCGAAGAAGAACTCGCGAAGCGCGGACTCGCGAACAGCGAGCAGCATCGCTTCTCGGTGGTCTCCAATCCTGAGTTTCTTAAGGAAGGCGCGGCCGTCGACGACTTCATGCGGCCCGACCGCATCGTGCTCGGCATCGACGAGGACGAAGCCGGCCTGCGCGCACGCGAACTGATGAAGCGTCTGTACGCGCCGTTCAACCGCAATCACGAACGCACGCTGTACATGGACGTGCGCTCGGCCGAATTCACGAAATACGCGGCCAATGCGATGCTCGCCACGCGCATCTCGTTCATGAACGAGATGTCGAATCTCGCGGACCGGGTCGGCGCGGATATCGAAGCGGTGCGCCGCGGCATCGGCTCGGACCCGCGCATCGGCTATCACTTTCTGTATGCCGGCGCGGGCTACGGCGGTTCGTGCTTCCCGAAGGACGTGCAGGCGCTGATTCGCACGGCCAGCGAAAGCGGCCACAATCTGCGCATCCTCGAAGCGGTTGAGGAGGTGAACCACAGGCAGAAAGACGTGCTGGTGCAGAAGGTCACGGCCAAACTCGGCGAAGACCTGAGCGGTCGCACGTTCGCCGTGTGGGGGCTCGCGTTCAAGCCGAATACCGACGACATGCGTGAGGCGCCGAGCCGCCGCGTAATCGCCGAATTGCTCAAGCGCGGCGCTAAGGTACGCGCATATGATCCGGTCGCGGTAGCTGAAGCGCGCCGCGTGTTTGCGATGGATCTGCACGATGCGCCGGACGAGCTTGCGCGTCTCACGTTCGCGGGCACGCAGGACGAAACGCTGACTGGCGCCGATGCGCTCGTGATCGTGACCGAATGGAAGGAATTCAAGAGTCCGGATTTCGTGCACCTGAAATCGGTGCTGAAATCGCCGCTGATTTTCGACGGCCGCAACCTGTACGAACCGGACGCGATGACCGAACTCGGCATCGACTATTATTCGATTGGACGCCCTTATGCCCAACCCTCCAAACTTCCGGCCGATGCCTCAGACGATGCCTGAGGCCGCTGTGTCCTCACTCGCGCCGGCGCTGACCGTGGTGTCGCGCAAACAGCTCGGTGCCGCCCGCGTGCTGGTAGTCGGCGACGTGATGCTCGATCGCTACTGGTTCGGCGACGTGAGCCGCATTTCGCCGGAAGCGCCAGTGCCCGTGGTGCACGTGCAGCGTCAGGAAGACCGCCTCGGCGGCGCGGCGAACGTCGCGCGCAATGCGGTCGCGCTCGGCGCGCAGGCGGGTTTGCTGTGCGTGGTCGGCCATGACGAACCCGGCGAGCGCATCGTGCAGTTGCTCGGCGAAAGCGGTGTGACGCCGCATCTCGAACGCGATCCGGATTTGCTCACCACCATCAAACTGCGCGTGCTGTCGCGTCAGCAGCAGTTGCTGCGCGTCGACTTCGAAAACACGCCGGCGCACGAAATACTGCTCGCGGGCCTCCAGCGTTTCGACGACCTGCTGCCCTCGCACGACGTGATCCTGATGTCCGATTACGCGAAGGGCGGCCTCACGCACGTCACGCGGATGATCTCAAAGGCGCACGCGGCGGGCAAGCCGGTGCTGGTCGATCCGAAGGGCGACGACTGGGAGCGCTATCGCGGCGCGACGTTGATCACGCCGAATCGCGCCGAGTTGCGCGAGGTCGTCGGGCAGTGGAAGTCGGAAGAAGATCTGATCGCGCGCGTGACGAAATTGCGCGCCGATTTGCAGTTCAAGGCGCTGCTGCTCACGCGTTCGGAAGAGGGCATGACGCTCTTCTCCGACGACGGCATCCTGCACGCTCCGGCCGTCGCGCGCGAAGTGTATGATGTTTCGGGTGCGGGCGACACCGTGATCGCCACGCTCGCCGCCATGCTCGGCGCGGGCCTCACACTGGTCGAGGCGGTCGGGCTCGCGAATCGCGCGGCCGGCATCGTGGTCGGCAAGCTCGGCACCGCCACTGTCGACTACGACGAACTCTTTCATTGATGCGGCTCGCCGGGTCTCTCGCTTCGCGCCGCTTAACGGCGCGGAAAAGGGATCCGCGGGGCGTCAACTGAACCTCATTACCGCAGGCTCATCATGACCCTCATCGTCACCGGCGCGGCCGGCTTTATCGGCAGCAATCTCGTGAAGGCGCTCAACGAGCGCGGCGAGCAACGCATCATCGCGGTCGACAATCTCACGCGCGCCGACAAGTTCAAGAACCTCGTCGACTGCGAGATCGACGATTATGTGGACAAGACCGAATTCGTCGAACGCTTCAAGCGGGGCGACTTCGGCAAGGTGCGTGCGATTTTCCACGAAGGCGCCTGCTCGGACACGATGGAAACCGACGGCCGCTACATGATGGACAACAACTTCCGCTACAGCCGCGACGTGCTCGATGTCTGCCTCGCGCAGAACATCCAGTTTCTGTACGCGTCGTCGGCGGCCACGTACGGCGGGTCGAGCCGTTTCGTCGAGGAGCGCGAAGTCGAGCAGCCGCTGAACGTGTACGGCTATTCGAAATTCCTGTTCGACCAGGTGATTCGCCGTGTGCTGCCCACCGCGAAGAGCCAGATCGCCGGCTTCCGCTATTTCAACGTGTACGGCCCGCGCGAAACGCATAAGGCGCGCATGGCGTCGGTGGCGTTTCACAACTTCAACCAGTTCCGCGCCGAGGGCAAGGTCAAGCTGTTCGGCGAATACAACGGCTACGCCGCGGGCGAACAGACGCGCGATTTCGTCTCCGTTGAAGACGTGGTGAAGGTCAACCTGTTCTTCTTCGACAACCCGGACAAGTCGGGCATCTTCAATCTGGGCAGCGGCCGCGCGCAACCGTTCAACGACATCGCCACGACGGTGGTCAATACGCTGCGTTCGCTGAACAATGAGCCGCCGTTGTCGCTCGCCGATCAGGTGCAACGCGGGCTGATCGAATACATTCCGTTCCCCGATGCGCTGCGTGGCAAATATCAGTGTTTCACGCAAGCCGACCAGTCGAAGCTGCGCGCGGCCGGCTACGACGCACCGTTCCTGAGCGTGCAGGAAGGTGTCGATCGCTACGTACGTTGGCTATTCGGCCAGGTGTAAATCTTTCGGATACCTCTTTAAACTGGAATCTCCCGGTTGGTGATGGTCGCCAACCGGTTGTACGAGGGAGATTCCATATGTTTCGAAAAATTCTGGTTACCGCGGCCATGCTGGCCGCTTTTGGTCACGCGTATGCGGCGGTCGACGTCAACACGGCTAACGAGGACGCGCTGCGCGGCATCAAGGGCATCGGTCCCGCCAAAGCGAAAGCCATTCTCGACGAGCGTTCAGCGCATGGTCCGTTCAAGGACCCGGCCGATCTCGGCAAGCGCGTCAAGGGCATGGGCGGGCATACCGTCGAGCGCCTGCAGGCGGAGGGTCTCGCTGTCGGTCCGGCTGGCGCGGCTGCTGGCACGCAGGCTGCGGCGTCTGCACAGACCAGGGGCGCGGCCGTTTCGGCCAATGCTGGCAACGCAGGCAACGCAGGCAACGCGCAAAAGAGCAACGCCACGGTGGCGGTGAAGAAGTAGCCTGACGCGGGCCGTGCGCGGGCGTGATCACCCGTGCACGTGGTCCGTCACTGTAGTTCCCCTTCATGGTTGGAGTTGGCAAGAGCACTCCTTCAGCTGTCGTACAGATGACTGGCTCCCGCGGTTCTCAGCCGCGGGCTTTTTGCGTGGGTTTTTCCATGGTTTTTTCCCGGTCTTATGCGGGGCGTCATGCGCGCTTGCCCCGAGCTTCGCTCCCTTGTCAGTGAACGCCTGCATCCATGCGGGCAGAAGGGCCGCACGGCACCGGCGGGCACGGTGGTTTAGAATCGATGGATTGAAGACTCCGCGCATCGACAGTTCCCGAACCGATATGGCTTACAAAACGATTGAAGACACGATCGGCAATACGCCGCTCGTGCAACTCGTCCGGCTCCCCGACGACGAGATCCGCAGCCGCAACAACGTGATCCTTGCGAAGCTCGAGGGCAACAATCCCGCGGGTTCGGTGAAGGACCGTCCGGCGCTCTCGATGATCAAGAAAGCGGAAGCGCGCGGCCGCATCAAGCCGGGCGATACGCTGATCGAATCGACCAGCGGCAACACCGGCATCGCGCTCGCCATGGCGGCCGCGATTCGCGGCTACAAGATGGTGCTGATCATGCCGGAGGATTTGTCGGTGGAGCGCCGTCAGAGCATGGCCGCGTACGGCGCGCAGATCATTTTGACGCCGGTCACCGGCGGCATGGAATACGCGCGCGACCTGGCCGAGCAGATGCAGCGCGAAGGCAAGGGCATCATCCTCGACCAGTTCGCGAATCCGGACAATCCGGCCTCGCACATCGAAGGCACCGGGCCGGAAATCTGGCGCGATACGGAAGGGCGCATCACGCACTTCGTGTCGTCGATGGGCACGACCGGCACGATCATGGGCGTCTCGACCTACCTGAAAGAACAGAATCAGGCGATCGAGATCATCGGCGCGCAGCCGGAAGAAGGTTCGCGCATCCCGGGCATTCGCAAGTGGCCGGAAGCTTACCTGCCGAAGATTTTCGATCGCAGCCGCGTGGATCGTGTCGAGAACGTGAGCCAGGCCGCCGCCGAGGCGATGGCGCGGCGCATGGCGTCGGTCGAAGGCATCTTCGCCGGCATCTCGTCGGGTGGCGCGTGTGAAGTGGCGCTGCGCGTCGCGCGTCAGGTCGAGAACGCAACGATCGTGTTCATCGTTTGCGATCGCGGCGACCGGTATTTGTCGACAGGGGTGTTTCCGGCATAAGCGGAACCTGCTCGCGGGTTCATTTGCGCGCACTTGCGTTTAGTCACGCCAGCCAATGAAAAAGCGCCGGTTCTGCCGGCGCTTTTTTGTCGTTCGCAAAGCTGTGGGAATCAGCGCCCGCGGCGCGACTTATTGCGAAGCCGCACCGGGCGCGGCAGCATTGCCATTGCCATTGCCATTGCCATTGCCGTTGCCGTTCGTCGCATCGCTTGAGCCCATCTGCGCCTTGACCCGCTCGCCCAACTGATACACCGCGAGGGCGTAAAAGAAGCTGCGGTTATAGCGCGTCAGCACGTAGAAATTCTTCAGGCCCAGCATGTACTCGGTGCCGCGCCCAGGTGACGGCAGATCCACGACCGTCACCGGCGTGCCGGCTTCCGAAGCGACACCCACTCCCGGTTCGTTCAGCAGCAGCCCGGCGCGCAGCAATTGGTCGAGCGGCCAGTGCGGCTCCGGCTGACCGTCGGCGGCGGCTTGAGCAACACCCAGGCTGCCGGCGTCCGTACCGATCTTCCACACCACCGGCCGGCCGTTTTCCCAGCCGTTTTGCCGCAGATAATTCGCCACGCTGCCGATCGCATCCGCCTCGCTCGTGCGCAGGTCGATGCGTTTGTTGCCGTCGTAGTTCACCGCGTATTGCACGATGCTGCTCGGCAGGAATTGCGGAATACCGATCGCGCCGGTATAGGAACCGAGCACCGTGGTGGGATCAATTTGCGAATCGTGCGTCCACACCAGGTAGTCTTCGAGATTCTTGCGGAAGGTCGCCTGGCGGTCCGCGCGATTGGCGGTGCTTGGGTAGTCGAAGGTCAGCGTGGTGAGCGCATCGAGCACGCGGAAGTTGCCCATGAAGCGCCCGTAGATCGTCTCCACGCCGATGATGCCGACGATCACTTCCGGCGGCACGCCGAACTCTTCGTACGCGCGTTGCAGCGTGGCCTGATTGGCGCGCCAGAAGCGCACGCCCGCGTTGATGCGAACCTGATCGAGAAAGCGCGATTGATACACGCGCCAGTTCTTGACCGACGGCGAGGGCGACGGCGTCACCAGCTTGACCGCGGTCGCCGAATAACTCACGCCGGCAAAGAGCGCGTGCAGCGCTGATTCGTCGAAGTCGTAGCGCGCGACCATGTCGTTGATGAACGCGTCGACATTGGGATTGTTCGCGTAGCGCTGCGGAATGATCTCTTCTTCGAAGGTTTGCCCTTGCTGTACCGCCGGTTGCGGTTGGCTCTGCGCGAGCAGCAGCGGCGGTTTTTTGCCGACGCTTTGCGCTGCCGCCGGACTGGTTGCCATGAACATGCACGATGCGACGGATAGGGCGGCGGCCAGGGTCTTGATGCGTAGCCGGTTTCGTGCAGACAGGGCAAGCTTGACGGTCATAGTGAGCTGGGGGCGCAGTGCGAAAGAGACAGGAAAACAGACAGGGGAAAACGGTTCGGGGCAGTATACCCGACGCTTTCCGCAAAACTGTGCCGGACGCGTCGCAGCCGCATCGTGTGGTAACTTCATAAATGTTGGCGCGCCGAGGGCGCGCGCCCTGGACGGAGACACGCCGCGCGCGCCTCGAAGGCGCCGCGCCGCGGAAGAGAATCATGGCAACAGGTTTTTATTCCCACGCCGACTGTTTGCTGCACGATATGGGGCAATGGCATCCCGAATGCCCGGCGCGCCTGCAGGCAATCGAAGACCAGCTGATCGCGAGCCGCATCGACTCGCTGATCGAGCGCGAGTCGCCGCCGCTCGCCGATGAAGCCGCGCTCCTGCGCGTGCATACGCAAGCCCACGTCGACTACATCCGCAATTGCTCGCCTGCCGAGGGCCTCGCCGAGATCGACCCCGATACGTCGATGAATCCGCATACCCTGCAAGCCGCATTGCGCGCGGCGGGCGCCGCGGTGGCCGCGACCGATGCGGTGATCGAAGGCCGTTTCGACAACGCCTTCTGCAGCGTGCGCCCGCCCGGCCATCATGCGGAACCGGCGCGCGCAATGGGCTTCTGCTTCTTCAATAACGTGGCGATCGCCGCGCGTCATGCGCTCGAAGCGCATGGCTTGCAGCGCGTCGCGATCATCGACTTCGACGTTCATCACGGCAACGGCACGGAAGCGGCTTTCTCCGGCGATTCGCGCGTGCTGATGTGCAGCATCTTCCAGCATCCGTTCTATCCGTACACCGGCGCCGATAATCAGGCGCCCAACATGTGCAACGTGCCGATGCCGGCCCGCTCGAAAGGCATGGCGGTGCGCGAGGCGGTCGACCTGCTGTGGCTGCCGCGTCTCCATGAATTCAAGCCTGAGATGATCTTCATCTCCGCCGGCTTCGACGCGCATCGCGAGGACGATCTCGGCAACATGGGCCTCGTCGAAGACGATTACGCGTGGATCACCGATCAGGTGCGCGAGATCGCAACGCGCTATGCGCGTGGCCGGATCGTCAGTTGTCTCGAGGGCGGCTACAACCTGTCGGCGCTCGGGCGCAGCGTGGTCGCGCACGTGCGGGCGCTGGCCGGAATCTGAGACGCGGCATCGCGCGAACGACGCACGCCGCATCAACGCAATGAGGAGCGAGCCATGAACGCCGATATGCGCAGCGCGTCACTGGTGGAGATCGAACACGACGCGTATGGCGTGGCGGGCGTCGCGCGCCTGACGATGAACCGGCCCGACGCCTTCAACGCGCTCTCCGAAGCCTTGCTCGACGACCTGCAGCAAGCATTGGCCGATATCGCACGGACGGACGCGCGCGTGGCCGTGATCGCCGGCGCGGGCCGCGCGTTCTGCGCGGGACACGATCTGAAGGAAATGCGCGCGGCGCCGTCGCTGGCTTATTACCAGGCGTTGTTCGCGCGCTGCACGAAGCTGATGCTGACGATCCAGCGCTTGCCGCAACCGGTGATCGCGCGCGTGCACGGCATCGCCACGGCGGCCGGTTGTCAACTGGTCGCGATGTGCGATCTGGCGGTCGCCGCCGAGACGGCGCGCTTTGCGGTGTCGGGCGTCAATCTGGGGCTCTTCTGTGCGACGCCTTCGGTGCCGCTGTCGCGCAATCTGTCGCGCAAGGCGGCGCTCGAAATGCTGCTCACCGGTGATTTCATCGATGCGGCGGAGGCGAAGCAGCAGGGGCTCGTCAACCGAGTGGTTCCGGCGGACGCGCTCGACGCGGAGGTCGCACGGCTTGCCACCAGTATCTGCGCGAAACCCGTTGAAGCCGTGACCGCTGGTAAAGGCCTGTTCTACCGGCAGCTCGAGATGGGTATCGAAGCGGCTTACCAGCTCGCCGGCCAGACAATGGCCTGCAATATGATGGACGAGTCGGCGCTCGAAGGCGTGCAGGCATTCATCGACAAACGCCCGCCCGACTGGAAGCGCTAGGCGGCCCTGGCTGTTTCAGGCGGGCTTCGTCCGGCATTGGGCTTTGGAGGTCCGCGCTTTCAAATCCCGGCTCCAAAACCAGGGCTTCGTGCCTTCGCTCCCGTCCTTCTGGGCCTCGACGCGGTTCGGCGCTCAAGCCTTGGGAATCCGCGCCTCGATCCATTCGATCAATTGCCCGATCACCCGATCACGGTCCATATCGTTCATCGTCTCGTGATAACTGCCTTCGTGCAGCGTGAGCGTCTTGTCCGGCGATCCCGCATGCTGGCCGAATGCGCGGCTGCCTTCAGGCTCGGTGAGCTTGTCCGCCGTGCCGTGATAGACCAATAACGGCACGCGCAGTCCCGCGCGGCCGCGTTCGATCCTCGCCATCGCCAACAGCAGTTCCGCGCCGGTGCGCGCCGGAATCGAGCCGTGATGAACGAGCGGATCGTTGAGATTGGCGTTCACCACGGGTTGCAGGCGCGACAGCAAGGCGGCGTCGATTTTCATCGCCGGGAAACCCGGCCACACGCGGCTGATCACCTGGCTCAAGTTGAGCATCCAACGGGGCACGTCGCGCCCCGGCGCGAGCGCAGGGCTCGACAGGATCAGTCCGTTCAATCGACGCCCGCTCGCCTCCAGCCGTTCGATCGTATAGAGCGCCGCGATCGCGCCGCCCATGCTGTGGCCCATCAGGAAGAGCGGTGCGCAACTCGTGGCCGCCGCATCGAGCAAGGCCTGGGCGTCGAGCAGATAGTCGTCGAAGCGGCGGATTCGCACGCGTTTGCCCGGCGCCTGACCATGTCCGCGCAAATCGACGGCGACCAGTTCGATGCCGGCCGGGTTCAGCCGGTCGGCGAGCGCCGCGTAACGCCCGGCATGTTCCGCGAGCCCGTGCAGCAGCGCAACCGTGGCGCGCTGCTGCACGGTGGCCGGCCAGCGATACAACGGCAGTTCGACGCCGTCGCTCGTCGTAACCGTCGAGCTCAGCGCGGCACCGCCCTTACGGACGCCCGCGACGGGCCGTGCGTTGCCGGTTCGGGTTGTGTTCATCGCTGCCATATGTGTGTCCCGAAATGTGCCGTGAAGTGGGTCTGAATTTGTTCCGCCCGATCATAGCCGCAGTGGGCCTGCACGCGCGACCGTCGCTTCTCGGCTGATCCTCTAATGCCCTGTGGTTATGAAAAGATCGTAATTGATTATTAAGGGGAATGTCGGGGCTGCGGTAGAATTGCCGGCTCAAATCCTAATAAAAGCAACGGCGGCCGCTTGCCGGGAGCATCAAACGCTCGCCGACAAACTCCGCCGTTTCGTTTTTCCATGATCGAAATACGCAATATCTCCCAGCGGTTCGCCGGGTCCCGGGGCTGGGTCGAGGCGCTGCACAACGTCAATCTGTCGATTCCGCCGGGCGAGGTGTTCGGCATCATCGGGCGCAGCGGCGCGGGCAAGAGTACGCTCGTGCGCACCATCAATCTGCTGACGCGGCCCACCGAAGGCAATATCGTCGTCAACGGCCGCGATCTGACGACGCTGCCCGCCGCGCAACTGCGCGAGGCTCGCCGCGAAATCGGCATGATCTTCCAGCACTTCAACCTGCTGTCGTCGCGCACGGTGTATGAGAACGTGGCGCTGCCGCTCGAACTCGCCGGCATGAAGCGCGACGAGATCGAGGCGAACGTGGTGCCGTTGCTCGAACTGGTCGGGCTGTCGGCGCAGAAGGATCGTTATCCGGCGCAAATCAGCGGCGGGCAGAAGCAGCGCGTCGGCATCGCGCGCGCACTGGCGAGCAAGCCGAAAGTGCTGCTCTCCGACGAAGCGACTTCCGCGCTCGATCCCGAAACCACACGCTCGATTCTCGATCTGCTCAAGCGCATCAATCGCGAACTGAACCTGACGATCGTGCTGATCACGCACCAGATGGACGTGATCAAGCAGGTCTGCGACCGCGTCGCGGTGCTGGATGCGGGCCGCGTGGTCGAACAGGGCAAGGTGATCGACGTGTTCCTGCAACCGCATCACGAAGTCACGCGCGCGCTGATCGGCGACGTGATCGCGCAGGAACTGCCGCCCGCCATGAAGGCGCGCGTAGCCGAGCGTTTGAAGACCGGCAGCGGTCATCTGCTGCGCCTTGCATTCACCGGCTCGGGCGTCGATCAGCCGATTCTCTCCGAGACGATTCGCCGTTACGAACTCGACTTCAACATCCTGCACGGCCAGATCGACGAGATCCAGGGGCAGGCGTTCGGCTCGCTCGCGGTGCTCGCGGGCGGCGAACCGGCGAAGGTGGCGCAGGCGCTGACGTATCTGCGTGAACAGGGTGTGGTGGTGGAGGAGCTCTCGTATGTTGAGTGAAATGTTGGATATGTTCGTCCAGTCGTTCTGGGAAACGCTCGTGATGGTGGGCATTTCCGGACTGGTCGGCGCATTGGTGGGGTTGCCGCTCGGCGTACTGCTGTATTTGACGGACCGCCAGGGTGTGTTGCAGAACGTCGCGGTGAATCGCGCGATGGGCGTGGTCGTCAATGCGGTGCGGTCGACGCCGTTCATCATTCTGCTGGTCGCCGTGATTCCGTTCACGCGTCTCGTGGTGGGTTCGTCGATCGGCACGGCCGCCGCCGTGGTGCCGTTGACGATCGCCGCCGCGCCGTTCATCGCGCGTCTGGTCGAAACCGCGCTGCGCGAAGTCGACCGCGGGCTGATCGAAGCCGCGCAGGCAATGGGCGCGACCACCAGCCAGATCGTATTCAAGGTGCTGTTGCCGGAATCGTTGCCGGGCGTGGTCGCCGGTTTGACGATCACGTTCGTGTCGCTGGTCGGCTATTCGGCGATGGCCGGCGCGATCGGCGGCGGCGGGCTCGGCGATCTGGGCATTCGTTACGGGTATCAGCGTTTTCTGCCGGAAGTGATGTTGACGGTCGTGGTGATTCTGATCGTCTTCGTGCAACTGGTGCAGTCGTTCGGGGATTGGCTCGTGCGTCGTTTGAGCCATAAATAAACAAGGGTCATCGGAACCCTCGAGAAAACGCTGGGCCGTCCCAAGTTTTCCGCTCCGCAGGAAGTCCCCGCCCCGAAGGAAGTCCCCTCGGGGGATTGGGGGATCGCCCCTCGGGGGCCTGGCGCGAAGCGTCAGGTCTGGGGGCGCCCTAAACAAAATCGATAGATTCGGAAAGGTCCATCATGCAACGTCGTTTCATTCTCAAGCTGGCCGCCACGCTCGGCGCCGCGTCGCTGTTCGCCGCCGCCACGGCGGCTCACGCTGAAGACGCGATCAAGGTCGGCGTCACTGGCGGTCCGCACGCGCAGATCATGGAAGTCGTGAAGACGGTCGCGGCGAAGAACGGTCTGAACATCAAGATCGTTGAATTCTCCGACTACGTGCAGCCGAACGCGGCGCTCGCCGGCGGCGATCTGGACGCGAACAGCTACCAGCATGACCCGTACTTGCAGGCACAAGTGAAGGATCGCGGCTACAAGCTGATTCGTGTCGCCGACACGGTCACATATCCGATGGGCATCTATTCGAAGAAGGTGAAGACGCTGGCCGAACTGCAACCTGGCGCGAAGATCGCGGTGCCGAATGATCCGACCAATGGCGGCCGGGCACTGTTGCTGCTGCAAAAGCAAGGCCTGCTGAAATTGCGCGCCGATGCGGGACTGAAGGCGACACCGCTCGACATCGTCGAGAATCCGAAGAAGCTGAAGATCGTCGAACTCGACGCCGCGCAGATTCCGCGTTCGCTGAACGACGTGGACGCGGCCGCGATCAACACGAACTTCGCGATGGAAGCGGGTCTTAAGCCCAAGCAGGACGCCATCGCGATCGAAGACCCGAAGGGGCCGTACGTGAATATCATCGCGATTCGCGAAGCCGATAAGAACAAGCCGTGGGTCGCCAAGCTGGTCGCGGCGTATCACTCGCCGGAAGTGAAGCAGTTCGTCGAGGGCAAATTCGGCGGGGCGGTGATCACCGCCTGGTGATTCCACGACCTGCAAACATGGCAAAACACGACGGCGATGAAAATTAGAGTCGTAAGTCGGGACCCGGGGTTGTCGCCCGGGTTTTTTCGAGATTAAAATAGAACGATCGTTCGATATTTCCGTCGCGCCGCTGGGGAGCAATATCCTCCTGCTAAAGCACCCGCGACAAGGCTCCCGCGAGGGCAGTCGCTATAATGTCCGCTGGGTTGACGTATTCGTAACTTTGGAGCGTGTGCATGAAAATCCTGGTGCCAGTCAAGAGAGTGGTCGATTACAACGTGAAAGTCCGGGTGAAGTCGGACGGCACGGGCGTCGACATCGCGAACGTGAAAATGTCGATGAATCCGTTCGACGAAATCGCGGTTGAAGAAGCGGTGCGTCTGCGTGAAGCGGGCGTGGCGACTGAAGTGATCGCGGTTTCCTGCGGGGTCACGCAATCGCAGGAAACGCTGCGCACGGCGCTGGCGATCGGCGCGGACCGCGCGATCCTGATCGAGTCGTCGGAAGAACTG
>DASPZL010000282.1:0-28062 GCA_035636295.1 Paraburkholderia sp.
GCATCCGCGGCTGTTCGTCAACGCCGGTCATGGCCCCGCCGGCTGGGGTCTGGCATGCGGGTCGGGCAAGCTGATCGCCGACCTGATCACGGGCACGGCGCCGGGCTTGCCCGACGACACCCTGGCCGCGCTGCGCGCGGATCGCTTCAAGTAGACGGCGGGGCGGCCGGCGCTCAGGCGCGGCCGAAAGAGGCGCGCCTGAGCGCGCGCATCCGGCACCACGCATCGGCACCACATAGGCACTACCATAGTGATTCCCGAAGCCTTCTCGCCTGGCAACAGGTGAACTGCCCGCCTCGCCATGACAGAAGCCCACCTCACGCCGCCAGCGCTCATCAGCCCGCACAACCGGGCGCTGCCCCTGCTCACGCTAACCGATCTGCGGATCGCCGAGGCCCAGGCCTCGGCGGCCTTGCCGAGCCACACGCTGATGTCCCGCGCGGGCAAATCCGCCGCGAGCTTCCTGCAGGAGCGGATCACCCGGGACACGTCGATCGAGAAATCGAAGCAGAGGGTGTGGCTCGTCGCGGGCCCCGGCAACAACGGCGGCGACGCCCTCGTCCTCGCGACGGAGCTGCACAAGGCCGGCATCGCCGTCGAACTGTGCATGCCGGTCGAAGTCAAGCCGGAAGATGCCCGCTGGGCGCTCGACGCTGCCCGCGCCGCGGGCGTGGCGATCAGCGCGACGCCGCCCGCCTCGCTGGAGCGCTACACGTGGCTGGTGGACGGCATGTTCGGCATCGGCCTCACGCGTGAACTCGAAGGCGTCTTCGCGAGTCTCGCCCGGCAACTCTCGCAACGCGCGAAGGCAAGACCCCGAAGAGGCGGCGTGCTGGCGCTCGACGTGCCCAGCGGCCTCGACAGCGACACCGGCACGATCGTCGGCGATGCCGACGGCGCCGCGGTCCACGCCACGCACACCATCACGTTCATCGGCGCCAAACCCGGCCTGTTCACCGCGCAAGGGCGCGACCTCGCCGGCACGGTGATCGTGGCGCCGATCGGAGTCGATTGCGGCGCCCGCGCGGCCGTGCAATTGAACGCGCCCGAACTCTTCGCCGCTTTTCTGCCGCCGCGCGATTTCGCGACCAACAAGGGCACTTTCGGCAGCCTCGCGGTGGTCGGCGGCGACACCGGCATGTGCGGCGCGCCGATCCTCGCCTCGCGCGCGGCGCTTTACACCGGCGCGGGCAAAGTGCACGTCGCCTTACTGGGCGAAGGCGCCCCGCCCTACGATCCGCCGCATCCCGAACTGATGCTGCATGCCGTCGACGATCTGCCGCTCGACAGGATGGACGCGCTCGCCATCGGTTGCGGCATGGGCCATGGCGAGCGCGCGACGCGCGTCATGCACGACGTGCTGCCGCTCGACGTACCCAAGCTGTTCGATGCCGACGCGCTGAATCTGATCGCGCAGGATCCGTCGCTCGCGGCCGAAGTCACCGCGCGCGGCGTGCAAGGCGATCCGTGCATCCTGACGCCGCATCCGCTCGAAGCCGCGCGCCTGCTCGGCACCGACGCGCCGGGCGTGCAACGCGACCGGCTCGCCGCGGCGCGCGCGCTGGCCGCGCGCTTCGCCGGCGTCGTCGTGCTGAAGGGCACCGGCACCGTGATCGCGGCGCCGGACGGGCGCCTCACGATCAATCCCACGGGCAACGCCGCGCTTGCGACCGGCGGCACCGGCGACGTGCTGGGCGGCATCATCGGCGCGCTGCTCGCGCAGCATCTGCCGCGCTACGAAGCGGCCCTGGCGGGCGTCTATCTGCACGGCCTCGCCGCCGACACGCTGAGCGCGCAAGGTCACGGCCCGGCCGGGTTGACGGCGGGCGAACTGGCGCCGATGGTGCGGACCTTGCTGAACCGTCTGTTCTATCCGGCCGCGGGCTGATGAAGGCGTCGCTCCCATACTTTGCGTGCCCCGCCCAAACCGCTGCCACCCGTCACGCAACGCCGTTATACTGACTGACTGCGCCGCGGGTTGGATCCTTCGCGGGTTGCGGCGAAACTTCAGCGGGCGATTTCCGCGCGAGTCCTGCCGGCTCGGAAGTTTCAGCGCAAGCCACGGCGAACCCGGCCGCGCGGCATCGTTCTAACAGCATCGTTGCATCATCCTCGGCAGCGCTTCACGCGCACGCCTTTCTTCGTGCCCCTTGGTTAGACGGACGCTATGACGCAGAACTCGCTCCCCTCCTGGTCCTCGCTGCAAACGCATTACGAAAGCATTCGCGATGCGCATCTGCGCGACTGGTTCGCCCCCGAGAACGATCCCGCCCCTACCCGTGCTGAGCGCTTTGCGTTCGCGGGCGGCGGTCTCGCGGCCGATTTCTCGAAGAACCGCATCACCGACGCAACCCTGAAACTGCTCGTGCAACTCGCGCGCGAAGCGGGCGTCGAAAAACGCCGCGACGCGATGTTCGCGGGCGAAATCGTCAATCCCACCGAAGGCCGCGCCGCGCTGCACACGGCGCTGCGCGCCACCGATCCCAAAGCGCCGTTCCACGCGCAAATCCAGGCCGAGCGTGCGAAGATGGCCGCGTTCGCCGACCAGGTGCGCAGCGGCGCGTGGACGGGCTACACCGGCAAGCGGATCCGCTACGTGGTGAACATCGGCATCGGCGGCTCGGACCTCGGACCGAAGATGGTCGTGCACGCGCTGCATCATCTGGCCACGCCGGAGATCACCACGCACTTCGTATCGAATGTCGACGGCGCGGATCTGTACAACGTGATGCAGCAGATCGATCCCGAAGAGACGCTCGCGATCATCGTCTCCAAGACATTCACCACGCTCGAAACCATGACCAATGCGCGCTCGCTGCGCGACTGGTTCATCCAGAACGGTTGCCCGGAAAGCGCGCTGGCGAAGCACTTCGTCGGCGTGTCGGCCAATCCTTCGGAAGTGGTCAGGTTCGGCATCGCGAAAGAAAACGTGTTCGAGATGTGGGACTGGGTCGGCGGCCGTTATTCGCTGTGGTCGGCGGTGGGTCTGTCGATCATGATCGCGGTCGGCCCGCAGCAGTTCGGCGAACTGCTGGCCGGCGCGAACGAGATGGACCAGCATTTCCGCGACGCGCCGCTTGAAAAGAATCTGCCCGTGCTGCTCGGCATGATCGGCGTCTGGTATCGCAACTTCTTCGGCTCGCAAAGCTATCTGGTCGCGCCGTATTCGGAAGCGCTGCATTACCTGCCGTCGTATCTGCAACAGCTCGAAATGGAGAGCAACGGCAAGTCGGCGCGGCTGGATGGCGCGATGGTCGATTACCCGACCTCCGCGGTGACGTGGGGCGAACCGGGCACGAACGGTCAGCATGCGTTTTTTCAGATGCTGCATCAGGGCCCGACGATCGTGCCGATCGACTTTATCGCCGTGCTGACGCCGGAGCATCCGCTCGCGGGCCATCATCCGAAGCTGCTGGCGAACTGCTTCGCGCAAAGCGAAGCGCTGATGCTGGGCCGCACGCTCGAGGAAGCGAAGAAAGTCGCCGGTGCGGACAAGCCTGAACTG
Organism: Paraburkholderia sp.; assembly: GCA_035636295.1. GTDB lineage: Bacteria > Pseudomonadota > Gammaproteobacteria > Burkholderiales > Burkholderiaceae > Paraburkholderia. Next base: position 3,506 of record DASPZL010000282.1, read on the forward strand.
GCGCCGCACCTGGTGTTTCCGGGCAACCGGCCGACCAGCACGCTGCTGGTCGAGGCGCTCACCGCGCGTTCGCTCGGCGCGTTGATTGCGCTGTACGAGCACAAGGTGCTGGTGCAGGCGTCGGTATGGAACATCAATCCGTTCGATCAATGGGGCGTCGAGTTGGGCAAGATTCTCGGCAAGGTGGTCGAGGCGGATCTGACGGCGGCGAGCGTCGATGAGAAGAAGCATGATTCGTCGACGTCGGCGTTGATCGCGCGGGCGCGTGCCGCGTTGAAGCGGTGAGCGTGAGCGGCGCGCTTGCTTGCGCCGCTTATGCGTTAGGCTTGTTCGATTGCGCGTTGCTGCTTTGAGCGTGCCGGAATGGAAAGCGGGCCTCGGTGTGAACTGAACCCGCTTTTTTTGCGCTTCTTCTTTTTGTATCGACGATTTCAGTCGTCGAGAACATGCGGCCCTTTCAGGCCAGCCGCCCCGCGTCGATCGTCACCGTCGTATCACAGCGGCGCGCCAGCTCGACGTCGTGCGTGACGAGAATCAGCGTAGCGCCGTTCGCGCGGTTCATCTCGAACATCAGATCGATCACCGCATGGCCGGTGGCCGCGTCGAGACTGCCGGTGGGCTCGTCCGCAAACAGGATCGCCGGATGCGTGACGAACGCCCGCGCGAGCGCCACGCGTTGCTGTTCGCCGCCCGACAACAGCTTCGGATAATGGCCGGTGCGCTGCGCGAGCCCCACCTGCTCGAGCAAACCGCGCGCACGCGCCGCGGCCTCGCGCGTGCTAATGCCGCCTTGCAGTTCGAGCGGCAACGTGACGTTTTCGAGCGCCGTCAAATGCGGCATCAATTGAAACGACTGGAATACGAAGCCGACCGAACCGCTGCGCAATGCCGCGCGCTGGTCCTCGTTCAATTCGGTGAGCTCGCGCCCGAGCAGCCGAACCGAGCCCGAGCTTGCACTGTCCAATCCTGCGAGCAAGCCGAGCAGCGTAGACTTGCCCGACCCGGATGCCCCGACGATCGCCACACTGCTGCCGGCATCGATAGCAAGATCGATGTTGTCGAGAATCGTCAGTTCGCCTGTTGCATCCTTAACCTTCTTGCACAAACCCCGCACTTCAATGACTGGATCAGTTTTGTTTAGCATGGTGAAGCGTAGGTTGAAAGTGCGCGCCATAGCGCGTCGCGCCACGGCGCTGACTACGGCATTCGGCTCGGCCGTTGTGGCCGCCGCCCTGTTTTCGCTGCCCTTCGCGGCCCATGGCGCCAACGCGCCCGAACAGGCCAAGCCGGTGATCGTCGTACTCGGCGACAGCATCTCCGCCGAATACGGCTTGCCCCGCGACACGGGCTGGGTTGCGTTGATGCGCAAACGCCTGAGCGAAGAGCGAATCGATTATAGCGTCGCCAATGCAAGCATTAGCGGCGACACCACGAGTGGCGGCAGGGCCCGCTTGCCGGCGCTTATGCAGCGTCTGAAGCCGAGCATCGTGATCGTCGAGCTCGGCGCGAACGATGCGTTGCGCGGCGTACCGCTCGCCACCACCGAAGACAACCTGCGCACGATCATCGAGCAGGCTCAACAAGGTCACGCGAAGGTCGTGCTGGTCGGCATGTATGTTCCGCCCAATTACGGCCCCGACTATACGCAAAAGTTCCACGGCCTGTACGGCGAGCTGTCGAAACAGCTACGAGTGCCGCTCGTGCCTTTCATGCTCGCCGGCATCGCCGACAAGCCCGAGATGTTCCAGGCGGATCAGATGCATCCCACCGAGCAGGCACAACCAGTGCTACTGGAAAACGTGTGGCCCGCCGTCAAGCCACTCCTTCGCACAAGTTCGCCGCACTGAAAAGCCTGCTAACAACTTGTTTCCAGAACTTCGGGAACATGGATCGGTAAGGTCTATCTGACACTTTCAATTCCATGTAACCCGGCTCGATTTTGAGCGAATTTTGAGGAGATAACGTGAAATACTTACCGTTAATCGCTTTGACCGTGGCAATTTCTGCCTGCGCCGCTCAACCGCCAGCGGGCGTCCAATCGGTGGGCCAAAGCCAGCAACCGCCGAAAGCCGTCGCCACCTGCATCGCGCAGAAATGGGCTGACGGCTCGCAGCAGCAAGTCGTGTCGCAAGACACCCTCGCTAACGATCAAGCCGTGGACGTCTATGTCCCCGGTCAGCAGCCGCCGAATGGCGCAGCCGCCGTGGTGCGTCCTTCATACTCCGGCAAGGGTTCGTGGGTCGGCTTCCGCGCGAGTGGCGCGGCGGGCAGCGATGCCACCAGCGCGATCAGCGCCTGCCTGTAACGCGTTTGAAGCAAACCATTTGACGAGCTTTCGGGCTCGTCAAATAGAAAAGCCCCGCATTTGCGGGGCTTTTCTTATGCTTGCGCGTTTTGTCGGACTTGATCGTTCACGCGGTTCACGACGCGCTGAGGCTGCGGCTTATTCGCCGCTCGCCTGCGCGTTGCCGCTCTCCAGCGAACCGTAGAACTTCACCTTCGAGCGCGCGCGCAGCGCTTCGACATAAGCCTCTGCTTCGGACTGCGCATCGACTTGCGCGATCTGCTGCTGAGCCGCAGCAAGGCGTTGCGGATCGACCGGTGCGCCCGCGACGACCGAGTTCACGCGATACATCGCATAGCCGTCGTCGCCGAGATCCACACCCACGTAGGCCGGCAATTTCTGCGCATCCGCCTTGTAGATTGCACTCAATGCGGCCGGCGGCACGCCCTGCGCATCATTGCGCGAAACCTTCAGCGGCGACGAGAAGCCCGTGGTGGCCTTCGACTTTTCGAACTCAGCCAGCTTCGCAATGCCGTCCTTGTGAGCCGCCTCGTTCGATTGAGCCGCGATCACCTTCTGACGCACGGCGTCCTTGACCGCATCGAGCGCGGGCACGGCCGCGGCCTTGTAGTCGGTGACGCGCGCCGCGATCAGCGTGTTGCCGCCCACGTCGATCGCTTGCGTGTTATTGCGCGCCGTCACCGCGTCATTCGCGAACACCGCGGCGAGGAACTTCGCATTGTTCAGCGGACTGTCAGGCGGCAGCTTCGGGTTCTGCTGCGGTGTCACGGTGGCCGTCTGCAATTGCAGCTTGTACTTGTCCGCGGCAGGCTGCGGGCTCTTCGCCTTTTCGTAGACGATCGACGTGAAGCCTTCCGAGTCGTCGCTAAAAACCTTGGCCGCCTGCAGCGTCTTCAGGTCTTTCGCGATCTGATCCTTCACTTCGTCGAACGGCTTCGTGACCGCCGGCTTCACGTCCGTCGCCTTGACGATGTGATAGCCGAAGTCGGTCTGCACGATGCCGCTGACTTCGTCTTTCTTGAGAGCGAACACCGCGTCGTCGAATGCCTGGCCGCCCGCGATCATGCCGCGGCCGAAGTAACCCAGGTCGCCGCCCTTCGACGCCGAACCCGGGTCCTGTGAATTCTGCTGCGCGATCTGCGCGAACTGATCCGGGTGCGCCTTGATCTGCGCGAGCAACTCCTCGGCTTTCTGTTTCGCCTTGGCCTTGTCAGCCGCGCTCGCATCCTTCGGCGCGGCGATCAGGATGTGGCTCGCGCGCACCTGGCCTTCCGTGCGGTAATGCGCGATGTTGTCGTCGTAGTACTTTTTCAGATCGGCGTCGCTCGGCTGCACCGATGCCGCGAGACTTGACGGCGACATCACGAGGTACTGGATCGTGGCGCTGGCCGGCGTGGCGAAGTCGTTGCGATGCGCGTCGTAATACGCCTGCAGTTGCGCGTCGGTCGGCTGCACTTTCGCCGCGTAGTCGCGCGAATGGAACGCGATGCCTTGCACCTCGCGCTGCTGTTCGGCGAGTTCGGTCAGATGCTGCGCGAGGGTTTTCGACGTGAAGGCGCTGCTCTGAATGCCGGCAGGCAACTGCTGCGTGGCGATGCTGTAGCGCACGCGTTCGTCGTACTGGTCGGGCGTCATGCCCTGCATGGCGAGCAACTGCTTGTAACGGTCCACGTCGATCGTGCCGTCAGGGTTCTTCAGCGACGAGATCACTGGATCGTTGAGCAGCACGCGGCGCACGGCGTCGTCGGACGCGGTGAGGTGCAGGCGCTGCGTTTCATCGGCCAGCACGCGCTGCTCGACCAGACCGTCGAGCATCTGACTGCGGCGCTCCGGCGTATCGAACGACTTCATGTCGAACTGTGCGCCGAGCATCTGACGGGCGCGGTCGAGCTGCTGACGCATCGCGTCGTCGTACTCCGCGCGCGTGATCTTGTGACCGTTGATGCTCGCGACGTTTGCACTTTCGTCAAAAAAGCCGCGGAAGCCTTGAATACCCACAAAACCCAACCCCGGCACAATGACGAGGATGAGCATGAACATCATCAGGCGTTTGTGATTGCGGAAAAAATCGAGCATGCGTGAGGAGTGCCAAAAACAGAACGCCCGATATTACAACAGCGGGCAATAAAAAAGGCGAACCGGGGTTCGCCTTTCGAGGATACTGGCGGAGTGGACGGGACTCGAACCCGCGACCCCCGGCGTGACAGGCCGGTATTCTAACCGACTGAACTACCACTCCTTATAATGCGCTTTCACTGCGCCTGGCCGATGAAACCGGTGGTGCCGACAAGCCCGAAGCCCGCCCGCCAAGCCTTATGAAGTAAGGCACCCACGCAATTCGATCCGCCAGATACAACAACAAAAAATACAACAGTCCGCAATTTTGCCTTAACTGTCGCGACGCCGCAACAGAAATCTGCCGACCGGCAAGCTGCTCCAGGCGGGAGGACGGCGGCCACACATGAAAAATGCACGCGCTCGCTGCCGTGGGAATTGAAGCCGGTCAGCGAATAACGCGCGCCCAGCCTTCTCGCAATGTCGAGCGCGGTCTCGTGGCGCCCTGCCTTCGCGCCTGACGAGACCAGATCGATCAGCACGGAAAGCGGCACGCGTGTCGCGCGAAACCGCTGCGTGACGAACGCCTTGCCCGGCTCTCTCTTCTTCTATACGTAGTCAGCCCAACGCCCGTCACGGGCGCTTCGTCATGCCGTCATCCATGACTTCTGCCCGATTGTCCGCGATTCGCCGGCAACGCAAAGTGGTCGCTGCGGTTGGGCGCATCTCGCGCATGAGACGACCGCTCCGAAACACGGCAACCCGACATCAGACAGGTTATTCAAATGGGCACATACCGCTTTGCTAACCGCCTGCGGTTTCGCGCCGCATCGCGTGAGGCGTCAGCCGATGGCGCGTCGCCCGGCGCGCTGCTCGCGCAATTGCGCGACGAATGCGAAGCGATGGCGCGTTATGCGTTGCACCACGGTCTTCCTGTCGCGCCTGAAACGATTGCGCTGTTGAGCGCGCTGATCGACGGCATGCGGTCGGATGCGCGACCGGCTGCATCGTCATCCGCTCCACCGTCCGCCGAAAACGCATCGCATGCCACACCGCGCCACGCCGCCTCGACGCAGCACGCGCTCGCGTCGATACACCGCAAGCTCGCGGCGCTGATCGCCCCTGCCACGCCGCAAGCCGTCACGCTGCTGGATGAGCAGCACCGTCTGGCCCGCCCGCTCGCGTGGCTCGGTCCGGTTCCGTTGATCAGGCTGCTGACGGTCGCGGCGATTTCGTTTCTGGTCGCCGTCATCGCAACCGGACTCTCGCCCGACGTTTCCGCGGACAACGTCGAGCGCGGCTTTCTCGATTCGCACGGCACGCAGTTGCTGTGGAACGCGCTCTTCCTGCTGTTCTGCGCGGGACTCGGCGCTTCGTTCGCCACGCTGTTTCAGGCGCATCGCTATATCGCGGCGTCGACCTACGACCCGAAGTACGACGCGTCGTACGGCGCGCGGCTGATCCTCGGCGTCATCGCGGGATTGATTCTCGTCGAGCTGCTGCCGCCGCGGCTCTTCGATCAGGGCAGCATGCACAGCTTCGGCAAACCCGCGCTCGCGATGCTCGGCGGTTTCTCGGCGACCGCCGTGCATCGGCTGTTGCAACGCCTCGTCGATACGCTCGACACGCTCGTGCGCGGCGATCGTTCCGCCGACGTCGACGCCGCGTTGCATACGCGCCGCGCCCAGACCGTCAGCGAACGCACGCAATGGCAGAGCGAACTCGCCGCCAGCCTGCTCGATCTGCAGCAGTCGTTCGACGACCCCGATTCCGCCGACACGGCCCGCCGGCGCCTTGCCGAACTCACGCGCGCGATGCTCGCCGGCGATCCGTTCAGCCCTTCCCCCACGACATTCTCAAACGACACGGAGTGACGCCATGCTCTTCCTTTACAACTTGCCGGCCGCCATGATGGGTGCGCTGGTCGTCGGCGCCACGCTCGTCGTCGCATTGGCCGGCTACCTGCTTTTTCGCCGCTGCTTTCCGATTCAACTCGACGCCGAACAGCGAGGCATGACGGTGGCGATGATGTCCGCGGTCACCACCATCAATTCGCTGCTGGTCGCGTTCGCCGCCGTCACCGTGTGGGGCACTTACGACGCGGCAGCCGGCACGGTCGCCGCCGAAGCCGCGTGCGCGACGGAACTGGCGCGCGATCTCGCGTCGTTCGGCAAGCCGGACGCGCAAGCGGCGCGGCGCGAACTCATTGTCTACATGGAGCACGTCGTGCGCGATGAATGGCCGCAAATGCAGCAGTACGCACGTGCGGATGCGGGCACCGAAGCGGCGTTCAAGCGGATGTTCGCGACCACCAACCGGATCGTGCCGACGGGCGACCGTGAGCGGGCGCTGCTCACCGAAGTGCTCGCGCGCGTGAATGAAATGACCAAGCTTCGGCAGCATCGTTTGCAGGCGCTCGACGTCGCGATGCCGGCGACACTATGGGGTGTGATGCTGATCGCGAGCGCGCTCTCGCTCGTGTTGCTGTACGTGTTGCCCGCGACGCGCTTTCACTTCGCGCTGGTGACCATCTGGGCGACCACGCTCGGACTCGCGTTCTTTTTCGTGCTCGCCGTGGACCGCCCATTCGCCGGCGAAGTCAGTGTGAGTCCCGCGCCGTTGCAGCACGCCATCGAGACGCTTGCCGCCGAGGACGACGGGCATCCGGCCGCACCGGCCTGAGCGAAACGCCGCCGATGGCGGCGTGCCGGCGGCGCAAGTTTCGCGTGCCGCCGGCACGCCGATACACTGATATGCGCGGGGTCGGCGGCGCGCTTCATGCCGATACACTGCTTCGCGATCGAGTCTCCTCCTGCCGACGCGGGCGCACGCGTGAGGTCATTCGCCTGGGCCGCGAACGAGCGCGGCTTCTATTCATGTATCGCGCATACCGTCGATTGCAGGTACACGTTTTCCGGCGTGACGTGACGCGACAGCCACAGCGCGGCCTCGGTGCGGTTGCTGACACCGATCTGCCGGAACAGCGCATACAGGTGGTTCTTGATGGTTCCCTCGGCGACGTTTAGCAAACGGCAAATCTGCTTGTTCGACTTGCCTTCGGCGAGGAGCCGCAGCACCTGGCGCTGCCGCGGCGTGAGGCGCTCGAACGCGCGGTCGCCCGATGGCGATTGCTCGTGCGCGACGCCCGCGGCAAGACCGTAACTCGGCGGCACGTAAATGGCGCCCGAGGCGACGCGGCACAGCGCATCGGCGAACTCGTCCGCGCTTGCATGACGCTCGACGATGCCCGCGGCGCCTGCCATCAGCGCGTCGGCAATCGCCTGACGGTACACCGTGCGCACGACGAACAGCCACGGCACCGTGCCGAGCGTGTCCTGCAGCAGCTTGGGCCAGCCCATGCGCGCCGCCCGCTCGTCCCATTCGAGCGTCACCGCGCCGACCGTGCCCGGCGGGAATTCCTCACGGATACGGTAAATGTCGTCGGCGCACTGAGCCGACCAGACCCGGCAAGTGTTATCGCGCCGCCATAAGACATCGGCTACTCCCGCCACGAACAACGGCGGACTATCGATCATCAGAACGTTCATTTTGCGCGGTTCCCCTCGGTAGCGAGACGCTCGGGTTCACGTTATTCGCGTCTCTTCGGCTCGCTTTTACCGCTCTTTTGAAAACGACGCACTAGGCCCGTTGATCCGTGACAAACGTTCTAATGCAAAAGGCACGTTATTTCTTTACGATTTTCTATGACCGCCACCCTTGTCCACATCCATGACGGTCGGCCTCTCCAAATAGGCCTTCAGATTATGTAACTTGAATAAAGGCAGTGTATTCGCACTGCCCGGTTTTCACCACTGGAGGTTTGTATGGATGCTAATTTCATCGGTTCCGTCATTAATGCATTGCCAATGGACCAAATGATTGCAGGCCCATTGAAAGCAATGATTACCGCGCAAACCCAGGCGGCCAGAAGTTACGCCGACTTTCTGATGCAGGTTTGCATCCAGGAGGGCAAGGCGGTGGCCGTCCAGTTCGACTACGACGAAACCCTCGTCGACGAAAGCGGCGTGTCGAAAGGCGTGGTTCAGAAGACGATGCGCATTCCGCTGCTGGCCGCGATCGTTCACCCGATCATCGCGATCGAGGAAGGCACGATCGACTTCGAACTGGAAATCACGCAGTCGGAGAAGTCGTCGTCATCGACGGAAGCAGGCGGCGAGTTGCAGGTGAAGCTCGGCTGGGGACCGGTCAGCGTCAGCATGTCGGGCCGCGTGTCGCACAAAGCCGAGCAGACGCGCAGCACCGATACGCGCGCCAAGTACTCGATCCACACGCAGGTCAAACGGCAGCCGCCGCCGGAAGCGCTGATGCGCGTCATCGACTTTCTGACGGACGCCGTCACCAAACCGGTCGTGACCGAAGACAGATCGAAGGACGTGAAGCCGCTGCCGTCGACGCCGACCGACGGCAAGCTGATCGGCGAGGCCGCGGCGGGCGGTGCGACGCAGGCGGCGGGCGGCCAGCCGCAGCCCGCTCATCAGTAAGCGCGGCGGCCACCGACGGCGGACGGACACCATGTTCAATTTTTTCAGGCGGCGCGGCGCGCAACGTTCGCCGGCCCATCCACTTTCGCCTGACGACGCCGCGAAGGCGATCTCGCGCGATGCCGTCAGCGGCGAACCGGCCGGCGCGCCCGATCGGGGCGGGGCGCCGGGGATTGCGCAGGCGGTGGCGGGATCGGGGGCATCGGCAACACCGGCTCCGCTTGCAACACCGGCGGCATCGGCTGCGCTTGCGACACCAGCAATACCGGCCGCATCCGCAGCGGCAGCGCCCGCAGCAGCCGATGCCGACACAGCAGCCGATGCCGGAAACAGCGCGCCCCCCGGCGCTCCACCCTCCGGCAACGCTCCACCACCCAATTCCCCACCGCCGTCGCGCGCGGACACGCCCCCGCCGCGCGGCCTGGCGCTCGACGAAATCACTCGCGGCATGCAACACGCCGCGGCCGCCGCGAACCAGTTGCTCGCGCATCAGTACACCGCCGTGCTCGATCAGTTCTTCGATCAGGACGAAGACGGTCTGCTGTCGCCACGCATCGTCGAACTCGCGCTCGACGCGGAGCACACGATGCCGGTGCCGCTGGTCGCACTCGCCACGCCACGCGGACTCGCGCTCGACAGGATGGTCGTGCATCTGACAGTGCGCGCCGACTTCACCGAAGCGCTGCCCGCGGGCGGATTGGCCGGCGGCGATCAACGCGGGCGCTTTTTCGTCACGCTCGCCCCGCCGTCGGCGCGCAAGGATGCGCAGGGCCAGGAAGCGCAACGCGATACCCAGCACATCGACATCGAAATGCAGTTCACGGCGCTCGCGCCGCCCGAAGCGATCATGCGCGTGATCGACGAGTACACCCACCGCCTCGTGCCGCGCAAACGTCACGACGAACCGGAGAAATCTCATGGCTGACCAACCCACACGCACCGGCGCACAGGGCATCGACCTGATCAAACACTTCGAGGGCTTGCGCCTTCAGCGCTATCTCGACGCGGTCGGCAAGCCGACCATCGGCTATGGACATCTGATCCTGCCGCACGAACGCTTCGACCGTCCGCTTATCGAATCGGAAGCGGAAGCGCTTCTCAGGCGCGACTTGCGCGGCGCCGAACTGCAGCTGCGCAAGCTGGTGCACGTCGCGATCACGCAGCAGCAGTTCGACGCACTGATGTCGTTCGTCTTCAATCTCGGCGCGGGACGGCTGCGTTCGTCGACCCTCCTGCGCTATCTGAACGCCGGCGCGCTCGCTCATGCCGCGGAACAGTTCCTGGTGTGGAACAAGGCGGGCGGCAAGCCGCTTGCCGGACTCACGCGCCGCCGCCAGGCCGAACGCAAGCTTTTTCTCTCGTAGCGCATTCAAAGGGGCTTTTCGATGATCTCCAACCATCGTGCCGCATCCTGCATCGTCACGGCCGCCATCACCGTTTGCCTCGCGGGCCTCGCGCACGCTCAGCAGCCAACGCCGCCGCTTACCTGCGACGCGGAAGTCGTTCAGATCAATCAGGCGTTGCAGCTCGCGCATCAGCCGGTGCTGTGTCCCAGGTGTGCCGACCGGCTCGCGCGGACGCTCGGCAGTCTCTACGCAAGCGGCGTCTTGCCGAACTTCTACACATCGGCGGACAACGCCAACTGGGACGACCCGCAGCGCCGCCCCGCGATGATGAGCGGCCGAAGCCTCGCGCGGATGCCCGACGGCGCGGACCTTCTTGCGGACATCGACAGCGGCTTCGGGCCGCGCGGCATCCACCAGTTGCGCTACACGCAGGCGAACCGCCCTATTGCCGTCACGACGGCCGACCGTGGCGTCTCGATCCCCGTGTCGTTCTGCACACGCGACGCCCCGCACTGACGGAAAGCAACGCGCGGCGCGCTGCATGGGTCATCCGTTCCATGTCGCATACCGGCCTTCCGCCCTATTCATGCCGATGCGCGGCCCGCGTACTCTGCAAGCGTAGTGAGATTCAGGCAACGAAAGCAATACACGCCTGAAACACGAAGACACATGCGCTCGCCGTGCACCCGGCGAACACCCGAACCTACAGGAGCAACGGTATGAACGCGGTAGCCGTCATCAATGATTCGTTATCCAGAACTTTAATGCAACGAGGCATGCTTCACCGTCTTGCGCCGCGTTTGCGGCTCATTGCACTCGTGCTTGCCGCGACGCTCTCGAGCGCGAACGCGGCGGACCTCGCACCGCTGCCCGCGCTCGGCGCCGATCTGCAACAGACGTCGGTCTCCGGGCTGTCGTCGGGCGCCTTCATGGCCGCGCAATTCGACGTCGCCTGGTCGAGCCGCCTGGTCGGCGCGGGGATCGTCGCCGGGGGCGCCTTCGACTGCGCCGGCGAATCCGAATTCATCGCGCCCGCCGTGGCGGCCGTGACTTTGTGCATGCAGCCGGCCGGCGCCGCGCCATCGGCGCAAGGCGCGTGGCGTGCCGCGCAACGTTTCGCCAAGGCCAGGCAGATCGACGACCCGGCTAACTTGCGCGAACAGCGCATTTACCTGTTCAGCGGCGCGAAGGATACGGTCGTCGCGACGCGCGTGGTCGATCAGGCCGAACGCTTTTATGAACTGGCTCAGGTGCCGAAGTCGAGCATCCAATATCAGCGCCACCCCGACGCGGGCCATGCGTTGATCACGAACAACCCCGAAGACTCGCCGTGCAGCGCGAATCAGGGCCCTTACATCAACAACTGCGGCTTCGAGCAATCGCACGAGATGCTGCGCTGGATTTACGCAAGGCCCAATGCGCCGTTGAATGCGCCCGCCGCGCAGGCAAGCGGCCAGTTGCAGAGCTTCGATCAGCGCGCGTTCGATCCCGACCGGCGCGCTTCATTGGCCGACCTCGCCTACGTCTACGTGCCGGCCGATTGTCAACGCGTCGCGTGCGGCGTGCACGTCGCGTTTCACGGCTGCGTGCAAAACGCCGCCGCCGTCGGCCAACGATTCGTGCGCGGCACCGGCTACAACGAAATCGCCGACACCAATCGCCTGATCGTGCTCTATCCGCAAACGGAAAAATCGGCCGTCAATCCGCTCGGATGCTGGGATTTCTGGGGCTACACGAGTCCCGATCCCGACCATCCCAACTTCTATTCCCGCGAGGCGCCGCAGATGGCCGCGGTGATGAAGATGATCGAGCGCCTCGGCGGCGCGCGTCAGTGAACATCGCCATTCCCCTTCCCCATTCGAACCCAACCTGAACCAGGAGCCGTCATGCTCTCGACCTTTATCACGCAGTGGGAAAACGCCAATCTCGCCGCCTTCCAGTTGTTCAGCAAGCTCGTTGCGCAGTCGGCTCATCCCGCGGGACTCGCGGGCGCCGCGACGGATGCCGGAGCGTGGCGCGCGCTGGTGCGCACCGCGTTGCAAACCGGTCAGCAGTACAGCACGGCATCGCAATCGGCATTGGACGCCGGCTGGCGCGAGCAGCGCGACCGCTTCGCACTGACGGGCGCGGCGGCCGCGATCAAGGAACTGGCCGCGATTCACGCCGACCTCGCGACTCGCATCGCTCAGGGCCACGCGCAGCACAGCGGCGCGCTCAGCGACGCGGCCGCCCAATACCTCGACGACCTCTCGCGCAGCCGCAACGCCACCGACGCCACGATGGCGTTCGGCCGCTTCGCGACCGACATGCAGGCGCAGAGCCGCGCGCAAGCGCTGCATGCCGCATCGGTCGCCGGCAGCGTGTCGCCGGCGCTCACGCAGTGGGTCGAAAAGCACCTCGCGGACGACACGACGGAGCAAGCGGAATGAACATCCAGCTGCGGTTCATCAACCGGTCGAACGATCGCGGCAACAGTGAGGCGGTGCTGTTCCAGCGCAACGTGGTGCCCGATTTCGACGAGCTCGCGATCGCGTGGAAGGTGATCCGCTTCTGCGGCCGCGACTGCGCGCATCCGTTCGTCTATTCGACCGCGATCGAAATCGCCCTTGGCGACGAGCACGGCAACTACTCGCCGCGCGCCACTGCTCAGGATGGCGAACGATTCGTGATCGGCGTTCATCCGACTGGCCGCGCCCGGCTTGTCGCCGAGCCGGCGCAGGCGGGCGGCGCCGGCAGCGGTGCGGAGATCGAGGTGGTCAACCGCATGGCGCGCGGCGCGGTCAACGTCAATGCGTTCAGCGCGGGCAAGCTGATCGCCGCCAAATGGGCCGTCGCGCCGGCCCAGAAGGCCGTGTTCCGCTTCACGCCCGTGCTGTGGATCGGCGTCGCATCGCAAGTGCAGGAAGGCCGCGCGCTGAATTCCGCCGTGCTCTCGAGCGACAACACGATGCTGCCGCTCGCGGGCATCGCCGCGGCCGACATCGTGATGACGGGCGGCGGCAGCGGCGCCGACGCGCAGCCATTCGGCTTCGCACTCGAAAACGTCGTCCACGTGTAGCGCCTTTCACTCGACGACGCCCGCCCCACGGCGGGTTCCTCTCCGGTTTCGTTTGACGGCAAGCCCGCCGGGCCTGCCGGTGGGAAGGTGCGCGGCAAACCGATTGCCGTATTTCAACTTCAAGGAGCAGGCACGTGGACATTCAGCTTAACTTCGTCAACCGTTCGAACGACGCTAACAATTCGAGCATCGTGATCTTCCAGAAAAACGTCGCCACCGACTTCGACGAACTGGCGATCGCGTGGAAGGTGATCCGTAACTGCGGCCAGGGCGACAATCATCCGTTCAAGTTTCCGATGACGATGAACGTGAGCGCGAGCGACAGCTACGGCAATTACATGCCGCAGCAACCCGCGAACAACGGACAGGTCTTCCAGATCATCCGCTCCACCTCGGGCGACGTGCTGACGCTCGGCACGGAACCGGGCAACAGCTCCGAAGTGCAGGTCCGCAACGATCTGCCCAACGGCGCGGCGAACGCGACCATCTACAAGGACGGCAGTCCGCTTGCGACCAAGACGTCGATCGCGCCGGGGCAAAAAGCCGTGTTCCAGTTCAAGCCGACGCTGTGGATCGGCGTGGCGTCGCAGATCGAACAGGGCGCGTTGCTGAATTCCGCGGTGATCTCCGACATCAATGCCGAGCTCTCGCTGCTCGGCATTGCCAGCGCCGACATCGTCATGACGGGCGGCGGCCCCGGCCCGCGTTCGCTGCCGTTCACGTTCCGGCTCGAACACGTCGTCATGGCTTAACGGCGTAGAAGCGCCGCACAAGCGACGCACAAGCGGCGCCGGATCATTCGTGGTCCAGCGCCGTTTCACCTCATTCGGAAAAGGTCAGTCATGGACATCAAACTCAACTTCATCAACCTCTCCAACGACGTCAACAACAGCCAGGTCGTGATTTTCCAGAAGAACGTCTCGACGGATTTCGACGAACTCGCGATTGCGTGGAAGGTGATCAGCAACTGCGGGCGGGGAGACAATCATCCGTTCGTCTTTCCCATGCAAACGAGCCTCACCGCCGGCGACGCGGACGGCAACTACATGCCGCAGAAACCCGCGCAGAACGGCCAGATGTTCAGCGTGACGCGCGCGGCATCCGGCAATGTGCTGGGCCTGGCCGGCGCATCGTCGAGCTCGCGTGAAATCCAGTTGCGCAACGACTTGCGCACCGGCGCCATCACCGCGGGCGTGTTCAAGGACAACCGGCTGCTCGCGCACAAGACGGGCATCGTGCCCGGGCAGAAGGCCGTGTTCGAATTCAAGCCGACGCTGTGGATCGGCACGGCATCGCAGATCGAGCAAGGCGCGGTGATGAACTCGGCGGTGATCTCCGACATCAACACCGAACTGCCGCTGCTCGGCATCGCGCGGTGCGACATCGTGATGACGGGCGGCGGCGGCGGCACGACGGCGGTTCCGTATCAGTTCAGGCTGGCGAACGTGGTGATGGGTTGATCGAACGCAGATGCCGTAAAACAGCCGGCCCGCATGTTGCGGGCCGGTTTGCTTTTAGAGCGCTCGATGAGAACTCGATGAGCGCCTTACGAGCGCTTCTTCAAACGTCGAGATCGACCACCGGCGTGCCGCTCGTACCGTCGATATTCGAACATGCCGCCCAGAACACCGATACGGTCTTGCCCTGCACCGGGATGATGCGGCTCCACAAGCTGTCGAGCGTGGTGTCCTGCGCCACGCCGATGATGTGCGGCACCCCGCCTGCCGCAATGTCGCGCGGTGCGATGAAGTGCAAGGTCAGGTTCGGCACGTCGGCGCCGGCCGCATAGGTCGCGGGTTCATGCGCGTTGCTGCGGCCGTTCTGACGCAACACCACGTGGTCGATCGCCGTGCCGCGTTCGAGCGCATTCCCGAGACGGTTGGTGAGCGCCGTGCCCGGAGGCGCGAGCAGCACGAGCCGCATGCCGGCAGGCACGCGCGTGGTGGGCGGTTGTGTGGACGTCAAGGTGGAGCCATGGCCGCTGATGACCCAATCGATTTCGGTTGCCTTAATCATTACTACCTCACGAGTCGTTAAGAGAGAGATTCGCCGGAAGGCGATTGCTGAACTGCCAGACCACTCTCTCAAATGCGTCGCGGGGTGGGAATCCGCCTGATGACCCGGGCCGTGAGTACCCGATACCGCCATGACGAAAGGCATGCGTCATAGCGCATATTGGCAAGATCGCATCGATCCGCGGCACGGTGGCGGCAAGACCGGACGAGGCGAAGCGGTGACGGCGCCGCGCAGCCGCCGCGCCTACCCGACGCGCCCTCGCAACGCAACGCCGCCACGCTCGCTCATATCCGGGCCAGCACGCGCGGTACTTCATCGACGAGCGCGTCGATCGCGACGCGCACCTTCGACGGCATATGGCACGACTTCGGGCGCACCACGTGCACCTACCTCGGCGCCCTGCACGCTGTTGCTGTCCATCACGAGCGCGAGGCGGCCGTCGCGCAGGTAAGGCGCCATCAGCCAGCACGGCAACCATGCGAGGCCCGCGCCGGCGGCGGCAGCGTCCGCGATGGCCTGCAGGTCGTCATAGCGCAGCCGCGCGGCAAGGCGGCACTCGTGCACTTCACCGTCAGCGCCGAGCACGCGCCACGGCGCGCTCTGCCCGCCGCGCCCATAGGCGATGCTCACGTGCGAGCCGAGTTCGCCGATGCCCAACGGACGGCCATGCCGTTCGAGCCACGCAGGCGACGCGCAGATGCCCATTCGCTGGACGCCCAGACGCCGGCCGACGAGCGTCGCGTGATCCGGCAGCGCGCCGATACGCACCGCGATGTCGAAGCCGTCCTCGACGAGATCCGCGACGCGGTCGCTGAACGACATCTCGACGTCGAGCAGCGGATGACGCTCGACCAGATTCAATATCACCGGCGCGACGCATTGCCGGCCGAACAGCACCGGCGCGCTGATACGCAGCCGCCCGGCCGGCTCGCGACGGCCGGCGTCGAGCGCCGCCTCCGCCTCGCCGAGCTCAGCCATCACGCGGCGGCATTGCTCGTAGTACGCATGCCCTTCGTCCGTCAAACCCAGATGACGCGTGGTTCGTTGCAACAGCCGCACGCCCAGCCGCTGCTCGAGCCGGGCGACGATCTTCGCGATCGCCGAGCGCGTCACGCCCAGGCGTTCGCCTGCCGCGGCGAAACTGCCGGCATCCACCACGTCAACAAATTCGGCAACGCCTCTTAGCCGGTCGTCCATCGCTTGCGCCTCCGTTTTGCGGTCCTTCATTGTTTCCTGTCGGGCGACGGTAAGTCGTCCAACTCTCGTCAATGCGTCCTTTGGAGCAACACTATCATAGGGGCTCCAACCATCTCGGGAGTCGCTATGAACGCATGGAAATTGAAACCCGGCAGCGGCATCGCCGGTTTGCAGCGCGGCGATGCAGCGATCCGCGCGCCGGGGCCGACCGACGTCGTCGTCAGGATTCACGCGGCGTCGCTCAACTATCGGGACCTGATGTTCGCGCGCGGCGACTATCTTGGCCTGCGCGATGCGCCGCT
The DNA here is from genome assembly GCA_035636295.1 of Paraburkholderia sp. Taxonomy (GTDB): domain Bacteria; phylum Pseudomonadota; class Gammaproteobacteria; order Burkholderiales; family Burkholderiaceae; genus Paraburkholderia. The sequence goes on from DASPZL010000282.1 coordinate 20,287, forward strand.
GATCCCGTTGTGCGACGGCGCGGGCGAAGTGGTCGAGGTCGGCCGCGACGTGACACGCTTCAAGCCGGGCGATCGCGTGATCAACACGTATTTCCCGAGCTGGATCGATGGCGGCCCCGCGCCGTGGAAAGTGGCCGAGTCGCCGGGCGCGCACGTCGACGGCGTGCTGGCCGAGCGCTTCGTCGCCGGGGAAACGAGCCTTGCGTCGATCCCCGCGCATCTCGGCTACGAAGAAGCATCGACGTTGTCGTGTGTCGGCGTCACCGCATGGAACGCGCTGTTCGCGGATGGCGGCGCGAAACCGGGCTCGACGGTCGTACTGCTCGGCACGGGCGGCATGTCGATCTGCGCGTTGCAACTGGCGCGCGCGGCGGGTCTGCGCACGATCATCACGTCGTCGAGCGATGAAAAACTGGAGCGCGCACGCGAGCTGGGCGCCAATGAAACGATCAACTACCGAAGCACGCCCGAATGGCAGGACGAAGTGTTGCGGCTGACCGATGGCGTGGGCGCCGACATCGTCGTGGAAGTGGGTGGCCGCGATACGCTGCCGCGCTCGGTCGCCGCGACGAAGATGGGCGGCCTCGTGTCGATCATCGGTGGCGTGAGCGGCTTCGCCGGACCGGAGCTTGGGCTCCTCTCCGTGATCGGCGGCATCAAGCGGCTGCACGGCATCATGGTGGGCAGCCGCTCGATGCTCGACGAGGTCGTCAGGCTCGTCGCCGCGCATCGGATCAGACCGGTTGTGGATCGCGTGTTCGGTTTTGACGATGCGCCGGCCGCGTATAGGCATCTCGAGTCAGGCCGGCACTTCGGCAAGGTGGTGATCAGCGTCGATCAGTATCAGTAATGGCGCACTGATCGATCGCCAATGAATCACCGAGGAATGCGGCGTGCGTGCCGCGCGTCACGGCACGCACGTTTCTACCTTCATGCGCGGCCTGGATCGCCCGCGAGCCGGCACTTAGTTGCTATTCGTTCCGTCGAACCTGACGATCTCGATCCAGTTCGCGCCCTTGCCTACCGGATACTGCCCCATCGCACTCAACGCGCCGGTCTTGCGCTCGATACGGTAAGCGCTCAGGCTCGTCGACAACTGGCCGACCGCCAGCAAATAATTGCCCGACGGATCGATATTGAATCCGCGCGGTTGCTTCTCGGTCGAATACGTGCCGATGCGCGTCAGCTTGCCCGAACTCGCGTCCACCTTGTATGCCGCCAACGTGCTCGACGTGCGCTCCGACGCGTACAGAAAGCGTCCGTCCGGAGTCAGATGCAGATCCGCGCCCCATGGTTTGTCGCCCGAAAAATCCGGAGGCAGGATGGAGACCGTCTGAATCGGCTTGACGGTGTCGCGCGCGCGATTGAAGGCGAGCACGTGCAGCTTGCCGTCGAGTTCGTCGATCAGATACGTGAAGCGCTGATCCGGCGAGAAGACGAAGTGGCGCGGGCCCGATTTCGGCGGCAACGAATAGGCGGGCGCGGCATCCTCGGTCAACCGGCCGTTGGATGCGTCGAACTTCAGACGCAGCCACGCATCCGCGCCGAGTACCGATGCGAACGCGAAGCGGTTGCCGGGCGCGGTGCGGATCGCGTGCGCCATCGGTCCGGTCTTGACGGTCTGCTGCACGTCGCCGGCCACGCCGTCCGCGCCGATCGGGTTCACCGCCAGCAGATTGCCGCCGTACGAGGCCGACAAGAGGTAGCGGCCGGTTGCGTCCGTCGAGACGTACGCCATGCTGTCGGCAAGCGGCGCCCTCGCGAGTTCGATCAGCCGGCCGTCGAGCGGATTGACCGCGAAGCTCACCACGCGATACGGCTTCGAGCGCAGCCCGGCATACAACCGCAGATGGTCGGGCGAAAACGTCATAGGCATGACCGTGCCCGCGACAGCGACGGTCTCCACCGGCGCCAGCGCGCCGTTCGACTCGTCGAGGCTGAAAACCGAAATGTCCTGGCTGTCCGCATTCGATACGTACGCATACGTCGCGGCCTGCGAGGCGCCGGACACGACAGCAGTGCCCAACACGATTGCGGCTACACCCAAGGCGCCTTTAACGCTCATGCTCATACTCCGGTTGGAAAGATTGGAATTGTTCAATGCCGGCAGGTGAAGACTCACCGAACGACGGACACGGTTTGCAGCTTAAATGATCGCGCGGCCGGCGCTTCACCTGGCTTGGCCGCGCGTCGCAACTAATCCGTGGCGAGGCGAAATGCGGAGACGGCATGCGTCATCGACTGCGCCTGCTGTTCGAGCGCGCTCGCGGCAGCGGCGGCCTGCTCGACCAGCGCCGCGTTCTGCTGGGTCACCTGGTCCATCTGGCTGACCGCGTGCCCGACCTGCTCGATGCCGGTGCTCTGCTCGACGGTCGCCGAGGTGATCTCGGCCATGATCGTCGCGACGCCTTGCACCGCGCCCACGATCTCGTTCATGGTCTGCCCCGCCTGTACGACGAGTTCGTTGCCGTTGCGGATGTCGTCGACCGAAGCGGCGATCAGCGCCTTGATCTCCTCCGCCGCGCCTGCACTGCGCTGCGCCAGCGTGCGCACCTCGCCGGCGACCACCGCGAAGCCGCGGCCTTGTTCGCCCGCGCGCGCCGACTCCACGGCCGCGTTCAACGCGAGGATATTGGTCTGAAACGCGATGCTGTTGATCATGCCCGTGATCTCGGCGATCTTGTGCGAACTGGCCGTGATCGCCGTCATGGTCCGCACCGCGCGCTGCACCACGTCGCCGCCGCGTTGCGCGACGTCGGCTGCGTTGGCGGCAAGCGTGCTTGCCTGACGGGCATTATCGGCGTTCTGCTTCACGGTCGAGGTCAGCTCTTCCATGCTTGCCGCGGTTTCCTCGAGCGATGCCGATTGCTGCTCGGTTCTGCTCGACAAATCGACATTGCCGGCGGCGATCTCGCGCGCGCCGCCGTGGATCGCTTCGCAGTTGAAGCGCACGTTCGACACGGTCCGCGCGAGTCCCGTTTGCATCTTGGACATCGACGAGAACAACTGACCGACCTCGCTCTTCCCACCTTCCGGGATCGACGTCGTCAGATCGTTTCCTGCAATCCGGTCAAGCAGCGCGGATGCTTGCCGCAACGGAAGAATCACGATCCGCCGCAGCGCGAAATGCGTCGCCACGATCAATGCGAGTGCGAGCGCCACGCCCGTCACCACCATGCCGACGACCCACGTGTATTCGCGGTCGCCCTGCGCGGCGGACTCCGTCGCGAGCGCCTCGGCGAGCTTCTGAAACTTCTCGACGTTGGCCGAATAGGCGGCGCCCGACGCCGTGATGTCCTTATCGTTGATCGCGACGTACGCGTTCGTGTCGCCGCGCCGCAGTGCTTCGAACGCCGTGTTCAGCAGCACGGCCAACGACGCCGATGAATCGAGAAGCTGTTGTTTCAACGCTTCGTCCTGGCCGGGAAAGATCACTGCCGCACGGAACGCCGTCGTTTCGCTTTCCGCACGGTTCAAGGTGGTTTGCGCGCTCTTGAGCGCCGAGTCACGCGTCTGTTCGTCATTGCGCTCCTTCAATGCCGAATAGGCGCGCGTGAGCGCTGCGCGGGTACGGGTCGTGTCTTTATAGCCGTCGTTGACGAGGACTTCCTGGATCGCGATCTCGTGCAGACGCCGGGCGTTCTCGTTGGAACGGCCGAGCGCAAACACGCCGACTACACCGCCGAACAGAATCATCCCTGCAAAAACCACCAGAACCGCGAGGAGACTATGTCTTATTGTCAGGTTACGCATCGATCCGGAGTCCGTTGTTGTCGTATGACTAGTTAACGACCACGATGCGCCGACCTTTAATTTTGGCTGGACACCGTTGCCAGCCTTGCGTGCGTACCGCCAAGGCATGCATCGCGCCCGGAACCCCTAGTTGTCGTATGACCAGTTGACGACCCGGATGCGCCGACCTTGAATTCCGGCTGGGCAATGTTGCCGGTCTTGGGCGCGGTCAGGCCATGTCGAGCGTCGAGGCGTCCCACGCCTGACCCGACGACTCCGTGAGAACCCGGTTCCGTCCGGCGCGCTTCGCGGCGTAGAGCAGATGATCGGCGCGCGCCAGCAACGCCGCGACCGCCTCGCCGGGGCGATACCGTGCAATGCCGGCACTCGTCGTGACACGCAGCGCTGCATCGATTTCATCGAAGCGTGAAGACTCGAGCACGGTGCGCAATCGCTCGGCGATCCGGTACGCGAACTTCCCGTCGGTGCCCGGCAGCAGAAGCACGAACTCCTCGCCGCCGATCCGCCCTACCACGTCTTTCTCGCGCACCGCGGCGCGCAGGATCGCGCCGAACTGGCGTAGAACCGCATCACCGGCCGCATGCCCGTAACGATCGTTGATGGATTTGAAGTTGTCGATATCGAAAGCGATGAGCGCCAGCGGATAGCTTTTCTTATCCGCGATGCGGCGGCCCGCCAGGCGTTCAAACGCGCGCCGGTTCAGTGTTTCGGTCAACGAGTCCAGATCGCGTTCGAGAACGAGCCGGTCGATCACGTCCGACATCGCGGCGGCCAGCAAAACCAATCCCAACACAGCGCCCATCAATGCGAGCGACAACTGCAGCAATACCCAGAAAATGGTCTGCGCGAAAGGCGCGGTGCTATGAGGCAAGGGCTGAACGACCGTGAGCGGAGTCCTGATGAGAAAACTCGCGCCGCAGATCAAAAGCCCCCAGAAAAGAATGTGATTGATGGTGCGGCCATTGCAGCGTTTCCTGAAACGGGCCGCGGTGAATAACATCAACAGCCCGGCACTGAGATTCAGAATGTAGATGCGCACCAGCAGATTCGACGCCACGTAGGAGAAGTAATACATGCCGCCGAGCACCAGCGTGAATATTACCGCGTGCGTCGCGAGCCGGAAGTGAAGCGCGGCCCTGCGCAAGATGCCTTCTGCCAGCAGTTGAACGCTGAGCACATAAAACGTTGCGGATACGAGCGCGTTCAGTCTCCATTCATCGGGCAGGTGACAGATCTGCACTGCCGAGCCGAGTGCAAAAGCACCAAAAGATGTGGCGAGAAAGAGCAGATAGCGCAGCCGCCTGTCATAGATCCAGGCACAGGTAAAACTGAGCGAAAAGACGGCAGTAATACCTGGGATGATCAGTTGAATGAGCTGGTTGGGTGTTATATGAGCGGGCATGTGGCTCTTTCTCCGCTGCGCTGCCGGCCCGCGATCGGCCGGGCGTGCGTTCGTCGTGCGCTTGCATCACGGTCACTGTTTCATGGTGCGAGCCGGCCCCGCGCCGACCGTTTGCAGGCCGCCATCCGTGACATACGGAACAAGGCCCGCGGCGCTGATCTTGCTGACCGTCTCCGCCGCGCAGACGCGGTCGGCGGGCGCGCAGTAGTCGATTGCGAGTACCGGCAGCCGGTATTGTTCGCGTATCGTTTTCGCCTGCCCCAGCAGCCACTCGCGATCGGCCGGTGCGATCTCGGTGTAGCGCTGCCCCGCCTGGTCCCAACCGCGATACAGCGATTCGAACGCAACCGCGTACACCAGCGAATGAACCTGCGGCAGTATCTCGAAGCCGCGATTGAAAATCAGCCGCGCACGCGGAAAGCGCGTCTTGATCGCGCGGACGACCGCGACGAGGCCGCGTTCCTGCCGTGCCCTCGCCGCGTCCGTTTTAGCGACGAGCTGGTAGGAATCGAGCGTGTCGAGGAAGAAGCCGCGATAGCCCTTCTTCCACAGCGGAGCGATCACATGCTCGACGTAGAACGCAGGCCAGTCGGCGGCGTCCTGATCGATCACCCTCGCGCGCCAAACCGCGTTGTCGCCCAGTTGCCAGGCTTTCGGAATGGCAGCGTAATACGGACGCTGCGGCTCCACTTCTCCCACGCTGACATAGGCGAACCACGCGGTGCGGGACTTCTTGTGCCTGCGCGGTTCGAAGCCGCTATCGGGCTCGATGACCGCGATGTCGAATTCACTCAACTGACTAACCGGCGGCTGCGCGCCATAAAAGAGCGCAATGGACGGCGCGTATCCCGCGTCGGCCCACGCGCGCTCATGCGCGACCGACGACAGCAGGCCCACAATCACGAGACGCGCCGCGCACACGACGCGCCGATAAAACGCGCGCATGGAATAACGCTGACGTCTCTCAATGTTCATCCGGATTTCTCCCGCCTAGTTTCGCAGCATGTAAGTCTCGTACTCGAGCGACGCGAATTTTCGATCGAGCATGGTCACGGCGGCGATCACGACGAGCAGCAGCGCGAGCGCGAAACCATAGCCGTATAAATCCGGCCCGAGCCGCAGCGTGATGCCGGTGAACAGCCCGTTCAGCACGACGAACGCCGCCGTGAGCTTCAGCACCGCACGGCGTCCGTCGAGATAGAAGAACACGTTCAGCAAACCGAGCAGCAACACTTGCAGGCTGGCCGAGATGACATCCACGATAAGCAGCGGCAAATACAAGGTCGAAATGCCCAGCGCTTCGAGCACGAGGTGGCCGAACGCGAGAATCAACAGCAGCACGACCGCCTGGATCTTTACGATCTCGTACAACCCCGCCCGCACGCTGCCGACCATCATGTCACGCATGTCGTTGATGTGGCGCAGCGTGGCGCCGCTGCGCACCGCATCGTAGAAGCGGTCGTAATACTCGACGAAATCCGCCTCGATCCGCACGAGGAACGTCGCCATGCCGGGCATCACACACACATACGCAATGAACACGGGAATATCGTAGATCACCGACGCATGCAGCGGTCCGATCACGCGCGCGCCCGTGCCCGGCGCGTACCAGAACATGAACTTGTCGATCCACACGCCGAGGTTGAACAGCAGCCCGACGAGCGCGAGGCTCGGATACGAGAAACGCTTTTGCAGCACTTCGAACGAGATGAAGCGCTCGCTGCGGTAGTTGCGATAGACGAGCCCGGACAGGCCCGCGAGCAGCACGATATGGCCCGCCACGAAGCCGCCGAGCAGGCCCGGCAGCCCATGGCGATTGAGCATCAGCGCGAACGCGACGGTACAGCCGTAGCCGAGCGCGAACACATAGAGAATCTGCCGGTATTGCTTGACGCTCGACAGAAAGATCACCGCGATCCAGATGTTGCTGACGACGACGAAGCCCGCCACCATCAGCAGCCGGTAGATCAGCGGCTCGCCGCGAAAGCCGAACGCGACCGCGATCACGCCGAGTACGCCGGATGCCGCCGTCGAGATCAGCACGACGCCGTTGTAGTTCGACAGCACGAGGTCGTCGCGCTTTTCGAACAGGCGGTCGGAAATGAAGCGCGTGAACGACAATTGCAGCGGCCCGGTCAGGATCAGGCTGCATGCGATCAGATACGTCACCGACACCTGGAACTGCACGATCGCGTACTTCGGTATCACGAACGCGAGGCTCAGCAGGCCGATGATCAGGATGCCGAAGATCGACAGAATCAGCGGGCCGGAGCTGATCAGCCCCGCGTACGCATAGGCGCGCGCGACGCCGAACAGCGTCTGATGCTTGAGTATCTTGCGCAGTTCGAAACCGATGCCGGCCATCAGCGCACCTCTTGCGGTTGAATCCGCGCACTGCCGCCCGGCGCAGCGGCACCCGCCGCGTCGGCGGGCGCGCCATGATGCATCGGGCAGCCGCCGCGCGCGGCGGCGGCATTGCCGCTCGCGCCATCGGCACGCGTGGGCGCGGCCGTCAGGCGTTCGTACAGCACACGGTATTGATCGGTCATCTGCTTCTTCGTATAGAAGCGCCGCACGCGCGCGAGGCCTGCCTGCTGCGCCGCGAGCCAGCGCGGTTCGTC
>DASPZL010000283.1:0-4493 GCA_035636295.1 Paraburkholderia sp.
GCCGACGTGGCCGCGCTGAATCTGATCGCGCCCGAATGCAGCGCGACGGAAGGCGCGCCGCGTTTGCCGTTGACCTGCGGCTTACCCGACGACGCGTTTCGCCACGACGGCCAGTTGACCAGGCGCGACGTGCGCGCGATCACGCTGGCGCGCCTCGCGCCGACGCCCGGCGAGTTGCTGTGGGACGTGGGCGCGGGCAGCGGCTCGATCGGCATCGAATGGATGCGCGCGCACCCGACTTGCCGCGCGATCGCGATCGAAGGGCACGCGGAGCGGCAGCGTTTCATCGAACATAATCGCGACGCGCTGGGCGTGCCGGGTCTGCAACTCGTGGCCGGCCGCGCGCCCGAAGCGCTGCAGGGGCTGCCGGTGCCGGATGCCGTGTTCGTCGGCGGCGGCGCGACGGTGGCGGGCGTGCTGGAGGCGTGCTGGGCGCGTCTGCGCGACGGCGGGCGGCTGGTCGCCAACGCGGTCACCTTGCAAGGGGAGGCGGCGCTCGTGGCGTGGCGCGAGCGGCATGGCGGCACGCTGACACGTATCACGCTCGCCGGCGCGCAACCGCTCGGCGGCTTCGATACGTGGCGCCAGGCGCTGCCGATCACGTTGCTGGAGGTCACGAAGGTCGCGAAGGCCGCGGATGGAACGCTGCGTACGAACGCGACGAATGTAGCGAACGCCACGAACACAGCGAACCCAGCGAACCCAGCAACCGCCGCCACCGCAACGTCACCCGATTCACGTCGACACCCGTAATGCGCGAAGAAACGCCCGAACAACCCGCGCCGCTGCGTAGCGGCTACACGACCGGCAGTTGCGCCACCGCGACGTCGCTCGCGGCGGCGCGTCTGCTGCTCGCGGGCATCGTCAGCGAGGTCGCGGAAATCGTGCTGCCGAAGGGCCGGCATGTGCCGATGCCGCTGGCGTACTGCCGCCTCATCGCTGATGGCGCGGACGGCGCAGAAGCGGGCACGGTGAAAGACGCCGGCGACGATCCCGACGTGACGCACGGCGCGATCGTGTTCGCCCGCGTGCGGCTGCTTGCCGAACCGGGCGTGATCTTTCGGGCGGGCCCAGGCGTCGGCACGGTGACCCGTGCAGGACTGACGCTGCCGGTCGGCGAACCCGCGATCAACCCGGTGCCGCGCAAGATGATGACCGAGCATCTCGCCGACCTCGCCGCGGAGCACGGTTACGCAGGCGGCTTTGAAGTAACGATCGGCGTCGAAGGCGGCGAAGCACTCGCGCTGAAAACGATGAACCCGCGCCTGGGCATTCTCGGCGGCTTGTCGATTCTCGGCACCACCGGCATCGTGCGGCCGTTCTCGTGCTCGGCCTATATCGCGTCGATCCATCAGGGCATCGACGTCGCGCGCGCGAACGGTTACACGCATCTCGCCGCCTGCACCGGCAACGCGAGCGAAGACGCGATGCGCGCGCATTACGGCCTGCCCGATATCGCGTTGATCGAAATGGGCGACTTCGTCGGCGCGGTGCTCAAGCATATGAAGCGCGCGCCGGTCGAGCGCCTCAGCGTATGCGGCGGCTTCGGCAAGCTCAGCAAACTCGCGGCGGGCCATCTCGATCTGCATAGCCGCAATTCGAGCATCGATCTCGAACGGCTCGCCGAATGGGCCGCCGAACAGGGCGCCGACGACGCGTTGCAGGCGGCGATTCGCGCGGCCAATACGAGTCAGCAGGCGGTCGCATTGGCGCGCGCGCGAAACGTGCCGCTCGGCGACATCGTCTGCCGGCATGCGCTTGAAGTGGCGCGCGGCATCGTGCCGCCGCAGGTCAACGTCGAAATGTTCGCGATCGACCGCCAGGGCAATCTGATCGGAGCCGCGCAATGACGCGTGTCCTGCTGCTCGGCGGCACCGGCGACGCGTTGCGGATCGCGCGGCAACTCGGCCACGAGCACGTGTACAGTCTCGCGGGGCTCGGCAAGGTGCCGGACGATCTCTCGTGTGAAGTGCGCGTAGGGGGCTTCGGCGGCAGCGAAGGGATGGCGCGCTACATCGAAGAACAACGCATCGCTCTCGTGATCGACGCGACGCATCCATACGCCGCGCAGATCAGCGCGAATGCGGTGCGGGCGAGCCGTGCGGCGCGCGTGCCGTGCTGGGCGCTGCGTCGCGAGAGCTGGCAGCCGCAAGCCGGCGACGATTGGCGCATGGCCGGCGATTGGGCCGAACTCACGGCTGCGCTGTCTTCGTTCAAGCGCCCGCTGTTTACACTAGGACGCGAACCGCTCGCGCATCTCGACGAAATCCCATCGCATCAGTTCTGGACCGTGCGCTGCCTCGATCCGCACGAAGGCAATGCACGCGCGCGAATTCTGGCGACGCGCGGACCATTCACGCTCGAAGGCGAGCGCGCACTTTTCGCGGCAGAAGCATTCGACGTGGTGGTCAGCAAAAACAGCGGCGGCAGCGCGACCGAAGCGAAACTCGAAGCGGCGCGTGAACGCGGCGTGCCCGTCTTCATGCTGCGCCGTCCGGCGTTGCCCGCTGCGGATCGTGAATTTCAACGCGTGGCCGACCTGCTCGAAGCGTTGCGAATCTCAGTCTGAACCGCGCATGCCTCGCATGCCGCAAAAATGAATCATGGAGTATTGAATGACGGTGTTTTTTATCGGCGCGGGTCCCGGCGACCCCGAACTGATCACGGTGAAAGGACAGCGCCTCGTACGCGGTTGCCCCGTGATCCTGTATGCGGGTTCCCTTGTGCCGGCCGCGGTTCTCGAAGGTCATGCCGCGAGGCAGGTCGTCAACACCGCCGATCTCGACCTCGATCAGATCGTCGCCTTGCTCAAGGATGCACACGACAAGGGCCACGACGTGGCGCGCGTGCATTCCGGCGATCCGTCCTTGTACGGCGCGATCGGCGAACAGATCCGCAGATTGCGCGAGTTGAACATTCCATACGAGATCGTGCCGGGCGTGACCGCAACGGCCGCCTGCGCGGCGGCGCTCGGCTGCGAACTCACGCTGCCCGATATTTCGCAGACGCTGATCCTCACGCGCTACGCGAGCAAAACGACCATGCCTGAAGGCGAGCAACTCGCCGACCTCGCGAAACACCGCGCGACGATGGCGATTCACCTCGGCGTGCGGCACCTCGCGCGCATCGTCGACGAATTGCGTCCGCACTACGGCGGCGCTTGTCCGATCGCGGTGATCTACCGCGCGAGCTGGCCCGACGAAGAAAAAATCACGGGCACGCTCGACGATATTCTCGCCAAGGTGCAGTCGGCGAAGATCGAACGGACGGCGCTGATTCTGGTGGGGCAGGTGCTCGCCGCGGAAGGCTTCGCGGAGTCGACGTTGTACGCAAAGAGCTGACCTGCCGCCGGACCAATGCGACTTCAGTCCTCGAGCGGCGACAACGCTTCGAGCGGCATCTTCTTGTCCGCGCCGATGTGAATCGCCGGCACCAGCGTCAGCAGCGCGACCATGAAGATCGAGATCGCAAAGATCGAGACGAAGGTCAGGTGCAGCGACTCGTGCAGCACCATGCGAATCATGTCGCTATTGACGAGGCTTGCCGCCTGGTTTTGCAGCAGCGCCTTCAGTTGATCCGAGGTGACCGCGACTGCGTCCCTCGCGTGACTGAGCCCGAAGTTGAGCACCGCGCCGAACAGCGTCGCGCCAAGCGTGCTGCCGAGATTGCGCGAGAAGAGATTCGACGCGGTCGCGCTGCCTCGTTCGTCCATGCGGACGATTTCCTGGATCAGCACCAGCGAGCCGACGCTCGAGGTTCCCATGCCGAAGCCCATGATGAGCGAGCCGAACGCCGCGACGAGCGGCGAGCCGCCGGGCGAAAGAAACAGCAGCAACACCGCGCCGAGCGGCACGAACGCGCTGCCGCCGATCAGAATGCGCCGCAGGCCGATGCGGTGAAACGATTTCGCCGCGAGCGTCGCGCCGACGGGCCAGCCCACCATCATCATGGTGAGCGCGAGACCCGCGACCACCGGCGAACGATGCAGCACGCCTTGAACATACATCGGCAGGAACGTGGTCGCACCCATCAGGATCATGCCGGACAGAAGCGTCGAGCCATTGCATGCGGCAATCGGCCGGCGGCTCCAGAGCGCGAAGGAGATCATCGGTTCCGCCGCGCGGCGCTCCTGCCAGACGAAGAGCAATACACACAGCAGGAAGACGCCGCCCGCCATCGACGCCCTGGCGGCTTCGTCGTCGCCGGCAAAGGTCAGCGCCATCATGAGCGCCGCGATCGCCGCCATGAAGAGCGCCGCGCCTCCAAAATCGATCGACGGCCGCGCATGCCGCTCCGATTCGCGCAGGAACGCAATGAAGCCCGCCGCGGACGCAAGCCCGATCGGCACGTTCATCCAGAAGATCCAGGCCCACGATATGTTGTGGATGATGAAGCCGCCCACCATCGGACCCACCACCGCCGAAATGGCCCACACGCTCGCGAGATAGCCTTGCACCTTGCCGCGTTCGCGCGCCGGATAAAGATCGCCGACG
>DASPZL010000284.1:0-7516 GCA_035636295.1 Paraburkholderia sp.
GCATCGACAGTTCATCTGTTTGAACTTTGAACAAGGCACTTGCGTTGTATGTCCCCGCCAAGGATCGCTGTTAGCTTGATACTTTGACGGGGCAAATATCTAATATGTAGGACAGATGTAGGACAGCCCTTCTGTCGGGGGGCGAAGGTTTCCCGCACCGCAGCGTGTGGGGAAACGTGGGGGAATGGATGTTTGAGGGCGCGTGGGGGACGGAATTTTCCCCACACACCGCCCGGAAAGCTTGTGCGGCGGGCCTATTTATCACAGGGTGTGATTTGTCCACAGGCTTGCAAACATTTTCTGTGGACAAGTTCGTCCCACCAACAACCCCCTACACCCCCCGCCCCCGCAACACCCAATCAAACATCCGCCGCGCCTCCCCAACCGGCTGCGTCAGCCGATCAAACAACTGCGCGACGGCGCCATCGAGCTGGGCGAGTGCCTGCGCCTTGGCAGCCGCATCGAAATCAAAAGCAAAAACAAGCGGCCCCGACACACGCTCCTCCAACGCTCCATCCAGAGAACGAGCCGCCCCACCGCTGTAACGAGCAATCAACGAATCAAGCCGCGCCACGATCGATTCCACATGCGCAGTGCCTACATCCACGGCATTGAGCGCCAACTCTTCCGACACCCCGCGCCGCGCCGGACCACTCAACACCCGCGCCCAGTGCAAACAACACAGCAGCGAACCGGTAGCCAACTCGACACCGGGATTCCACACCACCACGCGCTGCATCTGCAGCGGCTTCAGCGCGACTCGCAACTCATGCCACGTGCGATCGAGCTTGCGCATGGCTAGAGCCGCATCGGCCGCCAGAGCAGCGGATTCGCCAAGCCGCACCACCTCACGCAACGCACTCAGCACAGCCGCGAGCCTCATCTCCACATGACGGGTCGCCGCGAGCGGCATCATCAAGATCGCCACCGCGAACGACACGAGACAACCCACCAGTACTTCTTCGATCCGCAATTCGACCAACGGCCCCATCGCAAAGCCCAACTCGCCGTACACGAGCCCGACGAGCACGGTAATGAAGAACACGCCCGGCGCATACGCGCTCAGAATGTAATAAGCCCAGCCGAACACGCATAGCACCATCGCCGCCACCAGCAGCATCGGCGAATCGTGCAGCGGCGCAACGAGCAACACGCTGACGAGCGCGCCGGCCAGCGTTCCCGCCAGGCGCTGTGCACCGCGATAAACGGTGTCCGCGCGTGAGCGCGTGCCGAGAAATACCACGAACGTCGTGATGACCGCCCAGAACCAGCGCTCGGGAGACAACGAGTGGCCGATCAGCATCGCGAGAAACGCGGCAGTCGTGGCGCGCGCGGCGGGCAACCAGCAGAGCTTGGCGCGCAGGTCGGCGAATCGTTGCGCCATAGAGAGCGCAGCCGCATCGTCACCAGACGCAGCCGGGGAGCGCCGCGCATCGCGACGATGCGCGATTTCCCTGAGCCGCGCAATCGCGTGATGCAGCACGTCGGCATTCGCTTGCTCGCTGCCATACGCAGGCACCTGCGCCAACGCATGCTGTCCAGCCGCTACTTCCACTTCGACGATCCGCTCGCGAATCGTTTCGGCATCGGGCGGATTCAGCAACGCCAGTTGCTCTTCAAGCGCGAGTGCGGCTTCGTTCAACGCTGAAAGATGTGCCGTCCCCGGCGCATGCAGCACACGCGAGGCGCGTAGCGTCACCGTATGAATGGCAAGCCGGAAGCTGGCGGCGGGTCGCGTCGGCACGATCGCGCGGCCGACCAGCGCGACCATCAACGGGCCGGATGCGGACAGCAACAGCGATTGCACGAGATGCAGCGACGAAGGGTGCAGATACAACCCAAGGTAGAAGCACACCACGCCCAACAGCGCGCAACCGAGCGCGCGCGGACCACAGGCCTGGCATAGCATGCCGGCGAACATCACGACAAGAAAGCCGGCATCTCCGGCCAGCGGATAACGACTCAGCACGCTCGCCGCGGCGAAGCACACGCAGGCGCACAGATAGAGGCAGAAGAGCGTGCCGAACCACGCGGGCCGCCGCGCATCGCGCGCGAACAGCGGCGCGACCATCGCGAAGAGGACGCCGGGCGCGGCAAGGGTGATCGGCTGATGATGGGAGACTGTCCACGCGATGCTGGCAACGCCGGTGAGCAGGCAGGCAAGCGCGACGCGCAGCGCGGTATGAAGACGCGCGAGTCCCGGGTCCGCGACGAGCAGGCGGTCGGCGACGCGCGAAAACGCGGCAGCAATCATGATCGATGATATCCAGGCTAGATGACCGCGACCGGCTTTTGGCCGGTTGCGACAGGGCGGGCGCGCGGACCCGCCACCTTCGTATCGCCGAACCGGGCTGCCATGCCGGGATCACCGGCTGAAAGCCCCTTTCGACGACGGGCGATAACACTCGAACAACCAGGCCGGACGCACGGCAAAGGGTGGCGCTGCGCATCCGGCGGGTTCGGGTTTTCCCGGATGATATCTGGTCAAAATTGCAACGATGGAATTTTTGCGGCGGCGCAGCAGCGCCGCAGCCGCCCGCATCACGTCGCGTCGTGAAAAATCACGCCGAGCGTAAGCCGCTGTCCCGACCGCAAACGGCTCACGCCATGCCGCAAGTTCACGCGGTACGGTCCACGCGTGCCTTGCACCGGCCGATGATGCACCGCGAACACCACCGCGTCGCCCTTGCCGAGCGGCACGACTTCCGTGCGCGACTGCATCCGCGGACGCTGCTCGGTCATCACGAATTCGCCGCCGGTGAAATCCTCGCCCGGCTCGGACAGCAGAATCGCGACCTGTAGCGGGAACACGTGTTCGCCGTAAAGGTCTTGATGCAGGCAGTTGTAGTCATCCGTGGCGTATTGCAGCATCAAGGGTGTGGGGCGCATCTGGCCGGCGGCGTGGCATCGCTCGATAAATTCCGCATGCACGGCCGGATAACGGACCTCGATTCCCATCACCTCATTCCAGCGATTCGCCACCGGCGCAAGACGCGGATAAAGGTCGCCGCGCAACGCCGCAATGAGCGGCGGCAGCGGGTAAGCAAAGTACTTGTATTCGCCGCGGCCGAAACCATGCCGCGCCATCACCACGCGGCTGCGGAACAGCTCTTCACGCGGATAGAGCGCGCTCAGTGCATCGCATTCCTGCGCGGTGAGCAGATTGCGCAGCATCGCGCAGCCATACCCGTTCAGTTCTTCTTCGGCGTCGAACCAGTCGATTTTGTCGATGCGTTGCGCAAGCGAGCCGGTACAGGAACCCGCGTCCGACGCGGCAGCACGCTCGGGCTTCGGCCCCGATGCCAACTCCAACTCCGCCGACTGCGAATGCGAATTCGAGTGTCGATCCTTCGCAACCGTGTTCATGAGTAGTCTCCATCAAGCGATTATCGAGCGATGATTGAGTGTAAGCGCGCGCCTCATGCCGCGCACTCCGACTCTTGCTCTTCAATTCCCCGCTTTTCCGCGTTCGGCAATACCTGGAGGTTGCGCAACTGAGGGTCAGCGAAACCTCGCCGCCGCCCCACCGCCGGCGGCCTTCCCACGCGTCTTAAGCAAAACCAAAGGCCCGCTTCGAAAATGCAAACTTCGCGGAACCTACGGCCTGGTTCATAGTAAGACTCTAATTAAGCCCATAAGCGTATCCGGAGACTTTGCCCCATGTCCGCCTCCCCGCAGAAGCTCGACGACTGGCTCAACAAGGAGGCGGTGGCCGAAGACGACATCACCGCCTTTCCGCTGACGGCGATGGCCGCCACGCTCGACCGCGAGGAACGCGGCGATACCGTGCCGCCGCTTTGGCACTGGCTGTACTTTCTGCCGGTTGCGCCGATGTCCGAGGTTGGGCCGGACGGTCATCCGAAGCGCGGCGGCTTTCTGCCGCCGGTGCCGCTGCCGCGCCGCATGTGGGCCGGCGGCCGCCTGACCTTTCATGCGCCACTGAAAGTCGGCGAGCGCGCCACGCGCACGTCGACCATCGTCAATATCGAGGACAAGACCGGCCGTTCGGGCCGTCTCGTGTTCGTCACGGTGCAACACGCGATCGAAGCCGGTGGCGAACTCAAGCTCGAGGAAGAGCACGACATCGTCTATCGCGACGCGCCGCAAGCGGGCGCCCGGCCACCGCAGCCGGCGCTCGCGCCGGAAGGCGAAACGTGGAGCCGCACCATCGACGCCGACGCGGTGCTGCTGTTCCGCTACTCCGCGCTAACCTTCAACGGCCATCGCATTCATTACGACTACCCGTACGTCACGCAGGTCGAGGGCTATCCCGGCTTGATCGTTCACGGTCCGCTGATCGCGACCCTGCTGGTCGATCTTGTGCGCCGCGAACAACCGGATGCGACGCTGCAAAGCTTCGCGTTCAATGCGCTGCGTCCCACGTTCGCCGGCCGGCCTTTTAGCGTTTGCGGCAAACCTTCCGCCGATGGCAAGATCATCGACCTGTGGGCCAAAGACCACGAAGGCTATCTGACCATGCGCGCCACGGCAGCCATTGCCTGAGCTTCGTCTGACCTACAAGAGATTCGATTTATGCAAACCACGCAGCAGGATTCCTTCCAGGACATTCGCGAAGCCGTACGCGATCTGTGCCAGCAATTTTCCGGCGAGTACTTCCGCAAGATCGACGAAGCGCGCGGCTATCCGGAGGAGTTCGTCGACGCGCTCACGAAGGCCGGCTGGCTCGCCGCGCTGATTCCGCAAGACTTCGGCGGTTCGGGCCTGGGGCTCACGGAAGCGTCGGTCATCATGGAGGAGATCAATCGCGCCGGCGGCAATTCGGGCGCTTGCCACGGCCAGATGTACAACATGGGCACGCTGCTGCGCCACGGTTCCGAAGAGCAGAAGCACAAGTATTTGCCGAAGATCGCGAGCGGCGACCTGCGTTTGCAATCGATGGGCGTGACCGAACCGTCCACAGGAACGGACACCACGAAGATCAAGACCATCGCCGAGCGACGTGGCGACCGCTATGTCATCAACGGCCAGAAGGTGTGGATCTCGCGCGTGCAGCATTCCGATCTGATGATCCTGCTCGCGCGCACCACGCCGCTTTCGGACGTGAAGAGGAAATCGGAGGGCATGTCGATTTTCATCGTCGACTTGCGCGAAGCGGTTGGCCACGGCTTGACCGTGCAACCGATCCTGAACATGGTCAATCACGAGACCAACGAACTGTTCTTCGACAACCTCGAAATCCCCGCCGAGAATCTGATCGGCGAAGAAGGGCAGGGCTTCAGGTACATTCTCGATGGCTTGAACGCGGAGCGCACGCTGATCGCCGCGGAATGTATCGGCGACGGTTACTGGTTCGTCGACAAGGTCACCGAGTATGCGAAAGAGCGCGTCGTGTTCGGCCGTCCGATCGGGCAGAACCAGGGCGTGCAGTTTCCGATCGCGCGCTCGTTCATCAATGTGGAAGCAGCGAGCCTGATGCGATTCGAGGCGGCCCGCCGTTTCGATGCGCATCAACCGTGCGGCGCACAGGCGAACATGGCGAAGCTGCTCGCGGCCGACGCGTCGTGGGAAGCGGCCAACGCGTGCCTGCAATTCCATGGCGGCTTCGGCTTCGCGTGCGAATACGACGTCGAACGTAAATTCCGCGAAACACGTCTCTACCAGGTCGCGCCGATTTCCACCAATCTGATTCTCTCGTACGTGGCCGAGCATATCCTCGGGCTACCGCGTTCGTTCTGACTTTGGGCTGAGATACACAATGAGACCACTCGACGGTATCAAGGTCGTCACGCTCGAACACGCAATCGCCGCGCCGTTCTGTACGCGCCAACTCGCCGATCTCGGCGCGCGCGTGATCAAGATCGAGCGCCCCGGCGCCGGCGATTTCGCGCGCGGCTACGATGAGCGCGTGCATGGGCTATCGTCGCATTTCGTCTGGACCAATCGCTCGAAGGAAAGCCTCACGCTCGATCTGAAGCAGCCCGAAGCGGCGGAGATTATCGACGCGCTGATCGCCGACGCCGACGTGCTGGTGCAAAACCTCGCACCCGGCGCGGCGGACCGGCTCGGCCTCGGTTACGAGGCGTTGAGCAGGAAGCACCCGAAGCTGATCGTCTGCGATATTTCCGGCTATGGCGCCGATGGCCCGTACCGCGACAAGAAGGCGTATGACTTGCTGATCCAGAGCGAATCCGGTTTTCTGTCGATCACCGGTTCGCCGGGCGAACCCGCCAAGGCCGGTTGCTCGATCGCGGATATTGCGGCCGGCATGTACGCGTATTCGAACATTCTGAGCGCGCTGCTGATGCGTGGCCGCACGGGGCGCGGCTGCCGCATCGATGTGTCGATGCTGGAAAGCATGGTCGAATGGATGGGCTATCCGTTGTACTACGCGATGGATGGTCAACCACCGCCCGCGCTTTCCGGCGCCGCGCACGCCACCATCTATCCGTACGGACCGTTTCCCGCCGGCGACGGCAAGACCGTGATGCTCGGTCTGCAAAACGAGCGCGAGTGGAAGCTCTTCTGCGAGCGTGTGCTGATGCAGCCGGAACTTGCAGCCGATGAGCGCTTTGCATCGAATTCGAAACGCACGGCGGCGCGTGAAGCGTTGCGTGAGGTGATCGTCGCGGCTTTTGCGAAGCTGACAGCGGCGCAAGTGATTGAACGGCTGGAAAGCGCGGGCATCGCCAACGCGCAAATGAATACGTTGAGCGACGTGTGGGTGCATCCGCAATTGAAGGCGCGTGAGCGCTGGCATGAAGTGGACACGTCGGCAGGCACGGTGCCCGCGTTGCTGCCGCCGGGTTTGCCGGCCGGCTTCGATCCGCGCATGGACCCTGTACCCGCGCTCGGTGAGCATACCGACGCCATTCTGCGCGAACTCGGCTACGACAGTTCGCGTATCGACGCGCTGCGCGCAGCCGGCACGATCTGAACTGTCTCTGGTCCCATGCAAGATGGTTGCCGTTCCGGCGTGTGAACGACGTCACGCCGGCGAACTGAACGAACCTGACGCGATACATCATGAACGATCATCCCAGCCTCACACTTGCGAGCTTCGCCGCTGAACTCGATTTCGACAGCATTCCGAAGGACGTGGTCGAACGCACCGTCAATCTGTACGTCGATTGGCTCGGCTCCGCGCTGGCCGGCAAAGGCGCGCGGCCAGTCGAAACGATCGCGCGTTTCGCGCGCCAGGCTGGCGGCGGTGCAAAAGACGGCGCATGCGAAGTGCTGATCGACCGCAGCCGCGCCACGCCGTATTTCGCGGCGATGGTCAACGGCGCGGCCTCGCACTTTGCCGAACAGGACGACGTGCACAACGGCTCGGTGTTTCATCCGGCGACCGTGGTGTTCCCGGTGGCGCTCGCATTGGCGCAGGCCAATCGCGCATCGGGGCGCGACTTCATCGCGGCAGCGGTCGCGGGCTATGAAGTCGGCATCCGTATCGGTGAATTTCTCGGGCGCTCGCACTACAAGGTGTTCCACACCACCGGCACGGCGGGCACGGTGGCGGCCGCGGCCACGGCGGGACGTATGCTCGGTTTGTCGCCGA
>DASPZL010000285.1:0-9012 GCA_035636295.1 Paraburkholderia sp.
CCCTTGCCGCCGCGCGTCGCTGGTGCGACGTGACCTCCACCGACTACGTGTCCTCACTGCTCGAATCCGGGCGCACGCGTGCGCAGGCCGAAGGCCACACCATCCAGTTCCAGGAAGCGGACGCCGAAAACCTGCCGTTTCCCGACACGTCGTTCGATGTCGTGATGTCCACTTTCGGCGTGATGTTCACGCCGAATCAGGACAAGGCCGCGAGCGAGCTAGCGCGCGTCTGCAAGCCCGGCGGCAAGATCGGCCTGGCGAACTGGACGCCGGATAGCTTCATCGGACAAGTGTTCAAAACCATCGGCAAATACGTACCGCCCGCGCCAGGCGTCAAATCGCCGGCACTGTGGGGCACGCAGGCACGGCTCGATGAACTGTTCGGCGAGACCGCGCGGGAAATCCGCGCGACCAGCCGCGAGTTCGTCTTCCGCTACCTCTCGCCCGCCCACTGGATCGAAGTGTTCCGCACCTACTACGGCCCGATGAACAAGACGTTCGGCGCGCTCGATGCGGCGCAGCAGGCTGCGTTCACTCAAGACCTGCTGACGCTCATGGAAAGCCGCAACCGTTCGGGCGACAGTACGCTCGTGCTGCCGAGCGAGTACCTCGAGGTGGTGATCGTGCGGAAGTGATGCCGCGCCATGGCGCCGATCGATACGCGGACAGTCGAGATGTGCTGTCGGTCGCGCCCGAACTAACGGGTCAAAAAACGTCGGTGAACAAACGACACTTTTCCCCCTCGCATCACCACGAGAGGCCACGACGGCCTCCGGCTAAGGCTTGAGCAAAGCGGCATGGTCGATGCATAGGTACGGCGGTTGAGCTGAATGGCTGCCCGCGATCCCGCGGCAGCCGATTCACTCCAGACCGAACCGATTATCGGAGTACACCATGCTTGCCTACCTTGTCCGCACGTTGCGCAACTTGCTCGAACGCGCAGAACATAGCCGCCGTAACGCATTCCTCGAGTCGTCGGTCGATATAGGCGACCTGGAGCGGCGCATGCGCTCGATCGAAATCAACGGCTAGCGAAACAACGCGGCGGCGCCCCGTCACGCACACGCGGCGGCGACCACCTGAGACGCGAGCGCATGATGCTGTCCGCGCCGCGACCGGATCGCGTGAATCTCTTCGATCACGCCTTCCGCGCGGCCGAGCCGGCGCAGTCCCCGCAGCAGCGACAAATCTTCCGCGCCCAGTTCCGCGAGCGGAAACACGCCGAGGCCTCGTGCGGCGAACACCGCCATCAGCGCGCTGTCCTCGAATTCTCCGGCGACCCGTGGCCGGATGCCTTCGGTTTCGAACCAGCGGTCGAGCCGCGCGCGCAACGCGCCATGCCCGGTCGGCAGCAGCACCGGCACATCGGACAGACACTGCGGAAATCCGGCACGCGTGGATTTGCGGACGAGTTCCGCGGGACCGTACCAGTCGACCGGCGAGCCGGCGAGGCGCTGGCTCACGACGCGCAGATCCGCGTTGTGCGGCGCGGGCTGGCAAGCCAGCACAAGATCGAGCCGATGCAGCGCGAGTTCCGACAGCAATTGCGCATGTTCGCCTTCATGGCACAGCAGCCTGAGCGACGGCGTGCCGAGCACCGGCGCCAGCAGCGCGTGCGCCGCGAGCTTCGAGATGCCGTCGGAAAGACCGACCGCGAGCCGCGCAACACGTTCGCCGCCTGACTCGCGCATTTCGTCGAGCAGCGCCTCACCGATCTGGAAAATCTGCTCGGCGCGGCCAAATGCGGCCTGCCCCGCTTCGGTCATCGTGACGCCGCGCCCGGCCGGTTTCAGCAACTGGCGCCCAATCGATTTTTCGAGCTCGCGCACCTGCGCGCTGATCGTCTGCACCGCCATGTCGAGACGTTCGGCCGCGCGCGCGAAGCCGCCCTCCTTCACGACCATCCAGAAATAGTAGAGGTGACGGTAATTGAGCATGCTGGAAAATCTTCGAAAAAAACGATATATCGTTCAGATTAACACTGGTTTATCCGAACCAGGAAAACCTCGATGATGAAGAAACCCCGACGTCATTCTCTCTAACCGCGACCACCCATTCCCATGGACTCTCTGCTCACACTCGTTGCCGACCCCGCCGCATGGGCGGCGCTTCTCACGCTGGTCGTGATGGAGATCGTGCTCGGCATCGACAACCTGATCTTCATCTCGATTCTCAGCAACAAGCTGCCGGAAGCACAACGCGCGCGCACGCAGCGCATCGGCATCATGCTCGCGCTCGTGCTGAGGTTGGCCCTGCTCGGCACCGTCGCGTGGATCGCGCAGTTGACCCAGCCTGCCGTGACGCTCTTCGGCCACGGCTTTTCATGGCGCGACCTGATCCTGATCGGCGGCGGCCTATTCCTCGTCTGGAAAGCCACCCGTGAAATTCACCATCACGTCGCCCCTGTGGACGAGGCACGCGACGCGACGGGCACGGTGGTCCAGCTGACCGCATGGGCCGCGATCAGCCAGATCCTGTTGCTCGACATCGTGTTTTCGGTGGACAGCATCATCACCGCGGTCGGGATGACCGAGCACATGCCGATCATGTTTGTCGCGGTGATTGCGGCGGTCATGGCGATGCTGTTCGCCGCACGCCCGCTCTCGCGCTTCATCGATCGCAATCCCACGATCGTCATGCTCGCCCTGAGCTTCCTGCTCGTGATCGGCATGGCGCTGATCGCCGAAGGCTTCGGTTCGCATGTGCCGAAGGCTTACATCTACGCGGCGATGGCGTTCTCCGCGTTCGTCGAGGCGATGAACATGCTCGCGCGACGGGCGCACTCGAAGCGACCGGCCGCGACAAAGCAATGAGCGCAGGCAATGAGCGCAGGCGTTACATCCGCGCATGAAGGCGGTTCGAGCAGCTTGACCGAAATATCGCGCGGCATGCGAGGCGGTCCTGCTAGCAATGAAGTAGCGGGTCGCATAACGATCGCGCCACGTTCAATCCATGCTCGCCGCGCAGGCGAGCTCTTGTTATAATCCTCTCATCAAGTCGAACAAAACATAACGCCAATCCCAACTGCGACCCACACCGCGCGACAGGACCTCCATGCTGAAACCCGACCGCCTCCGCGTCCTCGGCGATGCGCTGGGCAAGCAAAACGTGATGCGTCTGCGCGATGCCGCCAGCCTGCTGGGCGTATCGGAGATGACTGTCCGGCGCGACATCGCGGGCAGTCCGGAACGATTCACGTATCTCGGCGGCTATATCGTCAGCGCGACTGACGTACCGAACAACGCCGGCTATTCACTCGAAGAAGAAAAAGACCATTTCGCGCAGGCCAAGGCCGAAGCGTCCGCGATTGCGGCGGGACTTATCGGCAACAACGAAACGCTTTTCATCGATTGCGGCACGACGCTCACCACGCTTGCCCGGCTGATTCCGGTCGAGCGCCACGTCACGGTGGTGTGCTATTCGCTGAACGTCGCTGAGATTCTGCGGCGCAAGCCGAATGTGCGGATGATTCTGCTGGGCGGCGTCTATGTGCCTTCGTCTGATTCATTCGCGGGCGAGGAAAGTCTGGAAATGCTGCGCCGCATGGGGATCAACAAGGCCTTTATCTCCGCAGGCGGCGTGGACGCCGCACGCGGCGTCACCTGCTGGAATTTTCACGAAGTCGCGCTGAAACAGGCCGCCATGGCGAGCGCCGTCGAACGGCATCTGGTGGTGGACGAGAGCAAGTTCGGTGTGGTGAAAGCGGTGCGCTTCTCGCAAGTCGACGACTTCGATTCCATCATCACCGAGAAGGGCCAGGCGCTGCGCAAGCGCAAATAAAACCCGCATGCCGCGCGACGGAGTGCATCGCGCAGCATCACATCGCAGCGTTCAGCGCTTGCGTTGCAACGCGAAGAGCGTCCCCGCGATCAGAATGAATGCGCCGATGATCACCTTCTGCCAGGTGCTCGGCACGCCGACCAGTATCAGCACGCTCTTGATCAACGTGACAAGAACGACGCCAAGCAACGTGCCGACTACCGTGCCCGTGCCGCCGGTAATGCGCGCGCCGCCGAGAATCACCGCGGCGATCACATCGAGCTCCGACCCAACCAGGTCGAACGGATTCGCGAGCCGGTTGTTCGACACGTGCAGAATGCCGGCGATCCCGGCGAGCATGCCCGTATAGCCGAACACGAACAGATGGATCGCGCGCAGGTTGTAGCCGAGCCGCTCGGCAATGGCCAGACTGCCGCCCATCGCATAGACGCCGCGCCCCATCATCGTCCGGTTCAGCAGCCACCATGTGACGAACGCGGCCGCCACCAGCGCCAGCACCGAAACCGGCAGCACCGCGCGCAAGCCGTCAGCCGTGTGATAGAAAAACAGCGGAATGCGGCCGAAATGATCCATGCTGTACGGAATGTTCATGAAGAACGTCGTGCCGATGAACGTCAGCAACATCCCGCGATACAGATACTGCGTGCCGATCGTGACGATCAGCGAAGGCGCCTTCAACCGGTGCACGAGCAGGCCGTTGGCGACGCCGAGGATCACGCCGCCGAGCGCGCCCGCGATCAGGATCAGCGCGAACGGCGCGTCGGGCCACCACGCGAACACGGCCTTGGTGATGCCGTACATCGTCAGCGCGGCGATCGCGGTGAACGACACGTCGATGCCGCCCGACGCAAGCACCACGAGCGTGCCGAGCGCGAAGAGCGACATCGTGGTGGCCGAGTGCAACAGGTCGAACAGCGTCGCCAACTGGAAGAAGCGCGGATTGATCGCGCCGACCAGCAGGCACGTCACCACGATCAGCGCGACGGTGAACCATTCGGGATTGCGCGCGAGCTTGGTACGCAAGCTCGGCGGCCTGACCTCGGGAGCGACTTCGACGACGGTCGGAGTAGTCATGGGCTGGTTCATGCGCGGATTCAAGCGCGAGTTCATGGATAGGGGCGTCCTCTATGCCGCTTCGGAAAGCAGCGCGTGATACAGGTCGGCTTCAGTCAGCTCGTCGGCGCGGTATTCGCTCGCCACACGGCCTTTCTTCATCATCAGGATGCGGTCGCAGTTTTGCAGCAGTTCCGGCAAGTCGTCGCTGATCAGAATGATGCCGATGCCGCGTTGCGACAGCCGCTGCATGATGCGGTAAATGATGTCCTTCGATCCGACGTCGACGCCGACTGTAGGTCCGTGCAGAATCAGCACGCGCGGATCGATCGCGAGCCAGCGGCCGATCAGCACGCGTTGCTGGTTGCCGCCCGAGAGCGACTGCACCGGCTTGTCGACGCCGGGCGTCGCGATCTGCAGATCCTTCACCGTCTGTTCCGCGAGCGCCTGTGCACGCGCGCGATCGATCTGGCCGAAGCGGTCGCGTAAGCTGGAAATCATCGCGGTGATCACGTTGTCGCGGATCGGCTTGTCGAGGAACAGCCCTTCGTTCAAGCGGTCTTCCGGCACATAGCCGATGCGATGACGTTTCGCATCCGACGGTGTGCGCAACGCGATGCGCTTGCCGTCGAGCACCACCTGTCCCGACTGCGCCGGCGCGACACCCGCGAGCGCACGGGCGAGTTCGTTGCGCCCCGAATCGAGCAGACCGGTGACGCCGAGAATTTCGCCGCCGTGCAAAGCGAACGACACATCGCTGAACTGGCTGGTGCGCGTATAACCGCGCACGTCGAGCACGACATCTTGCCCAAACCCGCCCTCGCGATAGCGTTCATTCGAAAGATGGCGCCCTGTCATCAACTCGCTGATCTGCGCTTTCGTGAATTGCGCGATCGGCCCTTGCGCCATTTTCTGCCCGTCGCGCAGCACGATCACTTCGCCGCCGATCGCGTAGCACTCGTCGAGCTTGTGGCTCACGAACAGAACCGTCACGCCCTGCGCGCGCAGATTGGCGAGCACGGCAATCAGGTTGTCCACTTCTTTTTGCGTGAGCGAGGTCGTGGGTTCGTCCATGATGACGAACTTCGCCTCGCTGGCGATCGCGCGTGCAATCGCAACGAGCTGACGCGTCGCGAGCGGCAACTGTTCGATGAGCGTCGCCTGAAAATCCGCGTCGCCGGGCAAGCCGACCGCTTCGAGCGCGCGAGCCGCCGTACGCGCCAATTCGCGGCGGTCGAATGTGCGGGCGAGCCTGCCTTCGTGCAGCGCCAACTCGGAAGTCAGCGCGACGTTTTCAGCCACGCTCATGTTGGGCAGCAGGGATAAATCCTGATAGACGGTTTCGATGCCCGCGGCGAGCGCCTCGAGCGCGGAAAGCCGCGCATGCCGCACGCCTTCGATCACGAGTTCGCCTTCGTCGGGCGGCTGCGCGCCGGAAATGATCTTGATCAGCGTGCTCTTGCCGCAGCCGTTCTCGCCGAGCAGGTGATAGATCTGGCCGCGCTCGAACGACAGGCTCACGCCGCGCAACGCATGCACGCCGGTGAACC
The DNA here is from genome assembly GCA_035636295.1 of Paraburkholderia sp. Classification (GTDB taxonomy): domain Bacteria; phylum Pseudomonadota; class Gammaproteobacteria; order Burkholderiales; family Burkholderiaceae; genus Paraburkholderia. The sequence goes on from DASPZL010000285.1 coordinate 6,384, forward strand.
GCTTATGCACGCCGGCGACCTGCAGGAAAGGCTGCGACGCTTCGGACTGTACTGCTGACGATACGTCTTGATTCATGATGGCGAGCCGCAAGATGAGGCGCGCCCACATGGGCACGCCGTGACACATGAAGCAAAAGACACAAGCGGAATCAGAACGGATACTGCTTGTAGTTCGACTTGTCGACGTTCACCCAACCCTGGCCACGCACGATGACGCCCTTGCCCGGTCCCTTCGCGACCGTGACCTTGGTGTAGCCCGGAATGCCGAGGTCGGACCCGTTCTCGACCGTTTTCCCATCCACCAGCATCTTGGCGACCTTGTTCATCGCCTCGCCCGCAAGCTTGGGGTCCCAGAACGCGATGCCGTTGATGGCCCCGCTTTCGAGGAACTTGCCCGCTTCAGTCGGCAAGCCCGTGCCGTACACGCAGATCTTGCCCTGCATGCCGGCCTCCTCGACCGCTCGGCCAATGCCGATCACGTCGAGCGACGACGAGCCCTGGAAGCCCTTCAGGTCAGGATGCTTGCGCAGCACTTCCTTCGCGACTTCGTAGGCGCGCTCGCCGTCGTTATTCGTTTCGAGCTTCGGTTCGACGAGATTCATCTTCGGATACTTCGCCTTCGCGTTGCCGATGCCGCCGTCCGCCCACTGCACCTGCGAGCGGCTGCCGAGCGAACCGACCAGCACGGCCCATTTGCCGTCGCTGTGCATGCACGAGGCAAGACGCTCGTTCAGGCCGGCGCCGTAGGCGGTGTTGTCGAACGCTTCGATATCGACCATCGTGTTCTTCGCGTTGTCGGCCTCATGCGTGACCACCTTGATGCCGCGATCCATCGCTTTCTTCAGCGCCGGTTCGAGCGTGGGCGGATCGTAGGGCACCACGGCAATCGCCGTGACTTTCCTGGCGATGAGGTCTTCGATGATCTTCAACTGCTGTGCCGCGTCCGCGCGGCCTGGGCCCGTCTGATACGCGTTCACGCCGGGGTTGTCCTTCGCGAACTCCTTGACGCCCTCGTCCATCCGGTTGAACCAGTTGATGCCGGTCACCTTGACGACCGTGACGATCGTTTCGTTCGTTGCAGCCTGCGCGGCGGCGATCACGCCCACCGCAAGGGCGCCAGTTGCGAGCGCGGCACCCAGTCGAGTCAATTTCATGCGATGTCTCCTTTATCGTTCGATGTCGCCCCTCTTCACGATCGCGGACAACCAGGGCTCGTTGTCCGCCGCGTACTGAAACTCTTCGTATGCGTTTGTTCTATCGCTAACGCTTCGGCGCCGCGCCCGCGCCACCCGCACCGCCGCCACCGCCGAAGCCGAAAATCGCACGCACCCGCTCGCCGCCCGCAAATGCAAGCGACAGCAGCAACAGGAAACCCCACGCGCAATCGCCGAAAAACTGCGATACGCCGAGCAGATTGAACAGGCTCGACAGAAACTGCAGCACCGTTGCGGCGAAGAACACGCAGATGATGCGGCCATGACCGCCCGCGGGATTCACGCCGCCCATCACCGCGATCAGGATCGCGATCAGCAGATAGGAGTTGCCGTAATCCCATTTCGCGCTGGACGTGTGCGTCGCGCTGATAAGCCCGGCCAGCGAAGCGAGCACGCCGCACATCGCATAGGTCGTGATCAGCATGCGGGCGCGCGGAATGCCGGCATAGAACGCGGCTTTGGGATTGGTGCCCATCAAATAGAGGCGCAGGCCGAAAGGGCTGCGTTTGAGCAGCCATCCCAACACAATGACCGCCGCGATAAAAATGCAAAACGCGATCGGCACCTGAAACACCGTGCCGTTACCGATAGCCGACAGTGGGTCCACATAGTCGACGTGCACCGACGCGCCGTTGCTGAGCACAACCGCGAAGCCGGTAAACAACAACTGCGTGCCGAGCGTGCAGAGAATCGGCGTGAGTCTGAGCCACGCGATCACCACGCCGTTCAGCATCCCGCCGAGCAGCCCCATCACGACGACGATCGAGCAGAACAGCGCCGTATAAAGCACCGGCGAGTCGTCGCCGTTGACAAAATGCGGCACCGCCAACGCGGCGACCATGCCCGACAGATTGGCAAGCCCGACACCGGACAGGTCGATCCCGCCATTGCCGGACACCATCGAAAGCATAATGCCGAGCGCGAGCAAACCGAGTTCGGGCAACTGGCCGCCCATCGATTGCAGGTTGTCGATATCGACGAACTGCCCGCGCGACAGCCACGTCGCGACCAGCACGACGAACACGTTGACGATCAGCAGAAAATTCAGTTGCCGGTCGGCAAACAGTTTCCCAGCGGTAAGCCAGGACTCAAACGAGGACTTCATGGTAATGACGATCTCCTTGAACCTGCGCGAACAGTCAGAGCGCCTGCGATGTCTGATCCGACTGGCTCAATACCCGCTTCACTTCATCGAGCGTCGGCATGGAGGGCGCGGTGCCCGCACGCGTCACCGAGATGCCCGCGAGCGCGCAGCCGAAGCGCATCGCGGAGATCGCATCGTCGCCGCGAGCGAGCGCAGCCGCGAAACCGCCCGTGAAGCCGTCGCCGGCGCCTGCCGTTTCCACCACGCGACCGCAGTGATAGGCCGGCACGAGTACCGATTGCGTCGCCGAATGCAGCAGCGCGCCGCCCTC
>DASPZL010000286.1:0-6676 GCA_035636295.1 Paraburkholderia sp.
CGCGGCGAATACGTCCTCACGATTTTCGAAAAGCTGACGGCCGAACAACTGCCGTTCTATCTCGATCTGATGCAGCATCTGGCGGCGCACCGCGTGCCGGTGCCGGACCCGATGCCGCGCGAAGACGGCGCGCTGTTCGGCACGCTGCACGGCAAACCGGCCGCGATCGTCACCAAGCTCGAAGGCGCGCCTGAGTTGGCGCCCGGCGTCGAACACTGCGTCGAAGTCGGACAGATGCTCGCGCGCATGCATCTGGCGGGGCGTAATTACGCGCGGTATCAGCCGAATCTGCGCAGCCTGCCGTGGTGGCAGGAAACCGTGCCGACCATCCTGCCGTTTCTGGAAGGAGCACAACGCGACCTGCTGTCGTCCGAACTGGCGCATCAGGAGGCTTTTTTCGCATCCGCAGATTACGCCGCGCTGCCCGAAGGCCCGTGCCACGCCGATCTGTTTCGCGACAACGCGCTATTCGCGCATGCCGCGCCGGATACCGGCCACGAGGTGCGTCTCGGCGGCTTCTTCGACTTTTATTTCGCCGGCTGCGACAAGTGGCTGTTCGACGTCGCCGTCACGGTCAACGACTGGTGCGTCGACCTCGCCACAGGCAGGCTGGACGAGGCGCGCACCGAGGCCATGCTGCGCGCTTACCAGACGGTGCGCCCCTTCACCGTCGAAGAAAATCGCCATTGGGGCGACATGCTGCGTGCGGGCGCGTACCGTTTCTGGGTCTCGCGCCTGTATGATTTTCATTTGCCGCGCGCGGCCGAACTGCTCAAACCGCACGACCCCGGCCATTTCGAGCGCATTCTGCGCGAACGCCTTTCCGGCGTTGCACTTCCAGGCATTCATACCTCATGCAACTGATCGAAGTTCCCGCGAAAACCGGCTATGTGTGGTTCCGGCAGGGTATCTGGCTGTTCCGCAAGAACCCGCTCGCGTTTCTGACGCTGTTCTTCACGTACCTGCTGGTGATGACGCTGGTGTCGCAGATTCCGGTGGTCGGCAGCGTGCTGCCGCTGGTGTTCATTCCGGGCGTCGCGGTCGGCTTCATGGCGGCGTGCCGCAACACGATCGCGGGCAAACCCGTGTTCCCGACGATTCTCGTGGACGGCTTTCACTCTTACGGCCCGGTGGTCACGAAACGGCTGCTCGTGCTCGGCGTGCTGTATGTCGTCGCGATGGCGCTGGTGCTGGCCGGTTCTGCGCTCGCCGACGGCGGCATGCTGCTGAAGGTGATGCTCGGCGGCGCGACGATGGATCAGGAAGCGATCGCCAACAGCAATATGCCGCTCGCAGTCGTCACCGCCTTCGCGTTCTACATTCCGGCGGCGATGCTGTTCTGGTTCTCACCGATTCTCGCCGCGTGGCATGACGTGCCGCCCGCCAAGGCGATGTTCTTCAGCTTCGTCAGTTGCTGGCGCAATCGCGGCGCGTTCATCGTGTTCGGCGCGCTGTGGTTCGCGGTGGCGATGACGGTGTCGCTCGGTTTGTCCGCGCTGATGCAGGCGCTGGGTGCCGGCGACTACGCATTCGCGATCCTGATGCCCGCCACGATGATCGTCACGACCATGCTGTATTGCTCGTTCTACGCGACATATCGCGGCTGCTTCGGCGTGCAGACGCCCGAAACGCCCGACCTGCCGACCACGCCGGCGGCTTGAACGTTGTTCCGGCGCGGGCGCTCATTCCGGCGCCCGCCCACGCTCCGCTTCCACGCGGCACACGCCTGTGCCGCCTCGCCGTATCCCTTACAGCACTCGTCAATGCGCGCCGATTTGCGGCACAATGGTTTGCGCGCAATCCATTTGCACGCTCTTTTTACACGAGATGCATCATGACCCAGCGCCCCGCCTTGCCCTTCACGCTCGACGAGCAACTGTGCTTCGCCCTCTATTCGACCTCGCTCGCGATGACGAAAGCATACAAGCCGTTGCTCGACAAGCTCGGCCTCACGTATCCGCAATATCTGGCGATGCTGGTGCTCTGGGAAACCGACGACGTCACGGTCAAGGACATGGCCGCGCGCCTGAACCTCGACTCGGCGACGGTCACGCCGCTGCTCAAGCGCCTCGAGGCGCAGGGGTTGGTCGAACGGGTACGCGGCATCGACGACGAGCGCCTCGTGTATATCCGGCTCACGAAAGCCGGCACCGCACTCAAACGCCAGGCGCGTGAAGTGCCCGCGGAAATCTTCTGCGCGACCCAGCAGACGCCGGAATTCCTGCTGCGTCTGCGCGACGATCTGACGCGCCTGCGCACCACACTCAACGATTACATGGACCACTAGCCGGTCTGCTGCAAAACGCACGCTATCGCGATAATGCGAAATTTCATTTGCACACAAATCATTTGTGTACTATCGTTATCGCATGCCACTTCGACGAGGCTCCGCCAAACGGCGGGCAAGGCGACAGCGGCAAACACGCAGACCCTGACAACCCAGATAAAGGAGCAGCACAATGAACATCCTCTACAAAGCAAGCGCAACCAGCACCGGTGGCCGTGACGGCCGTGCAGTGTCGTCGGACAATGCGCTAGACGTGAAGCTGGCGGCACCGCGCGAGCTGGGCGGTAACGGCGCAGCGGGCACGAATCCGGAGCAACTGTTTGCCGCCGGCTACTCGGCCTGTTTCCTGAGCGCGATGAAGTTCGTTGCCGGCCAGCATAAGCAGACGTTGCCGGCCGACACGCGAGTCACCGCAGAAGTGGGCATCGGCCCGAACGACAATGGCGGCTTCGCGCTCGACATCGATCTGCGCATCTCGCTGCCGGGGCTCGCCGCGGACGCGGCCAAGGAACTGGCCGACGCGGCGCACCAGGTCTGCCCATACTCGAACGCCACGCGCAACAACATCGCGGTTCGTCTGCAAATCGCGTAACTTGCGATCCTGCAACCGCCGGCCGATAGCTGGCACGCTCGCCATGCTAACGCTCAACCGCAAGACCGCTGCATCGAGTTCATTCTTGTGTCGCTAACCGAACTGGACGAAGCGTTGCGCGCCAACGGTGGCGGCCTGATCGTGGCTGTACGGCGATCCGGCCGACCTCGTGCCGAAGCTGGCCAATGAGCTTTCCGTGGAAGCCGACTCAACGACCTCGATCTCGCGGCGAATAACGGCGGCTGGCAGTGGGCGGCGTCGACAGGATGCGACGCTCAGCCATATTTCCGGATCTTCAATCCGATCACGCAATCAGAAAAATTCGACGCCGAAGGCCGGTTTATCAAGTGCTATTTGTCGCAGCTCGCAAGGCAGGCGTCGGGCGGCTCGCGGAACCGGAGGTGGTGTCAGGCCAGGACTATCCGGCGCCGATCGTCGACCATGCTAAAGCACGGCAACGCACGCTGGCGCGTTTCGGCAAGTGAGCAGACACTCTAGCGCCGCTATAACTCAGGTAGCCCCACCCCAAACACCGGCGTTTCGATATACGCCGATGCTTCTACTTGCGCAGCTTAGTGCTGGGTCATCCACGACGGTTGACGAACATTCGTGTCACGGTCGAGCTTGCGCATGCGGAACTCGAGATCGTACAGATCGGTTGCCTCGGCGAGGAATGCGTCAGCGCGTTCCTTCGCGAGTTGATCGGGCGACTTGGTCAGAAAGAGGAAAAGGCGAGTAAGCAGGTACATGGTCGACCTCGACAATGATGTTAGGCGTTAACGCCTAGGGGATAACCCTCATTATAGGGAAAACCCTAGGCTTAGCCAAGATTTCATTTCGAGGTGTTGTTCCTGCGTCACCGCGCATCCGCGGAAGCCGCTGTGGCGGTGCTTTCCGCGATGCGCCCGGCGCCTGTGCGGCGCTGATGCTTGAAAAATTCCCAGACCATGGCGCTTGCGTCCGGACCTTTGGCGGAGTGAAACGGCACCGCGTCGTCGCCGCCGCTCCAGGCGTGGGCGAGCCCTTGCACACGGCACAGCCGCACCACCCGCCGCCCGCCGCGCACGTAATCGCGCATCACCATGCCGCCCTTGCGTTCTTCCCGCACTTCGCCGGATTTACGCGTGCCGCTTTCGTCGACGATCCGGTTCAGCCGGAGAAACTGTACCGCTAGCTGTTCCGCGTTGACCGGCGCGACCACATGATCGGCGTCGCCGTGGATGATGAGAGCCGGCATGCCGGGGTATTGCCTCACATTGGCAATCTCGTCGACCAGCTCGGCCGGTTCACCGCGCGCGCCGCGCCGCATCACGTCCATTGCTGTGATGCCGGAGCGAGCCTCGCCGAAAGCGGGGCCGGAATGCAGCGCGACCGCCGCGAAACGTTCGGGATAGTTGATGGCCAGAAGCGCCGTCAGCCCGGCTCCAGCGGAGATTCCGGCGACATACACGCGCTCGCTGTCGAAACCATGTTCGGCGACCAGCGCGTCCACCAACGACACCACCGCGCGCGCTTCAGCGCCGCCGGCGCTGTCGCTGGCGTCGTACCAATGCCAGCAGCGGTGCGAATGCGCGTGCTTCGACTGTTCCGGATAAACCACGGCAAAGCCGAAGCGGTCCGCCAACACGTTCATTCGCGTACCCGCGGCGAATTCGTCGATCGATTGCGTGCAGCCATGGAGCATCACCACCAGTGGCATCGCATCGAGTGCATGGCCGGGCGGGATATACAAGCCGTATTGAAGGTGGTTGACGAGCCGCCCCGGCGCGGCAGGCGCGGAGTGGAACGAACGCGTCCACGAGCCGCTGGCCCACGCCGATGCGCGCGGACGAACGCGCGATTCGCGCGCGGTGCGCGGCGCTTCACGTTTCGCGGGTACGCGCAGCGCGTCTGTCGGCTTGATCGGACGGACCTTCGCCGAAGGCTTGCTGGTGGCGGGCCGCGCCGGCCGCGTGGCAATGCGCTTGGTAGTTTTGTGAGCGTGCTCGGTCTGGATCGCGAGCAGCCGCTTGAGCCCGCGCAGCCAGATTTTCGATAGACTTTTTGCCATCGGCGGATAACCTCGCAAAAAGGGGCAGGGGCCGTTCGTTAAAACGGCGCTTTGTTGTGCAATGCACAATAACACCATTCCTCATGCGATGCTGACAGCATAAACTGATGTCCAAGCCGGAAATTTCCGCACGGCGAACCTTGCGACGGACTGGGCGTCAAATCGCGGCAAGGCTTGTTCGCCAGCCAACGTCCGGCCACAAAACCGTCGCGCGCAGCGAACCGCAGTGCGGCGCCGCGTCTATACTGGCGATTGATTCCTTGATGCGTGGGCTCCGCCGCGTCGACGATTCGAGCCGCTCACGCATTAATTCATACCAACCGATTCTACGCGGCCTTGGTCGCGCTTTTTGCCATGCCCGATTTACCTGCCAACCTGTGGTATTCGATCACCAGCCTCGGCGGCGCCGGCATGACGCTGCCGCTCGCGTTCGCCATCGCGCTTTGGCTGACGCTCGGCTACACGTGGCGCATGGCCGCCGGCTGGTTGTTGCTGCTCGGCGCGGCCATCGGGGTTGTAACGGTGACCAAGCTGGCGTTCCTCGGCTGGGGTGTCGGCGTGCGCGAACTGGATTTCACCGGCGTCAGCGGCCATGCGATGCTGTCCACCGCCGTCTATCCGGTCGCTTTGTTCCTGATGCTGTTGCCGGCGCGCCCGGCCGTTCGTCTGCTCGGCGTTGCGCTCGGTCTCGCCGCCGGTATCGCGGTGGGTTTGTCGCGGATCGTGTTGAGCGCTCACTCGCCGTCCGAAGCCATCACCGGCTGCCTGGTCGGCGCGCTCGCCGCGCTGGTGTTCGTGCGCATGGCGTGGAATGTTGAGCCGGGCCGGCTGTCGGCGCTGCCCGTCACCGCGAGTCTGATGGTTCTCGCGGTGCTCATGCACGGCGTGCACGTGCCCACTCAACGCTGGGTCACGCACATCGCGCTGAAGGTCTCCGGCCATGACAGGCCGTTCATTCGCGCAAAATGGAAAGCCGTGCCCGATACCCGCCCAGCCACGGCGCCGCTGTCGCAAACGCTCAACACGCTCGCGCCGCCGCATTCTTCCGACGTCTGAAAATATGCTTCGCTGACTTACGAACCGCTTTCCGCGGACCACTGAATCAGCGTCATGCCTACCGCTATAACCGTTGCTATATTACGATGACGTTTTAACCTGCCGCTCCGGCTTACGCCGGACATCCAAGCTTTCATGACACTGTCCCGCCGCCTTGTGAAACATGCGCTGTTCGTCGCCAGCGCCGTCTCCGTTGTCCTCAGCGCCAATGCGCGCGCCGACGAACTCGTGGTCTCCGCCGCCGCCAGCCTGACCAACGCGTTCAAGGCGGTCAGCGAAGCCTTCGAGCAGCAGCATCCCGGCACCAAGGTGCTGCTGAACTTCGGCGCGTCCGACGTGTTGATGCAGCAGATCGTCAAGGGTGCGCCCGCCGACGTGTTCGCGTCCGCGGATCAGAAAGCCATGGACAAGGCCGCCGCCGAAAAGGTGATCGTGCCGGCCACGCGCAAGGACTTCGCCGCCAATTCGCTGGTGCTGATCGTGCCGACGGACAGCCATTTCGCGCCGGCCAGGCTGAACGAGCTGGCCTCGGCGAACGTGAAGCGCATCGCGTACGGCGACCCGGCTTCCGTGCCGGTCGGCCGCTATACGCAGGGCGCGCTGCAAGCCGCGGGCATTTGGGACGTCGTGAGCGCCAAGGCCGTGCTCGCCGCGAACGTACGCCAAAGCCTCGACTATGTGTCGCGTGGCG
>DASPZL010000287.1:0-9835 GCA_035636295.1 Paraburkholderia sp.
GCGATCTCGCTCGGCGGCACGCATGAGCAAAAGGCGCGCTACCTGCCGCGCGTCGCCAACGGCACGGCCATCGCCGCGTTTGCGTTGTCGGAGCCGGAAGCGGGATCGGACGTCGCCGCCATGTCGCTCACCGCTCGCGAAGACGCCGACGCGTACGTACTCGACGGCGACAAGACGTGGATCTCCAACGGTGGTATCGCCGATTTTTACGTCGTGTTCGCCAGAACCGGCGAAGCGCCGGGCGCGCGCGGCATCACTGCGTTTATCGTCGATGCGGATACGCCTGGTCTTGAAATCGCCGAACGCATCGACGTGATCGCGCCGCATCCGCTCGCCCGTCTGCACTTTGCGGGCGCGCGCGTGCCGCGCAGCCAGATGCTCGGCGCACCCGGCGAAGGTTTCAAACTCGCGATGCGTACGCTGGATATTTTCCGCACGTCGGTGGCGGCTGCGTCCCTCGGTTTCGCGCGGCATGCGATAGCGGAAGGTCTCGCGCGCGCCTCGTCGCGCAAGATGTTCGGGCAGACGCTCGGCGATTTTCAACTGACGCAAGCGAAGCTCGCGCAAATGGCCTTGACCATCGACAGCAGCGCGCTACTGGTCTATCGCGCCGCCTGGCTGCGCGACCAAGGCGAGAGCGTCACGCGTGAAGCGGCGATGGCGAAGTGGCACGCGAGCGAAGGCGCGCAACAGGTGATCGACGCCGCCGTGCAGCTTTATGGCGGCATGGGCGTGCAAAGCGGCACGGCGGTCGAAATGCTGTATCGCGAGATTCGCGCGCTGCGCATTTATGAAGGCGCGACTGAAGTGCAGCAATTGATCGTGGGGCGCGATTTGCTTAAAGCACACGCCGCCGCCGCGACTAGGGACAGCGCGAAATGAGCACGTCCTCCTTCGAAAAGCCGGTACGCATTCGCTTCTCGCACTGCGACCCCGCGGGCATCGTGTTCTTTCCGCAATACCTGGTGATGACCAACGCGCTGGTCGAAGACTGGTTCAACGAAGGCCTGCGCATCGACTACGCGCAGATGATCGCGCAACGCCGCGTCGGCCTGCCGATCGTCAAACTCGACTGCGAGTTTTCGCGGCCGAGCCAGATGGGCGAGACGATCACGTTGACACTCGGTGTCGTCGCAATCGGACGGCGTTCGATCAGCATCGATATCGTCGGCCGTTGCCACGGCGAAACCCGCTTCCGCGCGAAACAGGTACTCGTGACCACGTCTCTCGAAAGCGGCCGATCCATCGAAATTCCCGCCGACATCGCGAGCGCGCTCGCGACGTTCACCCCACAGCCCGAATCCATCGAGGCGCATCGCTCATGAAAAAAGCTCTTCTCCCCGCCGGTTGGGTCAAGCCGCGCGGCTATGCGAACGGCGTCGCGGCAACCGGCACGCAGGTGTTCATCGCCGGCCAGATTGGCTGGGATGAACAGGCGCGCTTTCAGACCACGGATTTCGCCGCGCAGGCCATTCAGGCGCTGAAAAACGTCGTGGCCGTGCTGCGTGAAGCGGGCGGCGAACCGCGCGATCTTGTGCGCCTCACCTGGTATGTCACGGACAAGCGCGAATACCTGGCATCGCTTAAGGATATCGGCCGCGCGTTTCGCGAGTTGATCGGCGACTACGACATTGCGATGAGCGCGGTGCAGGTCGTCGCGTTGATCGAGGACGAAGCGAAGGTGGAAATCGAAGCGACCGCCGTGATTGCGCAGTAAGCACAGCAAGCCAACTCAGCCAACCGCAGTGCAGCCGGCTCAACGCCCGGGAGATGATGATGGAACCGTCAGCACACGTCGACACTTTCGCGCGCGACAATCTTCCGCCGCAGGATCAATGGCCTGTCTTTCTGCTCGACAACCCCGACGTTGCGTACCCGTCGCGCTTTAACTGCGCGACGGAGTTGCTCGACAGAAGCATCGAAGCGGGCCATCGCGACCATCCGGCGATCTGGTCGGATGTGGACGGCGAACCGCGCGCCACCACTTACGGCGAACTGCTTGCATTGGTCAATCGCAGCGCGCACGTGCTGGTCGACGAAATGGGCTTGCAGCCGGGCAACAGAGTGCTGCTGCGCGGGCCGAACAGCTTGAACATGGCAGTGACGGCACTCGCGGCGCTGAAGGCCGGCCTCGTCCTCGTGCCGACCATGCCGCTTCTGCGCGCCAAGGAACTGAAGCAGATCATCGAAAAAGCGCAGGTAAGCGCGGCGTTATGCGACGCTCGTCTGACCGACGAACTCGCGCGCTGCAACGATCCTCAGGATGAGTTCTACTGTGCGGGTCTGAAGCAAACGCGCCTGTTTCACGACGACGCCGCCGATTCGCTCGACACGCTCGCGATCAACAAGCCCGATCACTTCACCGCCTGCGACACCGCCGCCGACGACGTCTGCCTGATCGCCTTCACGAGCGGCACGACCGGCGCGCCGAAAGGCTGCATGCACTTTCATCGCGACGTATTGGCGATGTGCGATCTGTTCCCACGTCATGTGTTGAAGCCGTCGTCGAGCGATGTTTTTTGCGGCACGCCGCCGCTCGCGTTTACGTTCGGCCTCGGCGGCTTGCTATGTTTTCCGCTGCGCGTGGGCGCATCCACGGTGCTGATCGAGAAGCTCACGCCTGAGACGTTGCTGCAAACCGTCGAACGCTTTCAAGCGACGATCATGTTCACCGCGCCGACCTTCTATCGGCAGATGGCGCCGCTCGTCGCGCACCACGACGTGTCGAGTCTGCAGAAGACGGTGTCGGCGGGAGAAGCGTTGCCGGACTCGACGCGCCGCCTATGGCACGACGCGACCGGCATCGACATGATCGACGGCATCGGCGGCACGGAGCTGATCCATATCTTCATCTCGGCTGCGGGCGACGCGATTCGCCCGCACGCAATCGGCCGCGCGGTGCCGGGTTACGTTGTGCAAGCCGTGGACGACGCCATGCAGCCGGTCGCGCCCGGCACAATCGGCAAGCTCGCCGTGCGCGGCCCGACCGGCTGCCGCTATCTCGCCGACGAACGACAAATGAAGTTCGTGCGCGACGGCTGGAATCTGCCGGGCGATTCCGTCTATCTGGACGAAGACGGCTACGTGTTCTATCAGGCGCGCGCCGACGACATGATCGTGTCCGCCGGCTACAACATCTCCGGCCCCGAAGTAGAAAGCGTGCTGCTGCAACACGACGCGGTCGCCGAATGCGGCGTGGTGGGCGTGCCGGACGAAACGCGCGGGCAAATCGTCAAGGCGTTCGTCGTGCTCAATCCAGATTATGGGCCGGACGACAAACTGATCGCGCAACTGCAGGATTTCGTGAAAAATAGCGTGGCGCCGTACAAGTATCCGCGTGTGATCGTTTTCGTCGACTCGTTGCCGCGCACCGAAACCGGCAAGCTCAAGCGCTTCGAGTTGCGTTCGGTGAAGTAGCCCTCTTCCTGCAGGAGACAGACCGCATGGCCGCCTCTTTCATCGAAGTCGTCGCCCATGATGGCGGCCGTTTCAACGCCTACGTCGCGCGTCCGGCGCAAGGTTCGGGCCCTGGGCTCGTGCTGTTGCAGGAAATTTTCGGCATCAACGACTCTATGAAGTCGATGGCCGACCGCTTCGCCGAAGAGGGCTACGTGGTGCTGGTGCCGGATCTGTTCTGGCGGATCAAACCGGGCGTCGAACTCGGTTACGGCGAAGCCGATATGAAACAGGCGCTCGACTATTTCGCGCGTTTCGACACCGATCTCGCCGTCGACGATATCGCGGCAACGGTTGCCACATTACGCACGCTGCCCGAGCAGGCCGGCAAAGTCGGCACGGTAGGCTACTGCCTCGGCGGCAAGCTCGCGTTCCTGAGCGCGGCGCGCACCGACGTCGATTGTGCGGTCAGCTACTACGGCGTCGGCCTCGATGCGTATCTGGACGAAGTCCCCGCGGTGCGCTGCCCGGTGGTGTTCCACTTCCCCGAAAACGACGCGCTCTGTCCGCCGGAAACGCGCGAGCGCATCGGCGCCGCATTGCGCACGCGGCCGCAAATCGAGCAATATGTGTACCCCGGTTGCGATCACGCATTCGCCGCGCCGTCGCGTCCGCAATACAACAAACCCGCCGCGATGATGGCGTATTCGCGCACGCTCGCGCTGCTGCGTAAAGTGCTCGGTCCGGTTTACGATCTGAACGCGTTGTGGGAAGCGCATTGCTACCACGAGTTCGCCACGCGCGACGTCGACGCGGTCATGCCGACCATGGTCGCGCAACCGTACGTCAATCACGTTCCCACGATGACAGGCGGCGTCGGCCATGACAATCTCAAGCGCTTCTACACGCATCACTTCGTCAACTCGAATCCCGCCGATACGAAACTGATTCCGATTTCGCGCACCATTGGTGCGGATCGCATCGTCGACGAATTCATTTTCAGTTGCACGCATTCCTGCGAGATCGACTGGCTGCTGCCCGGCGTCGCGCCGACCGGCAAGTACTTCGAAGTGCCAATGCTGGCGGTGGTGTGCTTCCGTGGCGACAAGCTCTATAACGAGCACATCTATTGGGATCAGGCTTCGGTGCTGGTACAGGTCGGCTTGCTGAACCCCGAGGGGTTGCCGGTGGCCGGCATCGAAAGCGCGCGCAAGCTGTTGGATGAAACGCTGCCGTCGAATCAGCTGATGGGCGGCAAGTCGCGCGTGTGAACGACGCAAATCGCCGACGCGGAGTAACGTTCGCGCCGCCCAGGAACTCGTAGTTGTGCTGTAAAAGTCACGGGTGCTAGACTCGAAAATTCATTGCCATCGACGAGTTGCCGGCCGGGTTGTCAGCATTGCGCCGAACGGCGGCACGGGCGGAGCGGCAACCGATCGATCGAGGCAAAGGAGCGCACTGCATGACCCATTCCATCCACGGCAACAAACGCTGGCTGGCGCTGATCGTTCTCTGCCTCGGCGTGCTGATGATCGTGCTCGACACCACGATCGTGAACGTCGCGTTGCCGTCGATCGCGGCGGATCTTGGCTTTACCGAGACCTCGCTGGTTTGGGTGATCAACGCGTACATGCTCACCTTCGGCGGCTGTCTGCTGCTGGGCGGCCGGCTCGGCGATCTGTACGGCCACCGCAAACTGTTCCTCGGCGGCATTACGTTGTTCACGGTGGCGTCGCTCGCCTGCGGCATCGCGAACTCGCAAATTCTACTGGTGTGCGCACGCGCCGTGCAGGGCTTGGGCGGCGCAATCGTCTCCGCTGTTTCGCTGTCGCTCATCATGAATCTGTTCACCGAATCCGGCGAACGCGCCAAGGCGATGGGCGTGTACGGCTTCGTGTGCGCGGGCGGCGGCAGCATCGGCGTGTTGCTCGGCGGCCTGCTCACTAACCTGCTGAGCTGGCACTGGATCTTTCTCGTCAATCTGCCGATCGGCATCGCCGTCTACGCGCTCTGTGTCGCGCTGTTGCCTTCCGCGCGCGGTCATGCGCACGGCGAGCGGCTCGACGTGGCCGGCGCGGTGACGGTCACCGCTTCGCTGATGCTGGCCGTCTATGCGGTCGTGAACGGCAATGAGGCCGGCTGGACCTCGGCGCAAACGCTCGGCTTGCTGTTCGTCGCGCTCGCGCTGCTCGCTGCGTTCCTCGTTATCGAAGCACGGGTCCAGCATCCGTTGATGCCGCTCGGGCTGTTCCGCTTGCGCAATGTCGCGACCGCGAACGTGGTCGGCGTGTTGTGGGCCGCGGCCATGTTCGCGTGGTTCTTCATCTCCGCGCTGTATCTGCAGCGCGTGCTCGGCTACCGGCCGTTGCAGGTCGGGCTCGCGTTCCTGCCCGCCAATCTGATCATGGCGTTCTTTTCGCTGGGACTGTCGGCGCGCGTGGTGATGCGTTTTGGTCTGCGCGTTCCGCTTGCCGCCGGTCTGCTGGTCGCGGCGGTGGGGCTCGCTCTGTTCGCGCGCGCGCCGGTCAACGGCAGTTTCGTGCTCGACGTATTGCCGGGCATGATCCTGCTCGGCTTCGGCGCGGGCATCGCCTTCAATCCGATGCTGCTGGCCGCGATGAGCGACGTCGATCCGAGTGATTCGGGCCTCGCGTCCGGCATCGTCAATACGTCGTTCATGATGGGCGGGGCGCTCGGTCTGGCGGTACTCGCGAGTCTCGCCGCCGCGCGCAGCGACGCAATGCAGGCATCGGAAAGCGTCACCGCGGCGCTCAACAGCGGCTATCACGTGGCGTTTTTGTTCGGTGCGATTTTCGCGGCGGCGGCGGGTGTGCTGGGTGGACTGCTGTTGCGTCCGGGGCAACCGGGTGGTGCTGGTACGCATGATGCAGCCGCATCGGAACAAGGCCGTGCCACCGGCAACGAGGCAGCGACGGAAAACTACTGACCTGTATGCAGCGGCACGCAGCTTTGCACGGTTGAGTATGCCCGCTGCGGCCGCTCAAAGTCGAAGTCAGGGCCAAGGTCCATTACAAAACCGCAAGCGCGATCAAATGGGCCGGTTCGCGGCTGGCTATGCTGGCTTCATGCTGACGTGAGAGCCGATATGAACCCCGTTGGAAAAGCGCTCTGGTTTATCGAAAGCCACTTTGCCGGCGAGTTAACGCTCGACGACATCGCCAACTGCGGATGCGTGTCGCGCTTCCATCTGGCGCGTGCTTTTGAAGCGGCTACCGGACTTTCGGTGATGCGCTACGTTCGCGCCCGCCGTTTGAGCGAAGCGGCGCGACGCCTCGCCGACGGCGCGCCGGACATCCTGGCGGTTGCCCTCGACGCCGGTTACGGTTCTCACGAAGCATTCACGCGTGCGTTTCGCGAGCAGTTCGGCATCACGCCCGAGGCGCTGCGCGCGCGTGGTCATCTCGACACTATCGCCATCGTGGAGCCGATCAAAATGGACGAAACCCTTCTCACTCATCTGGAACCGCCGCGCTTCGAAAACGGTAAAGCGTTTCTCGTCGCGGGCCTGAACGAGCGCTATACAAACGAAACGTCCGCCGCGATTCCTTCGCAGTGGCAACGCTTTAACGACTACTTCGGCAAAGTGCCGGGGCAGGTCGGCAACGTGGCGTATGGCGTCTGCTACAACGCCGACGACGCCGGCAATATCGACTATCTGTGCGGTGTCGAAGTGAGCGACTTCTCGGCGCTGCCCGCCGAACTGAGCCGCTTGCGCATTGCCCCGCAGCGCTACGCGGTGTTCAGCCACCGCGAGCATATCTCGACCGTGCGGCGCACCTGGAACACGATCTGGAATCAGTGGCTGCCGGCATCGGGACACATTCCCGCCGATGCGCCTAACTTCGAGCGCTATGACGAGAAGTTCGATCCCGTCAGCGGAATGGGTGGACTCGAGATCTGGTTGCCGTTGAGAGCTTGATTCGAGAGTTGGCCGACTTGGCCCTACCACTCGCCGGCCTTTCTTGATCGCCTGGTGCGGCGCGGCAACCGGCTGTTGCGCCGCGTCGGCTCTTAACGCCGCGGCAATTTTCGTCGACGGGCTTTTGCGCTGTGGAGCGTTTGCGGTGGCTACGGGTGCTTTTGCTTTCTGCGATGCTTCGGCAAACAGGGTTGCCGCATGGCGTGCCGTGATGCGGCTTTGCGCAACGCCCTTCGCATCGAGCGCGATCACCTGGAACAGTTCACGGTCGCATTCGAGTTCCTGCTGATACTGCCCCGCCGTTGTGATCAAGGTATCCAGTTGACTCAACTGCCGGTCGCATAATTCGAATGCCGACAGAGCAAGCTTTTCGTACTGGAGTGCGTCGACAGGCGAACGTTCGGCCGGAGCGGACGTTCGCGAGAGCACGATGACGACGGCGAACGTCCGGTGTCGGAGTGATTGCGGGTTCGGCAGAGCCCGGCCGCTTTCCGACGCGCGATGACAACGCTCGGCCCCGATCCGCTTGATCGGGCGCTCCGCAGTAAAACAACTTCATCTGGAGCGCGCAGAGTACAAAACGTTATGAAAAACCGTACACGGTTCGTCACGGCAATATTGGCCGTGCCCGTCGCCATCGCGTTGCTCTTCATCCCATTGCCGCAGCGGATCGGGCTCGATACGCACATCGTTACGGTTGCGTCGATTCAACGCCCTCCCACAGTCGTGTTCGACTATGTCACGACCCCGGCTCACTGGCCAGTCTGGCATCCGTCATCGCTCGCGGTCAGCGGCTCGGTTGACCATCCACTCGATCTGGGCGAGCAGGTGACGGAGGAATTCCGTGTAGCGGGCAGGCGTGGCCGCGTTGTGTGGACAGTCGTCGCACGGGAGCCTCCGAGCAAGTGGACGATAGAGGGAAAGATTGATGGCAGACCGGCTGGCACCGTCACCTATTCGCTGACATCGAGCGCCAGCGGAACTCGCTTCGAACGTGAATTCACTTATCGCGCTCCGTCGTTGTGGTTCGCGATATTCAACTGGTTTATGCTGCGGGCGAGGATTCAATTAGAATCCGATACGGCAGTTTTGCGACTTAAGAGCCTTCTGGAAGCGGTGCCGCAGCATTAGAAAACTCGCTCGGCTGACGTGGCCACTTGCCGTTTTACGAACAGACTCGATCGGTCGATGCAAGTCAACTAGCGGCCGCTCGCGAGGGAAAACGAAGTGCAAGAGTGGGGCGTCATATGCCAACTACCGCACGAGATGCTACGACGCCATGAAGGACAAAGCCGACGCTCGGGCCGGGCTTGGACCATTTCCACCACCTTGATAGATTCTGCTGCTATTGCATACCAGACGACTCGTAACTCACATCGGTTACGAGCCCATTTGAATTGACCGTCACGACCAGATCACGCCTGGAGAATTTCAAGCTAAACGCTGATCCGCTTGTCGTATGGTATGAATACACCAACGCCTGTCCGTTTTTGTCCTTAATGACCGGGTAGATCGCGTAGCCTGCTGGCCTCCCAAGTAACTCAATGACTTCTGCGCGGGTCGTCTTGCCTTTGACGATTGCCGCGCGCTTCGACGCATCGAAGGCACTGGCATCGTCCTTGAACGAAGAAATGAAAACGTTAGACACCAGCGCGTCCTTCCAGAAGGCCAGTTCCAAAGATCGAGCCGGTATCACGCCAGATTCCAGTGGTGTGCCACCTGTCGACGCATAGGCGTAAGACAACAACTTTACGTCTTCATCGTTCCTGGTGACGTTGCTCTCTCGAAACGGATTACCGTATTTTGCCCGCGCCTCAGCGATTGTGGTTTTGCCCGGCGCGGAACCACCGGACACAGTCTCCAACTCGAAATGGTGGATGTTCGTCTCAATCCTCCATACTGCTCAACTTCAACCGTTGGCCATGCTATGTCGAAGGTCAGCAACGGGTCGACATATGCTTGTCGTTTTAGGCTGCGTGCGGCCAGGAACGATCGGTCGGCAGCCTTGCGTAGATTGTCGACAATAGATAATTAGCGGCGTTCGCTTCGGTCCACATGCGCGTTGCTTTGGCCGCCATGACACGTCGGCTGGTTCACAAATCCAAATTGATGTGCCAATATGATTCGCATGGAACTCCGTAATATTACGAACCAATTGCATCATCATCACGGCCGCAACCCGTTGCGCCGTGGTTCGTTACGCCCATAGCAGGGGTTTCGATCTCATAGCTCCAATCCCCTGTGCAAACGACCAAAGGCGCCTGCGGCGCCTTTTTTTATTTTTTCACCGTGAAGAGCCGAAGATGACCGAGCCGATAAGCTATCGACGCGCAACTATCGACGACATTTTGACTGTCTGCGAATTGGGCCAAATCCTGAACTCGGTCCACCATCAAGCACGCCCCGACATCTATGCAGATGCCACTACGGAGTTCGCGCGGGACAAACCGCACTGGCTGTCTACCGTTCAGGGAGATAATCGAGCCATGTTTCTTGCAG
>DASPZL010000288.1:0-4120 GCA_035636295.1 Paraburkholderia sp.
TTGAAGATTCGATCGAACTGGCGAACAGCATCGGCGCGCATTCCGGCGATTTGCCCACCGCGTTGAAGCACTACAGCGACGTGCGCAGCATCGACGTACTGCGCATCCAGAACGCCGCGCGCAATTCCACGGAGTGGTTCGAGCACGTCGACCGCTATACGTCGTTCGAACCGGAGCAGTTCGCGTATTCGCTGCTCACGCGCTCGCAGCGCATTTCGCACGAGAATTTGCGCGAGCGTGACGCGCGCTATCTGTCCGGCTTCGAAAACTGGCTCGCGCAGCGTGCCGGCGTCGAACACGCACCGCAAAAGCATTCGATCCCGCCGATGTTCACACCGTTCACGCTACGCGGCGTCACGTTGAAAAACCGCGTAGTGGTCTCGCCAATGGCGCAATACTCCGCCGTCGACGGTATTGCGGGCGACTATCACCTGATGCATCTCGGCGCCCGCGCAATGGGCGGCGCCGCGCTGGTCATGACGGAAATGACGTGCGTATCGCCCGAAGCGCGCATCACGCCCGCATGTCCCGGCATGTATGCGCCTGAGCATCTCACGGCGTGGAAACGTATCGCCGACCTCGTGCATCGTCAGTCGGATGCGAAGATCGGCATCCAGCTCGGGCACTCCGGCGCCAAGGGTTCGACACGCGTGGCATGGGAAGGCATCGACCAGCCGCTCGCCGAAGGCAACTGGCCGCTCGTTTCAGCATCGCCGCAGCAATATCTGCGCGGCGTCAGCCAGCAATCGCGCGAAGCCACGCGCGACGAACTGCGCGAGATCGAAGCGCAATTCGTGCGTGCCACGCGGATGTCAGCCGAAGCCGGTTTCGACTGGCTCGAACTACACTGCGCGCACGGCTATTTCCTCTCGAGTTTCCTCTCGCCACTGACCAACCATCGCACCGACGAATACGGCGGCTCGCTGGAAAACCGTCTGCGTTATCCGTTGCAGGTGTTCAAAGCAATCCGCGCAGTGTGGCCACAAGACAAGCCGATTTCCGTGCGCATTTCCGCTAACGATTGGGTCGAAGGCGGTACGACGCCGGACGACGCCGTCCAGATCGCCCGCGCTTTCAAAGCAGCCGGCGTCGATATGATCGACGTGTCGTCCGGCCAGGTCAGCAAGGAAGAAAAACCGGTATTCGGCCGCATGTTCCAGACGCCGTTCGCCGACCGCGTGCGCAACGAAGCCGGCATCGCGACGATCGCGGTCGGCGCGATCTCCGAAGCGGATCACGTGAACAGCATCATCGCGGCTGGCCGCGCGGATCTGTGCGCGATCGCGCGTCCGCATCTGGCGAATCCTTCGTGGACGTTGAACGAAGCCGCAAAAATCGGCTATTTCGACGTGACGTGGCCCAAGCCTTATATCGCAGCGAAGTCTCAACTCGAACGCAATCTGGAACGCGAGCGTGCGCAGACGGCGGCCAACGCCGGCCTGTCGCCGCAAGAACGCGCGCGACGCGCGGAAGGAACCACGTGAATACGCTCAACTCATCGCTCGCGGGACAACACGCCGTGGTCACCGGCGGCGGTAGCGGCATCGGTGCGGCCGTGGCGGAAACGCTGCTGCAAGCCGGCGCGCGCGTCACCTTGATGGGCCGCAACGCGCAGCGGCTGGAAACACAGCGGGAAAAACTCACGGCGCTGGGCGACGTGGCCTGCATCGGCGTCGATGTCACGCAAGAACACTCCGTTGCCGATGCATTCTCTCAAGCCGGCGCAATCGATATTCTCATCAACAACGCGGGCCAGGCGCAAGCCGCGCCGTTCACGCACACCGATATGGCGCTCTGGCAGCGCATGCTGGACGTGAACCTCACCGGCGTCTTTCTCGGCACGCGCGCCGTGCTGCCCGGCATGCTCGAGCGCGGTCAGGGCCGTATTGTGAATATCGCAAGCACGGCGGGACAAATTGGCTATGCGTACGTCGCCGCCTATTGCGCCGCGAAACACGGCGTGATCGGCCTGACGCGTTCTCTCGCGCTGGAAGTCGCGACCAAAGGCATCACCGTCAACGCCATTTGCCCCGGCTACACGGAGACCGAACTGCTGCACGCGTCCCTCGAACAGATCACCAGCAAGACCTCGCGCACCGAACAGCAGGCGCGCGAAACCTTGCTGCGCTCGAATCCGCAACGTCGTTTTGTGAGTCCCGAACAGGTCGCCAACGCCGTGTTGTGGCTTTGCCAACCGGGCTCGGACGCGATCACGGGCCAATCCATTTCCATCTCCGGTGGAGAAGTAATGTGACGAAATCATCGAACATCAAAAAGCCCGTGGCGCTTGACGCAAAACCGCCGCGCAAAGGCATCGCCAAACCCGCGGAGAACGTCGTGGATCTGGAAATGAGTACCGGCGCCGACAGTCACATGGGCCTGCGTCTGTGGCTGCGCATGCTGACCACCACCAATCTCGTGCAAGCCGAGTTGCGCAAGCGTCTGCGCAACGAATTCGACACCACGCTGCCGCGTTTCGACTTGATGGCGCAATTGGAGCGTCATCCCGAGGGCCTGAAGATGACCGAGCTATCGCGCCGTTTGATGGTGACGGGCGGCAACGTCACCGGCATTACGGATCAGCTCGAAAAAGAAGGCCTCGTGTCGCGCGACACCGACCCGAACGATCGCCGCTCGATCAGCGTGTGCCTCACGCCGGCAGGCCGCAAGGCGTTCGACAAGATGGCGGTCGCGCACGAGCAATGGGTCGTCGAGCTGTTCGGCGGCTTGAGCCTCGATGAGAAATCGCGCACTCATCAGCGCCTCGGCAAACTCAAGAAACATCTGCTCGACAGTCTGAAAGACTGATCCGCACCGAACCGCAGCAACAACTTGCATGGGACCAGAGTAAGTGCTCTGCACCAACAATTGGAACAACATCTTGCATGGGACCAGAGTAAGACGCTAAAGCGCCAACTCTGGTCGACACAGGAGACACTCATGACACGATTCAACGCCGACGCACTGCTGGCCGGCAACCGCCTGACGCTTGCCGGTTACGAGGCGCGGCACTTCGGCTGGTCGGTCGCCGGCAAGGTCGCGACGATCACGCTGAACCGCCCCGAGCGCAAGAACCCGCTGACCTTCGAATCGTATGCGGAGCTGCGCGATCTGTTCCGGCAACTCGCGTATGCAACCGACGTCAAGGCGGTCGTGATTCACGGCGCGGGAGACAACTTCTGCTCCGGCGGCGACGTGCACGACATCATCGCGCCGCTAATCGATTTGCCGATGCCGGAACTGCTGCTCTTCACGCGCATGACCGGCGATCTCGTCAAAGCCATGCGCCATTGTCCGCAACCGGTGATTGCCGCCGTCGACGGCGTTTGCGCCGGCGCGGGCGCGATTCTCGCGATGGCGTCCGACATGCGGCTCGGCACCGCGCGCAGCAAGCTTGCGTTTCTGTTCTCGCGCGTCGGACTGGCGGGCTGCGATATGGGCGCTTGCGCGATTCTGCCGCGCATCATCGGCCAGGGACGCGCCGCCGAACTGCTCTTCACCGGACGCTCCGCAAGCGGCGACGAAGGCCATGCATGGGGCTTCTATAACCGCCTGTGCGAACCGGCGTCGCTTCTTGACGAAGCGCACAAGCTCGCCGCCGACCTCGTCGCCGGTCCGACTTTCGCGCACGGCATCACAAAGAAGATGCTGCATCAGGAATGGAGCATGAGCATCGACGAAGCGATCGAGTCCGAAGCGCAGGCACAGGCCATCTGCATGAGCACACGCGATTTCGAACGTGCGTACAGCGCGTTTGCAGCGAAGTCGCGTCCGGTGTTCGAAGGAGATTGAGTTGAGCGCCAACAGCGATTTGGATCTGCATAGCGCGCTGGCCTGGCCGTTCTTCGAGCCACGCCATCGCGAACTGGCCGCGGGCATCGAAGCATGGTGCCAAGCGAATCTTTCGCATGGCGAGCACAAGGACGTCGATGCGACCTGCCGCCATCTCGTGCGAGAACTCGGCGCGGCGGGCTGGCTGAAATACGGCGTGGGCGGCGTCGCTTACGGCGGTCACGGCGACACGATCGATACACGCGCTGTTTGCCTGCTACGCGAAACGCTCGCCAAACATTCCGGCCTTGCGGACTTCGCATTGGCAATGCAAGGGCTCGGCTCCGGC
>DASPZL010000289.1:0-11249 GCA_035636295.1 Paraburkholderia sp.
CGCGCTGCACGCGCCGGTGCATGTGGATGGGAGACCATCCGCCAGCTTATGTTTCGGTTCATGCGCAGACGATCGGACACATCCTATTTCGATCGTCTCGTTGCGGTGCAATGAGTCAATTTCACCGGCGTATCGCAGAGAGATCCTGCGATACGCCGGTATTTTCCACACGCGAATGAAAGAGCCCTACATGAACATCAGGAAATTCAACAGGAAGATATTCACGATCAGCAAGGTCAGCGCGGTGGGCACCTGCACCTTGATCACCGCATTCTTATCCGGCAGTTCCAGCAGCGCGGCCGGCACCATGTTGAAGTTCGCGGCCATCGGCGTCATCAGCGTGCCGCAGTAGCCCGAGAACATGCCGATCGCGACCATCACCGCCGGATTGCCGTGGAACACGCCCACCAGAATCGGCACGCCGACGCCGCCCGTCATCACCGGGAACGCGGCGAAGCCGTTGCCCATCACCATCGTGAAGAGCGCCATGCCGATGCAGTACACGGCCACCGCGACAAAGCGGTAGTCGAGGCTGATGTAGGCCGTGGTCACGTGAGCGACCGCCTTGCCGACGCCGGCGTCCGAGAACACGAGGCCGAGCATGCCCAGCATCTGCGGCAGTACCGCGGCCCACGACAACGCATCGACGAGCCGCCGCGCTTCCTTCATCGACTGACCGACGGTGTCGCGCGTCAGCACGCAGGCAATCGCGAGCGCGATCACGCAGCCGATGCCGAAACCGATCAACGTGACGTTCGCCTTCTCGATCAGCGGCATGCCGCCGAAAACAAGATGACTCGCCGACAGCGTGATGATCACGGTGATGACCGGGATCGTCAGCGCGGGCACGAACAGCTTGTTGCGCAGACGCACGGCGCTCGCCTTGCGCGCTTCGAGCGACAGCGTTTTCGGCTTGGCCGCCGTCACGCCGCCGAAGCCGGCGATCAGCGCCATCACGATCACCGCCACGCCGACCACGGCGGGCGGCAGCTTGTCGCCGACGAGGAAAATCAGCGCATAGAGAATCCAGAAACCGCCGGCGGTGAATCGGCGCGGATGCTCCTTGTCCGAGACGATCATGCCGCCGATGATCAGCAGCACCACGCCCAGCAGCCAGAACAGATAGGTAATCGTGAGCGTCATGCCTGGTCTCCCGCGGTGGTTTGCGTCGGTGTGACAGCGCTGCCGCCCGGCGCATTGCCGCGCAATTCACGCTCGAGCTTGCGGTCGAGCAGATACAGGCGGAAGCCGTGAATGAGGAACGCGCAGATCGCGGTCGGAATGCCCCAGACGGCGACGTGAATCGGTTCGACGATGATGCCGGCTTCCTTCAGGAAGGTCGTCATCAGCACGATCGCGCCGAACGCGACGAAGATGTCCTCGCCGAAGAAGAGGCCCACGTTGTCGGTCGCCGCGGAGAACGCGCGCAGTTTGAAACGCACCGCGTCGCTGATCTTGCCGAAGCGCGTTTCGGTCGCGCCTTCGGCCATCGGCGCGATCAGCGGACGCACCATCTGCGGATGGCCGCCGAGACCGGTCAGGCCGACCGCCGCGGTCAACTCGCGCACCAGCAGATAGACGATCAGGAGACGCCCGGCGGTGGCGGCCTTGATGCCGCCGATCCACGCTTGCGCGCGCTCGCGCAGGCCGTGCCGTTCGAGCAGACCGATCACGGCGAGCGGCAGCAGAATGATCAACGGGATGTTGCGGGTCTTGATGAAGCCGGTGCCGATTTCAGCAAGGATCTTTTCAGGCGGGAAGTGCGCGGCGAGTCCGGTGATGATCGCGGCGACCGCCACGATCAGCATCGGATTGAACCGTAATAAAAAACCGACGATGATGACGGCCACGCCAATGAGCGGCCATAGACTGACTGTTGTCTGCATCTGGATCTCCAAACAGGGTTTAACCTCGCCGCTTGTGGCGGCTAACGTGGGACGGCGCGTGGCGATCCATGCGTCGTCTTGTTGCCGCGGCTCTAGATGGCCGCGTTGCTTCGACTACACCTGCAACCGCATCCGCCGCGTCGACTGAACGACTGTGGATACGGCAATAAGTCCTGCGCCTTGTGCACCTGGTTCACCTGGCAAACGCCCCGCATGGAGCGGAGCGTTCAGGGCTTGGCAAGGTTTGCTTCGCGGCGTCTCGTGCGTGCCGGCCGGCGTGGGCTTCAGACGCTCGCGGCGCCGGCCGCGTGCACTTCGATACCGGCTTGTTCCAGCGCGCCGCGGATGCGCCGCGCGAACGCCAGCGCATGCGGCCCGTCGCCGTGCAGGCAGATGGTTTGCGCGTTCAGCGGCACCCATTGCCCGTCGACGGCCTGCACGCGGCGCTCGCGCACCATCGCGAGCGTGCGTTCGAGCACCTCGTCTTCGTCGTCGAGCAGCGCGCCTGGCTCCTTGCGCGGCACGAGCGAGCCGTCGGCGCGATAGCCGCGGTCGGCGAAGACTTCTTCAATCGCAGTTAAGCCCGCGTTGCGCGCGGCCGTCACGAGCCCGCTGTTGGCAAGCGCGAACACCGCCACCGAAGGATCGAAATCGTGCACGGCCGACACGATCGCGTCGGCGATCTTCGCGTCGCGCGCGGCCTGGTTGTACAGCGCGCCGTGCGGCTTGACGTGCGCGATGCGCCCGCCCTCGGCCTGGGCGATCGCCGACAGCGCGCCGAGTTGATACAGCACGCCCGCGTAGATGTCGTTGGCCGGCAGGTCCATTTCCTTGCGGCCGAAATTTTCCGGATCGTTGAAGCTCGGATGCGCGCCGATCGACACGCCTTTTTGCACCGCCCAGCGCACGCAGTCGCGCATCGCATTGGCGCCGCCCGCATGCCAGCCGCACGCGATGTTCGCGGAACTGACGAGGTCGAGCAGCGCCTCGTCGGAGCCGCAGCCTTCGCCGAGGTCGGCGTTCAGATCGATTTCCATGGTGTTCCTCTACTCAGTGTTACAGCGCCGCGACGGCCAGGTGGCGCGCGCAGCGTTCTTCGTGCATGGCGATCGCGGCATCGATCTGCCGCAAATACGTGCGTTCTTCCAGTAAAGCCTGGCGCGCCTCGTAAGGCGTCGTCGGGACGAAGCGGACGGTCGCGTTCAGGCGAACCTGCGCGAGCTTCCAGAGATCGGCCTGGATCACGGCGCCGATCTTCGGGTAGCCGCCGGTGGTTTGCGCGTCGCTCATCAGCACGATCGGCTGGCCGTTCGGCGGCACCTGAATCGTGCCCGGCAGCACCGCGTGCGAAAGCAGATCGGCTTTCTTCGTGCGCTTCAGTTCGGTGCCGGCAAGCCGGTAGCCCATGCGGTTGCTGTTCGGCGTGACGAGCCATTCATCGGACCAGAACGATTCGTGGGCTTCCTCGGTGAAGCTCTCGTATTCCGGGCCGCGCAGCACGCGGATCGGCACGGCCCACGGCACCCCCGACGGATGACGGCCGCGCCGCGGCGGCTCGTGAACCAGCACGAACTTGCACCACGCGGGCGCTTTTACGCCGAACTCCGGCGCCTCGGGCGAGAAGCCGGCGTGGCCGCGCTGCGGCGGCGCGCCGACCGGCAGGCGGTCGCCGTCGCGCAGGGCCCGGCCGCCGAGTCCGCCGAAATGGCCGGCGAGATCGGTGCTGCGCGAGCCGAGCATCGGCAAGACGTCGATGCCGCCCGCGACGCACACATAGCCGCGCATGCCGCGCCGCGCCGCGTTCAGCACCAGTTCCTGGCCGGCCTGCACCGGCAGGCTCCACCATGAGTAGACGGGCTTGCCGTCGAGCGTCGCGCCGAATTCCGTGCCGGTGATGGCCACGCGCGTGGCGCGCAGAAAGCGCAGCACGGTCGGGCCGAAGGTGATTTCGAGACCCGCCGCATCGGGCCGGTTGCCGACCAGCCGGTTGCCGACTTCCAGCGACAGACGATCGAGCGCGCCACCCATTGCGACGCCGAGATGCCGGTAGCCGTGACGGCCGAGATCCTGAACCGTGGTCAACAGACCCGCGCGAATCACATCGATCATGCGTGTATCCCCGCGATGGTGAAGCGCACCCGGTCGCCCGGTTGCAGCAGCGTGGGCGGGCGGCGCGCCGGATCGAACAGCGGCGTTTCGGTGCGGCCGATCAGTTGCCAGCCGCCGGGCGAGGTGGCCGGATAAATGCCGGTTTGCTCGCCGCCGATGCCGACCGAGCCGGCCGGCACTTCCAGCCGCGGCGACGCGCGGCGCGGCGTATGCAGCGCTTCCTCGAGCCCGCCCATATAGGCGAAGCCCGGCTGAAACCCGAGAAAGAACACCACATACTCGCCGTCCGAGTGACGCTGCACGACCTCGCGCACGCTCAAGCCCGTGTGATTAGCGACCGCCTGCAGATCGGGACCGAACTCGCCGCCGTATTGCACGGGGATTTCAACGTCGCGGCCCATGGCGGGCATGTCGCTCGCCGCGTTCCAGGCGGCCTGCAAATGGCTCACGAGCGCGTCGCGGTCGGCTTCGAGCGGGTCGAACACGAGCGTCAGATTGTTCATGCCCGGCACGACTTCCAGCACATGCGGCCAGTCGCGCGCGGCCTCGGCGGCCGCCCACACGCGACGCTGGCATTCCAGCGTGGCGGGCGGCGGCGCCTCGCAGACAAGCGCGGCATCGCCGAGCGGGAAGATTCTTGGTTGGCTCATTGCTTAACGGCCCTGGTCGAATCGGCGGGTTCGGACACAGCAAACCCTGTCAAACGTGTTAGGTAGCGGTGCGTGATGTTTGGAGCGTACATTATCAATAAAATATCAACAATTTCTCAATAAGCATTTGTGCCAGGCTCCCATGAATCGATCGCTCGTCGTACACTCGCGACACCTTCCTATCCTGTTTCCCGAGAATCTTCATGCCGCGCCATCCCACCAAGATCGTCTCTTCGGAACATCTCGTGTCTGAGACAAGCGCGGAACTGTCCGAGCTGGAATACGCGCTCATCATGGCGGGCAACGCATTCAACCGCTGGATGGTGCGCTGCATGTCCGCGGCCGGCGACAAGGACATGACCGCCATCGAAGTGTCGCTGCTGCACCACGTCGGCCACCGCGAGCGTCGCAAGAAGCTGGCCGACATCTGTTTCGTGCTCAACATCGAGGACACGCACGTCGCCACCTACGCGTTGAAGAAGCTCGTAGCTAGAGGGTATGTAAAAAGCGAAAAGACCGGCAAGGAAGTGTTCTTCTCGGCCACCGACGCGGGCCGCGCGCTCTGTTTGAAATATCGCGAAGTGCGCGAGAGCTGCCTGATTTCGACGCTGAAGGAAAGCGGCCTGACCAACGAGCAGATCGGCGAGGCGGCGCAGTTGATGCGCAACGCGTCCGGTCTGTACGATACGGCTGCGCGGGCGGCGGCGTCTTTATAGCGGGGCTTGCCGGACGGTGGGCGAACGCGGTTCGCCCTTTCAACGCCGAGCGTCGAACACTCAACCCGCCCGCTGCGGATAAAGACCTGCTTCGGTGACGATCAGGTCGAGCGGAATGTCGTGCACTTCACGTTGCAATGCCTGCGTGCGGCACGCTTCATACGCGATGCCCACCGTGACCGGTCGCTTCGCACCCGGCCATGCAGCCAGCGTGCGATCGTAGTAGCCACCGCCGTAGCCGAGCCGATAACCTTCGGCGTCGAAACCGACGCACGGCACGAACAGCAGCTCGGGAACCACCACCCGTCCCGAAGTCGGCTCAGCGATCCTGTGATGACCGATCTTCATTGGCGTATCGGGCGTCCACGCATGGAATTCGAGCGGCACGCCGCGTTCCTTGATGATCGGCAAACTCGCTTCGCGTTGCCCGCCTGCCGCGAGCCAGATCGAAATGGCGGCGCGCGCGTCGAACTCTCCGGCGAGCGGCCAGTAGAACCCCACGCTGTTCACGCCGTAATGCTTCAACGCATCGAGAATGCGGCGGCCGAGCGCGGCATTGTGCGCCGGCTCGGAAGCCGCTTGCAGCCGTGCTTCCAATAGCATTCGACGCAGCGCCTTTTTCGATTCCGCGACGGGGTTGCATGCTATGCTTGGGTTCAATTCGCGCTCCAGAAACAACGATGTCAAAACGCCTTTACCGAGTATATCGCGCGGCCGGTCTGGCGCTTGCCGCAGCGGCACTCGTCGCGTGCAGCACGGCCTCAGCCGTCAAGCCCATTCCCCTTTCGCAACTCACGAACGACGACCAGACCTTCGTCCAGCTCCGCGAGGCCGCGCGCAATAACGACGCGGCGCGCGCGGCACAACTCGCGAGCATGATTCCAAACTATCCGGCGCCTTCGTATCTGGAGTACTTCCAGATCAAGCCGCAGTTGTTCGATTCGAGCGGCCATGCGCGGGTCGACGCGCCGGACGCGCCGGTGCTCGCGTTCCTGCAGAAGTACGACGGCGAGGCGATCGCCGACCGCATGCGCAACGATTACCTCACGGTGCTCGGCACGCGTCACGACTGGCGCAACTTCGATCAGCAATACGCGCGCTTCGTGCTGAACGACGACACGCAGGTGAAGTGCTACGCGCTCGAATCGCGCGCGTCGCGCGGCGAAAACGTAGCGGACGCGGCGCGTGCGCTGCTGGTCGATCCCAAATGGTACGGCGACGGCTGCGTCGATCTGATCACCGTGCTGGGCGTCAACAAGCAATTCAGTACCGACGACATCTGGCAGCAGATCCGTCTCGCGTACGAGCAGAACTACACCAATACCGGCAGCAAGCTCCTCGACGCGCTCGGCAACGACGCGCCCGATCCGGTGCTGTTCGGCCAGGCCACGAGCACGCCGCCGTTGCTGCTCGCGCGGGGCGTCGGCCCTGATCCGAAGTTGCATCAACTGGCGCTGCTCGCGATCACGCGCATGGCGCGCAACGATCCGGCCATGGCCGCAGCCACGTTCGCTTCGGTGGCGCCGTCGCTGAACTCGCCTGAACGCGCGATCGGCTGGGGCACCATTGCGTATCAGGCTGCCGCCAGGCAGATGCCGGGCGCGGTGGACTGGTATCGTTTGTCGGCGAATGCGCCGCTGTCGAATCCCGCGTATGAATGGCGAACCCGCACCGCGCTGCTGGCCGGTGACTGGACGATGGTGCGCTGGTCGATCGAGCAGATGCCGGCGGCGCTGCGCAATCAGCCGTCGTGGGTGTATTGGCATGCCCGCGCGTTGAAGCAGGCGGGCGACACGACCACGGCCAACCAGGAATTCGAGTCGATTTCGCAGGGCTTCAACTTCTACGGGCAACTGGCTGCGGAAGAACTGGGCCAGAAGATCAGCGTGCCGGCGAAAACCACCGTCACCGACGCCGAAGTCCAGCAAGCCGGCAGCACGCCGGGCTTCGACCTCGCGCAGCGTTTTTATGCGCTGAATCTGCGGCTCGAGGGCAATCGCGAATGGAACTGGCCGTTGCGCGGCATGAGCGACCGGCAACTGCTCGCCGCCGCCGAATACGCGCGCCGTATCCAGCTGTATGACCGCACCGTCAACACGGCGGATCGCACGAAGAACGAGCACGATTTCTCGCTGCGTTATCTGTCGCCGTTCCGCGATATCGTCGAGCGCGATTCGCAGTCCAATGGGCTGGATGTGGAATGGGCCTATGGGCTGATTCGCCAGGAGTCGCGTTTCATCATGAACGCGCGCTCGGAAGTCGGCGCGAGCGGTTTGATGCAGTTGATGCCGGGCACCGCGCAACTGGTCGCGAAGAAGATCGGCCTCGGCCCGATTTCGCGTGAGCAGATGAACGACATCAACACGAATATCCTGCTCGGCACGAACTATTTGTCGATGATCTACAATCAGTTCGACGGGTCCGCCGTGCTGGCTACCGCAGGGTATAACGCCGGGCCGGGCCGTCCGCGCAACTGGCGGCAGTCGCTGCAACGTCCGGTGGAAGGCGCGATCTTCGCCGAGTCGATCCCGTTCCAGGAAACGCGCGACTACGTCAAGAATGTGTTGTCCAACACGGTCTACTACGCGGCATTGTTCGAAGGCCGTCCGCAATCGCTGAAGGCGCGTCTGGGTTACATCGCGCCGTAAGCGCCGTGCCGCCGCCGCGTCGGTTGTGATGCGGCGGTGCGCCACGCCAGCCGTTGCCGCGGCTTCCACCAGGGAGTCGAAAATGCGACATCAAGCCATTGCGCTCATCGGCGGTTCCGGTTTTATCGGCAGCCATCTCGTCAACGCGCTCGTCGAAGTGGGCAAGGACGTGCGCATCGCCACCCGGCGGCGCTACAACGCGCGTCATCTCACGCTGCTGCCCATCGACGTGATCGAAGCCGACGTGTTCGATCCGGTACAGCTCGCGCGCTTCGTCGAGGGCGCCGATTGTGTGATCAATCTGGTGGGCACGCTGCACGGCAAACGCGGTACACCGTATGGCCACGAGTTCGCGCGGATCCACGTCGAACTGCCGACCAAAATCGTCGCGGCCTGCGAAGGCAAAGGCGTGCATCGGTTGATTCATATCAGCGCGCTCGGCGCCGACTCGAACGGCCCGAGCATGTATTCGCGCTCCAAGGGAGATGGCGAGAAGGCGGTGCACGCGGCGAATCTGGCGTGGACGGTTTTCCGTCCGTCAGTCCTGTTCGGTCCCGAAGACCAGTTCCTCAACAAGTTCGCGTTTTTGCAGCGGACGTTTCCGGTGATTCCGCTCGCCATGCCGGACGCGAAGTTCCAGCCGGTGTACGTCGCCGACGTGGCGAAGGCGATCGTCAATGTGCTCGATCTCGATGCGGCCAGCGGCCATACTTACGAACTGGGCGGTCCGACCGTCTACTCGCTCGAAGAGCTCGTCAAATATTGCGGCGATGTGATCGGCCGGCATGCGCGCCTCATTCGTCTGCCGGAAGCATTGGCGCGCCTGCAGGCGCTGACGTTCGAAATGGCGCCCGGCGAACCGGTGATCTCGCGCGACAATCTCGATTCGATGAAAGTCGACAACGTGTTGAGCGGACCGCTCGCGCCCGAACTCGGCATCGAGCCGGCCAGCATCGAAACGATCGCGCCTGTGTATCTGACCGGCGTGTCGAGGCGTTCGCGCTTCGACACGTTTCGCGCCAGCGCCGGGCGGTGAGCCTCGTTGATTTCCTACTCTTCTTTTATACCAAGCCAGGCATGAAGCTAATTATCGGTGACAAGAACTATTCGTCGTGGTCGATGCGTCCGTGGCTGCTGCTCAAGCATTTCGGCATTCCGTTCGAGGAAGTGCTGATTCATTTGTACACGCCCGGCACGAAGTCCGAGATTCTGGCTCACGCGCCGGCGAGTCCGGGCAAGGTGCCGACGTTGATCGGCGAAGACGGGGCCACCGCCTGGGATTCGCTGGCGATCGCCGAGACGCTGGCCGAGCGCTTTCCGCAGCATGCGCTGTGGCCGCGCGACGCGGCGGCGCGCAGCCACGCGCGCAGCGTGAGCGCCGAAATGCACTCGGGTTTCGGCGAATTGCGCTCGAACATGTGGATGAACATTCGCGCATCGTTTCCGGGCAAGAACGCCACGCCGGCCGTACTGGCCGACATCGCGCGCATCGAGGCGATCTGGACCGGCTGCCTCGAGACCTACGGCGGGCCGTTCCTGTTCGGCGAGTTCAGCATTGCCGACGCCATGTACGCGCCGGTGGCGATGCGCTTCAACACCTGGCAGCCGCCGTTGTCCGAAGCCGCTTCGGGGTATGTCCGCCGAATCACGGCGTCGCCCGCCGTGAAGGCCTGGATCGACGACGCACTGCTTGAAACGCACGTCATTCCTTATCAAGACGTATGCCCATGAACATCTACGCCGTAGGCGGCGCGATCCGGGACGAGTTGTTGGGCGTGCCGGTGCAGGACCGTGATTACGTGGTGGTCGGCGCGACGCCCGAGCAGATGGTGGCGCAGGGTTATCGTCCGGTGGGCAAGGATTTTCCGGTGTTCCTGCATCCGCAGACACACGAGGAGTACGCGCTTGCGCGCACGGAGCGCAAGACGGCGGCGGGTTATCGCGGCTTTCAGGTCTTTTACGCGCCGGACGTCACGCTGGAAGAGGACCTTGCGCGCCGCGATCTGACGATCAACGCGATGGCGCGCGAGGTGCGTCCGGACGGCGCGTTGACCGGCCCGGTGATCGATCCGTTCAACGGCCAGCGCGATTTGCAGGCACGGCTCTTCCGTCACGTCAGCGAGGCCTTTCTCGAAGACCCCGTGCGCATTTTGCGGATTGCGCGGTTCGCGGCGCGGTTCGTCGACTTCACCGTCGCGCCGGAAACGCTGGCGCTGATGCGCAAGATGGTCGCCGACGGCGAGGTGGATGCGCTGGTGGCCGAACGCGTCTGGCAGGAAGTGTCGCGCGGCTTGATGGAGAAGAAGCCTTCGCGCATGTTCGAGGTGTTGCGCGAGTGCGGTGCGTTGGCGCGGATTCTGCCGGAGATCGACGCGCTGTTCGGCGTGCCGCAGCGCGCGGACTATCACCCCGAGGTGGATACGGGCGTGCATGTGATGATGGTGGTCGACCACGCCGCGCAGCAGGGCTATGCGTTGACGGTTCGTTTCGCTGCGCTGACGCATGACCTGGGCAAGGCAACCACGCCGGCAGACGTGCTGCCGCGGCATATCGGGCATGAGGAGCGCAGCGTGAATCTGCTGAAGCCCTTATGCGAGCGGCTGCGGGTGCCGAACGAATGCCGCGATCTGGCGCTGCTGGTGGCTCGCGAGCACGGCAACATTCATCGCGTGATGGAGATGGGCGCTGCCGCGTTGGTGAGGTTGCTCGAGCGCAGCGATGCGATGCGGAAGCCGGCGCGGTTTGCGGAAGCCTTGCAGGCGTGCGAGGCCGATGCGCGTGGGCGGCTTGGGTTTGAGATGCGCGAGTATCCGCAGGCCGAGCGATTGCGGGTTGCGCTTGTCGCGGCGCGAGGTGTCGATGCCGGTGCTGTGGCCATGCGGTTTGCCGACGCGCCTGCTGGAATTAAAGATGCCGTGCATCAGGAGAGAGTTCGGGCGGTTGAGGCGGCGGTTGGTGGGTAAGATTTTTTTGCCCGTGCGGGGCTTTGGGTTGTTTGCCTCGCGATGTTGGCCTTTTCTTGAATTGTTTGTGGTTTATTAGCGTTGCCCCTGTGCGGGGCGGCACTTACTTTCTTTGCCGCCGCAAAGAAAGGTAAGCAAAGAAAGCGGCTCAAACCGCTAATTCTTAAGCGGGTCTCCTGGCTTGGAGGGGGCAGTGGTGCATCTGGAATCAGTGCCCTCGCGCATTCAGCGCAAGTGACAAGGCCGTCATACTTCCGGCGGCGCTGCGCGCGCCGAG
>DASPZL010000290.1:0-11291 GCA_035636295.1 Paraburkholderia sp.
TTGTCGATGAACACGGTGGCCAACGAGAAGCACAAGGCCTACATCAGCATCGGCGCGGGCGCGGACACGCTCACCATCGAGCAATGCACGCCGTACACGATCCACTATGCGTACGACACCACCGCGCTTGCCAAGGGCACCGGCTCAGCGGTGACGAAGCAAGGCGGCAAGACGTGGTACTTCCTGACGGCGGACTACGCGTTCGGCAAGGCGCTCGAAAAGAACACGGCGGACGTGGTGAAGGCGAGCGGCGGCCAGGTGCTAGGCGAAGTGCGCCATCCGCTGTCGGCGTCCGACTTCTCGTCGTTCCTCTTGCAGGCGCAGGCATCGAAGGCGCAGATTCTGGGCCTCGCCAATGCCGGCGGCGACACGATCAATTCGATCAAGGCGGCCAAGGAATTCGGCGTCACCAAGACGATGAAGCTCGCTGCCTTGCTGGTGTTCATCAACGACATCCACAGCCTGGGGCTTGAAACCACGCAGGGCCTCGTGCTGACGGACAGCTGGTACTGGAACAAGGACGCGACGACGCGCAAGTGGGCGCAGCGCTACTTCGACAAGATGAGGAAGATGCCGTCGAGCCTGCAGGCCGCCGACTACTCGGCGACCATGACCTACCTGAAGGCCGTGCAGGCTGTCGGCTCGACCGACTCCGAGAAGGTGATGGCGCAACTGAAGAAGACCAAGATCGACGACTTCTACGCGAAGGGCTACATCCGTCAGGACGGCAGCATGATCCACGACATGTACCTGATGCAGGTGAAGACGCCGGCCGAATCGAAGGAGCCGTGGGACTACTACAGGATCACGGCGACGATCCCCGGCGAGCAGGCGTTCACGACCAAGGCGGAAACGCGCTGCGCGCTGTGGAAATAAGCGCGGACTGAGCGCCTGAAAGCCTGAAGGCGGCCTGCCCGGCGTCTTGCCTCGCATTCGCGCGTTAATTGACGTGGAGTGGCGCGGCAAGGTAAGGCGAGCGCTGTGCGGACAAGCAGGCAGGCGGTAAACCGTTTCACATGCCGCGCGCGTTTGGCGATGTAGTTGCCGATCGCGCGCCGGCCGGATCGTGCGTCAGCCGATCTCACCTTGGCGATGGGTTAAGGCTTCAATGGACATCTTTGGCATTCCGCTACCGGCGATGCTGAGCCAACTGCTGCTGGGGCTCGTGAACGGCTCGTTCTACGCGATTCTCAGCCTCGGTCTGGCGGTGATCTTCGGTTTGCTCAATGTGATCAACTTCGCGCATGGCGCGTTGTTCATGCTCGGCGCGATGCTCGCGTGGATGGGCTTTTCGTATTTCGGCCTGCCGTATTGGCTGATGCTGGTGCTGGCGCCGCTGATCGTCGGCCTGTTCGGCGTGGCGGTCGAGCGCTCGATGCTGCGCTGGCTCTACAAGCTCGATCATCTATACGGTCTGCTGCTGACGTTCGGCCTCACGCTCGTCGTGGAAGGCGTGTTCCGCTCGATCTACGGTTCGTCGGGCCAACCTTACGACGTGCCGTCGGCGCTCTCCGGCGCGACCAATCTCGGCTTCATGTTCCTGCCGAACTATCGCGCGTGGGTGGTGGTGGCCTCGCTCATCGTGTGCTTCGTGACGTGGTTCGTGATCGAGAAGACGCGCCTCGGAGCGTATTTGCGCGCCGGCACCGAGAATCCGAAACTGGTCGAGGCGTTCGGCATCAACGTGCCGCTGATGATCACGCTGACCTACGGCTTCGGCGTCGCGCTGGCCGCGTTCGCCGGCGTGCTGGCCGCGCCCGTGATCCAGGTCTCGCCGCTGATGGGCCAGCCGATGATCATCACCGTGTTCGCCGTGGTCGTGATCGGCGGCATGGGTTCGATCATGGGCTCGATTCTCACCGGCCTGATGCTCGGCGTGATCGAAGGGCTGACGCGCGTGTTTTACCCCGAGGCGTCGGCGACCGTCGTCTTCGTGATCATGGCGCTCGTGCTGCTGGTGCGCCCGGCGGGTCTCTTCGGCAAGGAAAAATGATGCAGAGAAAAGTGCTTTACGGCCTGCTGCTCGTCGCGCTCATCGCGGTGCCCGTGCTCGGCATCTATCCGCTCTTCGTGATGAAGGTGATGTGTTTCGCGCTGTTCGCGGCGGCGTTCAATCTGTTGATCGGTTATACCGGCCTGCTGTCGTTCGGCCACGCGATGTTTCTCGCGTCGGCGGGCTATGTCACCGGCTATGCGATGCAGACGCTCGGTTTTTCGCCGGAGCTGGGCGTATTCGCCGGTACGGCGGCGGCGACGGTGCTTGGCCTGATCGTCGGTATCTTCGCGATTCGCCGCCAGGGCATTTACTTCGCGATGGTCACGCTGGCGCTCGCGCAAATGGTCTACTTCGTGTTCCTGCAGGCGCCGTTCACTCATGGCGAGGACGGACTGCAAGGCGTGCCGCGCGGCAAATTGTTCGGCTTGCTGGATCTGTCGTCCGACGTGACGCTGTATTTCGTCGTGCTGGTCGTGATGGTGCTGGCCTTCCTGCTGATCGTGCGGATCGTGCATTCGCCGTTCGGGCAGGTACTGGTGGCGATCAAGGAGAACGAGCCGCGCGCGGTATCGCTCGGCTACGACACGGATCGCTTCAAGCTGCTCGCGTTCATTCTGTCGGCGGGTCTCGCGGGCCTCGCGGGTTCGCTCAAGGTGCTGGTGCAAGGCTTCGAGACGCTGAGCGACGCCTACTGGACCATGTCGGGTCTCGTCGTGTTAATGACGCTCGTCGGCGGGATGGGCACGCTGTTCGGGCCGCTGCTCGGCGCGGCGCTGATCGTCGCGCTCGAGGACCGGCTCGGCGATATCGGCGGGGCGCTCGCTTCCACTACGGGTGTTGAATGGTTCCGCTCGTTGGGCGAGTCGGTGACTATCGTGACCGGCGTGATTTTCATCGCTTGCGTGCTGGCGTTCCGGCGGGGCATTGTCGGCGAGATCATCGCGCGGGTGCGGCCGTTGCGGGCGTGAAGCGGAGCCGAGCACGCTATTACTTCGGCATCCGATATAAATTTTCGCCCGCTGAACACGGTGGCGGCGGGCCTGCGGTTCGCATGATTGTGGGCTGCGGCGACCAGCTTTGCGCATGCCCGCCCCAAATCGGTGCCGCACTGCACCACTAGGGTAATTGCTAGTTGTTGCATCCCAAGTGCTCGTTTAACCTTCATGCAGTTCTGACGCACCACGAAATTTGCAGGTGGAGAACGAGGAGACAATGAGGCACTCAGTGCCCAGACGAAAGCGCTGTTGGATTGATATCCAACAGCGCTTTTTATTTGTGCTTTTCAACAAGCGCGATTCAAATGGCCTGCTAATTCGGCGATCTTTTTTATTCACCGAAGCCCTCCCTGTTTCGCACGCGCAATGCCCGCAAAACGCTTGCAGCGTGCGGCTTTCGTCCGCTACACTCGCGATTCACCGACCGCTGGGTCGGGGTTTAAATCCGCGGATTTAAATTCGAGTGAATAACGGGGTTAGACAGAGGAGCGGGATGAAGTCGGCATTGCGTTGGATCAGCGCGGCATTGGTCGCGACCGGAGTATGCGCGGCATGGAGCGGCCATGCATTCGCGGATGTGAAAATCGGCGTGACGGTGTCGGCAACGGGGCCTGCTGCGTCGCTCGGTATTCCGGAAAAGAATACGATTGCGCTGCTGCCTAAAGAAGTGGCAGGCGTGAAAATCGATTACATCGTGCTCGACGACGCCACGGATTCGACCCAGGCCGTCAAGAACGCACGCAAGCTCACCAGCGAAGATCACGTGGATGCGCTGATCGGCTCAACCGTCGTGCCGAACTCGCTCGCGATGATCGATGTCGCCGCTGAAAACACCACGCCGATGATCTCCATGGCCGCCGCGGCGACCATTGTCGAACCGATGGATGCAAAGCGCGCGTGGGTGTTCAAGACGCCGCAAAACGACATTCTGATGGCGACCGCGATCGCGCAGCACATGGCGAATCACGGCGTGAAGACGGTCGCGTTCATCGGCTTTGCCGACGCCTACGGCGAGAGCTGGTTCAAGGAATTCGGCAAGGCCGCGGATCTCGCGAAGATCAAGGTCGTCGCCAATGAGCGCTTTGCGCGCAACGACGCGTCGGTGACAGGTCAAGTGCTGAAGATCATGTCGCAGAATCCCGATGCGGTGCTGATCGCGGGCGCGGGCACGCCGGCTGCGCTGCCGCAAAAAACGCTCAAGGAGCGCGGCTACAAGGGCAAGTATTATCAGACGCATGGCGTCGCCAATAACGACTTCCTGCGCGTGTGCGGCAAGGACTGCGAGGGCACCTATCTGCCGGCCGGCCCGCTGCTGGTCGCGGACCAACTGCCCGACTCCAACCCGGTGAAGAAGAGCTCGCTCGCCTACAAGCGCGCGTACGAAACCGCGTACGGCGCGGGCTCGGTGTCGACATTCGGCGGTCACGCGTGGGACGCAGGCTTGCTGCTGCAACGCGCGATTCCTCTCGCGTTGAAGAAGGGTCAGCCGGGCACGCCTGCGTTCCGCGAAGCGCTACGCGCGGCGCTAGAAGGCACCAAAGACATGTCCGCTGCGCACGGCATCTTCAACATGAGCGCGAACGACCACGCTGGCCTCGACCAGCGGGCGCGCGTGATGGTGGAGATCGTCGGCGGCAAGTGGAAGCTGTCCGGCGACTGAGCGAAGGCGAAGCGATACGGAACCCAACCTAAAAAGACGCGTGCAGTTAACGCGTCTTTTTTATTACCCGCGCAACGTGAAAAGTGTGGCTCGGCGGCTTCAGGACAAACCCGCATTCGGGCAGCAGTCTATTGACCATGAATGATGCGGAACGCAATACTACTAACATGTTAGTGTTTTGCGCGAGACGGAAATCGCAGTAGTGGTTCGCAGCAGGAGAGTGGCAGCAGAGCGGCGAAGGTATTCACACTGAGCAGGGAAAACCATGCTTGGCATGCCTGAACCCTATAACTAGATTCAGACACCCGGCCCGTGAGCCGGATTACGGATACGCGCTTCAAAGCGTTCGGAGACTTGCAATGAAAAAGACCAGGCAATGGATACGCGCCAGCATCGCGATGGCGTTGATGTGCGGCGCGGGCGCAGCCTACGCGCAGGTGAAAATCGGCGTCACGCTGTCCACCACGGGGCCGGCTGCATCGCTCGGGATTCCTGAAAAGAATACGATCGCGCTGCTGCCGAAGGAGATCGGCGGCAAGACCGTGCAGTACATCATTCTCGATGACGCATCGGACACCGGCAAGGCCGTGCAGAACACGCGCAAGCTGATCGACGAAGACCACGTCGACGCGATCATCGGTTCAACCGTCACGCCGAATTCGCTGGCGATGCTCGACGCCGCGTCCGAAGGCAAGACGCCGATGATCTCGCTGGCGGCATCGGCCGCGATCATTTCGCCGATGGACGCGAAGCGCGCATGGGCCTTCAAGCCGCCGCAAAACGACAGCCTGATGGCTGACGCGATCGCCGACTATATGGAGCGGCACGGCGTGAAGACGGTCGGCTTCATCGGCTTCGCGGATGCGTACGGCGACGGCTGGAACAACGTCTTCACCGCGGCGGCCGCGGCGCATCATTTGAAGATCGTCTCCAACGAGCGGTTTAACCGCACCGATGCTTCGGTGACCGGCCAGGTGCTGAAGACGATCGGCGCGAACCCGGACGCGGTGCTGATCGCGGGCGCGGGCACGCCGTCGGCGCTGCCGGCCAAGACGCTCAAGGAGCGCGGCTACAAGGGCAAGGTCTATCAGACGCACGGCGTCG
The DNA here is from genome assembly GCA_035636295.1 of Paraburkholderia sp. Classification (GTDB taxonomy): domain Bacteria; phylum Pseudomonadota; class Gammaproteobacteria; order Burkholderiales; family Burkholderiaceae; genus Paraburkholderia. The sequence continues at coordinate 5,756 of DASPZL010000290.1, forward strand.
CCAACAACGACTTCCTGCGCGTGTGCGGCAAGGATTGCGAAGGCGAACTGCTGCCGGCCGGCCCGATTCTCGTGGCGGACCAGTTGCCGGAATCCAATCCGGTGAAGAAGTCGTCGCTGGCGTACAAGGCGGCGTATGAGAAAGCCTATGGCGCCGGTTCCGTGGCGACCTTCGGCGGTCACGCATGGGACGCCGGCCAGATGCTGCAGCAGGCGATTCCCGAAGCGCTGAAGACGGCGCAACCGGGCACTGAGGCCTTCCGCGTGGCACTGCGCGGCGCGCTTGAGAGCATCAAGGAGTTGCCGGTCTCGCACGGCATCATGAACACCACGACGACCGAGCACAACGGCCTCGACAAGCGCGCACGCGTGATCGTGCAGATCGTCGACGGCAAGTGGAAGCTGCAGAACGACTAACGACAAAACGGTACGCGCCTCTCGCGCAACGTGCGGCATGTGACGCCGCATTGCCATTCTGTTCGATGACAATGGCAACGACCGCCGCGCCGCGTTCCGGCGCGGCGGTCGCCTTTTCAGGCATGGCAGGCCGGTGGCCGGTCGCGGGTTCTGCCGCTGCCGCCACGATTGTTTCCCGGTTTCGATTTCGACGCTTCAGGACGAGGAAGATGGATCTATCAATTGCGGCGATCCTCGCGCAGGACGGCATCACCACCGGCGCGATCTACGCGCTGCTCGCGCTCGCGCTGGTGCTGGTGTTCTCCGTGACGCGGGTGATCTTTATCCCGCAGGGGGAGTTTGTTTCGTACGGCGCGTTGACGCTCGCCGCATTGCAGACACAAAAATTTCCGGCGACTTGCTGGCTGCTGATGGCGATGGGCGCTGCGTGCTTCGTCGTCGAGACGGCGGGGCTGGCGCGGCATCCCGAACGGCGCCGGCACGGGGCACGCACGCTGGTGATGCTGGCCGGCAAATACCTGCTGTTTCCGATCGCGGTTTATGCGCTCACGCGCGGCGTTTTCCTCCAGCCTCTGCCGATGATCGTGCAGATTGCGCTGACGCTGCTGATCGTGATCCCGATGGGACCATTCGTCTACCGGCTTGCATATGAGCCGATCGCGGAGGCGACAACGTTACTGCTGCTCATCGTGGCTGTGGCGGTGCACTTCGCGATGGTCGGCCTCGGTCTCGTGATGTTCGGCGCGGAAGGTTCACGTACCACGGCGTTCTCCGATGCGACCTTCAATGTCGGCAGCCTGTCGATCTCCGGACAAAGCCTGTGGGTGGTCGGCACGGCGGTGGTGTTGATCGGTGCGCTGTACCTGTATTTCGACCGCTCGATCTCGGGCAAGGCGTTGCGCGCGACGTCGGTGAACCGGCTCGGCGCGCGGCTCGTCGGCATCGGCACCACGCAAGCGGGGCGGCTCGCGTTTACGTTGGCTGCGGGGCTCGGCGCGCTGTGCGGCATCCTCGTCGCGCCGCTGACCACCATTTACTACGACTCGGGCTTCCTGATCGGTTTGAAGGGCTTCGTGGGAGCGATTATCGGCGGGCTCGTCAGCTATCCGCTGGCGGCGGCGGGCTCGATCCTGGTCGGCCTGCTGGAGTCGTATTCGTCGTTCTGGGCGAGTGCGTACAAGGAAGTGATCGTGTTCACGCTGATCATCCCGGTGCTGCTATGGCGCAGTCTGGCCAGCCCGCACGCCGAAGAAGAAGAGGAGTGATGCGATGAAACGGATCATGCAAAGCAAGTTCTTCTGGTTGTTTCTCATCGTGCTGTTCGCGTTGCCGGTGTTGCCGCAGCCGATTCACGTGCCCGAGTACTGGGTGACGTTGCTTAACTACATCGGCCTGTATTCGATCGTCGCGATCGGTCTCGTCCTGTTGACCGGTATCGGCGGGATGACGAGTTTCGGGCAGGCGGCGTTCGTCGGCATCGGCGCCTACGCGACCGCGTACCTGACGACGCAATTCGGCGTCTCGCCGTGGCTCGCGCTCATCGCCGGTGTGGTGGTGACCGCATTGATCGCGCTGATGCTGGGGCTCGTGACGATGCGCCTCTCCGGTCACTTTCTGCCGCTCGGCACGATCGCTTGGGGACTCGCGCTGTTTTATCTGTTCGGCAATCTGGAGATGCTCGGCAAGTACGACGGCATCAACGGGATTCCGGTGCTGAATGTTTTTGGCATCAACCTGGAATCGGGTCGCCATATCTATTACCTGATCTGGCTGGTCGTGCTTGGCGCGGTGGTGTCCGTTCAAAATCTGCTTAATAGCCGGCCTGGGCGGGCGATCCGCGCATTGCGCGGCGGCGGCATGATGGCCGAAGCAATGGGCGTGAACACGGGCTGGATGCGTGTGGTGATTTTCGTCTATGCCGCTGTGTTGGCGTCGATCTCGGGATTTCTCTACGCCCACCTGCAACGCGCGGTGAATCCGACGCCGTTTGGTCTGAACCACGGCATCGAGTTTCTGTTCATGGCGGTGGTGGGTGGCGTGTCGCATGTGTGGGGCGCGGTGCTCGGCGCGGCGATTCTGACCGTGCTGCAGGATTATCTGCAAACGCTGCTGCCCAAGTTGCTCGGCGAGAACGGCAACTTCGAAGTGATCGTGTTCGGCATCTTGATGGTGCTGTTGCTGCAATACGCCCGCCAAGGCGTATGGCCGTTCGTCGCGCGCTTTTTCCCACGCGGGCCGCGCGCTCATCTGCCGGATCATGCGGAGCCTTTGCCGCAGCGCAGCAAGCCGGCCGAGGGGGAAAGCCTGTTGACGGTGAATAAGGCGCGCAAGCAGTTCGGCGGGCTCGTCGCGGTGAACGACGTCAGTTTCGAGGTGAAAGCAGGGCAGATCATCGGCTTGATCGGCCCGAACGGCGCGGGCAAGTCGACCACGTTCAATCTGGTCACTGGCGTGTTGCAAGCGACGAGCGGTGAGATTACGTTCCGTGGCGAGCGCATCGATTCGCTGAGTTCACGTGAAATCGTCAAGCGCGGAATCGGCCGCACTTTCCAGCACGTCAAGCTTTTGCCGGGCATGACGGTGCTGGAGAACGTGGCGATCGGCGCGCATCTGCGTGGACAGGCCGGCGTGTGGCGTAGCATCGTGCGCCTGAACAGTGCGGAAGAAGCACGGCTGATGGCTGAAGCTGCGCGCCAGATTCGCCGCGTCGGGCTCGAGCAGCATATGTACGACGAGGCCGGCAGTCTGGCGCTGGGGCAGCAGCGGATTCTCGAAATCGCGCGTGCACTGTGCTGCGATCCGACCTTGTTGTTGCTGGATGAGCCGGCTGCAGGTTTGCGGTATCAGGAAAAGCTGCAACTGGCCGACCTGCTGCGCCGGCTCAAGGCCGAAGGCATGAGCGTGCTGCTGGTCGAGCACGATATGGATTTCGTGATGAATCTCACCGATCGGCTGGTCGTCATGGAGTTCGGCACGCGTATCGCGGAAGGTTTGCCGCTGGAGGTACAGCAGGATCCGGCCGTGCTCGAAGCGTATCTCGGCGGGGTGGAGTGATGGAGAACACGATGAATGCTGCTGCACCGATTCTCGACGTGACCGGCTTGTCGGTCCGTTATGGCAAGGTCGAGGCGCTGCACGGCGCGGCGATCAAGGTGGGCGCCGGCCAGATCGTTTCGGTGATCGGACCGAACGGCGCGGGCAAGTCGACGCTTTTGAACGCGATCATGGGCGCGTTGCCGACCACAGGCCACGCAAAGGGCACCATTCTGTATCGAGAGGAAGACGTCAGCGCGGTGCCGGTCGAAAAGCGCGTCGCGCGCGGCATGTGTCTGGTGCCGGAAAAGCGCGAGCTGTTTGCGTCGATGACGGTCGAAGACAACCTCATACTTGGCGCTTATCGGCGCAAGCGGGCAGGAGAGCGCAACTTTCTCGACCAGCTCGATCCGGTCTTTACGCTGTTTCCTCGGCTAAAGGAGCGCCGCAAGCAGGCTGCCGGAACGCTGTCCGGTGGCGAGCGGCAAATGCTCGCGGTTGGGCGGGCGTTGATGGGCAAACCCGATCTGCTGATGTTGGATGAGCCGAGTTTGGGTCTCGCGCCGTTGATCGTGAAAGAGATTTTTCACATCATTAGTGCGCTGCGTCAGACAGGAGTCGCCACGCTGTTGATCGAGCAGAACGCGCGGGCGGCGCTGCAAATCTCCGACTATGGCTATGTGCTTGAAACCGGCGAACTGGCGCTGGAAGGCCCGGCGGCAGACTTAGCGCAGAATCCGCGCGTGATCGAGACGTATCTGGGGCTGGCTAAGAAAGTGGCGTAGCGCCTGCGCGCTTCGTTGTTTCCTCGTTGTTCAAAGCGGTGTGTTTCACGTGAAACACACCGCTTTTTTGTTGATTGGCCATTCGGACGAAATTCGGGCCTAAACCGAACCCGTTATAATTCGCCCATACATTTTCCTTTAAAGGCTCACGCGACGATTTGGCGTGAGATCCGCGATGCTTTTTCCCACAGAATTTGACGTAATCGTCGTTGGCGGTGGTCATGCCGGCACCGAAGCCGCCTTGGCTTCGGCGCGCATGGGCAACACGACGCTCTTGCTGACGCACAACATCGAGACCCTCGGGCAGATGAGCTGCAATCCGTCGATTGGCGGCATCGGCAAGGGCCATCTGGTGAAGGAAGTCGATGCGCTCGGCGGTGCGATGGCGGCCGCGACGGACGAGGGCGGGATCCAGTTCCGTATCCTCAATTCGTCGAAGGGGCCGGCTGTTCGTGCGACGCGCGCTCAGGCCGACCGTCTGCTTTATAAGCAGGCGATCCGGCATCGGCTGGAGAATCAGCCGAACTTGTGGCTGTTTCAGCAAGCCGTTGACGATCTGATGGTGGAGGGCGACCGGGTGGTCGGCGCGGTTACGCAGGTGGGGATTCGCTTCCGCTCGCGCGCTGTCGTCCTGACGGCCGGGACGTTCCTCGACGGCAAGATTCACGTCGGGTTGAACAACTATACCGGCGGCCGTGCCGGTGACCCCGCTGCGGTGTCGTTGTCCGCGCGGCTCAAGGAATTGAAGCTGCCGCAAGGACGACTTAAGACGGGGACGCCGCCGCGCATCGACGGTCGCACGATCGACTTTTCCAAGCTAGAAGAACAGCCGGGTGATCTGAATCCTGTGCCGGTGTTCTCGTTCCTCGGGCGCGTCGAGCAGCATCCGCGGCAAGTGCCGTGCTGGATCACGCACACCAATGAACGCACGCACGAGATTATCCGCTCCGGCTTCGACCGCAGCCCGATGTTCACCGGCGTCATCGAAGGCGTGGGGCCGCGCTACTGCCCGAGCATTGAAGACAAGGTCAACCGCTTCGCCGACAAGAGCTCGCACCAGATCTTCCTCGAGCCCGAAGGCCTGACGACGCACGAGTTCTATCCGAACGGCATCTCGACCTCACTGCCCTTCGACGTGCAACTGGCCGCCGTGCGCTCGATGCCCGGGCTGGAAGCGGCGCACATCTTGCGTCCGGGCTACGCGATCGAATACGACTATTTCGATCCGCGAGAACTGAAGACGAGCTTCGAGACGAAGGCCGTCGACGGCCTGTTCTTTGCCGGGCAGATCAACGGCACCAC
>DASPZL010000291.1:0-1879 GCA_035636295.1 Paraburkholderia sp.
GACGGCGGCGGCGGGACGCACGGCTTCATCGGTGCCCGTGAGCGCCGCTTGCTCGACCGTCAGAATCGGAAACCTGGCGGGCTGATCGGTGCCCTGCATCGAGCCTAATCGCGGCACGGCCGCGAGCAGCGCTTTCGTATAAGGATGCGACGGCGCGGCAAAGAGCGCATCGGATGCGCCCTCTTCCACCTTCTCGCCGCGATACATCACCAGCACGCGATCGGCCACTTCGGCCACCACGCCCATGTCGTGCGTGATGAAGATCACGCCCATGTTCATCTCGTCCTGCAAGCCGCGGATCAGTTGCAGAATCTGCGCCTGGATCGTCACGTCGAGCGCGGTGGTCGGTTCGTCGGCGATCAGCAGCGCGGGCCTGCACGAGAGCGCCATCGCGATCATCACGCGTTGGCGCATGCCGCCCGACAGTTGATGCGGAAAACGCGCCGCCACGCGGCGCGCTTCGGGAATGCGCACGAGTTCGAGCAGACGCAGTGTTTCCGCGTGCGCGGCGGAACGGCTCTTGCCCTGATGCAAGGCGATCGCCTCACTGATCTGATCGCCGACCGTGAAAACCGGATTGAGCGAAGTCATCGGCTCCTGGAAGATCATCGCGATGTCGGCGCCGCGAATCGAGCGCATCGTGCCCGACGACGCTTTGGCGAGGTCGAGCACGCTGCCGTCGCGGCGCCGGAATGCGATGTTGCCGCCGGCAAGGCGCCCACCGCCATGCTCGATCAACCGCATCAACGCGAGCGAGGTCACCGATTTGCCCGAGCCCGATTCACCGACGATCGCGAGCGTCTCGCCACGCTCGACCGTGAGCGACAGATTGCGCACCGCGTTGAAGGTCGTGTCGCCGCTGCGAAACGCGACCGACAGATCGTCGACCGCGAGCACGCGTTGCGGCGGCAAGGTTTCGATAAGCGGACGGGCGGTGTGCGATGAAGTCGGCACGGTGGTTCCTTTGAATTCGAACGCGGCTAGCGGAAGTTCTGGCGATGGCTCAAGCGACACTCAAGCAAACGGATTAACGATAGATCGCCGTCACCGGCGTTTCGCCGGGACGCGCGAAACCGCGATACATGCCCTCGGTATTGAACGGCAGCGTGACGTTGCCGTGTGCATCGACTGCGATCAGACCGCCGCGGCCGTTGATTTTCGGCAGGCGGTTCATCACGACGTCGTGCGCCGCTTCCTGCAACGTCACATTGCGATACGCCATTTGCGCGGCGACGTCGTAAGCCGCCACCATGCGCATGAACATTTCGCCGGAGCCGGTGGTCGAGACCGCGCAGGTCGCGTCGTCCGCGTAGCAGCCCGCGCCGATCAGCGGCGTGTCGCCGACCCGGCCCACCTGCTTGTTGGTAACGCCGCCTGTTGAAGTGGCCGCCGCCACGTGGCCGTGCCGATCGAGCGCGACCGCGCCGACGGTGCCGAACTTGCGGTTCGGATCGATCGGTTCGTGCGGCGCGGGATCGTCGTCCGAAGACGGGGCGCCGGCGAGCGTTGCGCCGTCGTGATCGAGCATCGCGCGCTGCTGATCGCGCGCGAGCAGCCATTGGCGATGGCGCGCCTCGGTATGGAAATACCCGGGCTCGACGAATTCGAGCCCTTGCGCGGCCGCGAACGCTTCCGCGCCTTCGCCGGTGAAGAGCACATGTTCGCTGCGTTCGAGCACGCAGCGCGCTGCCAGAATCGGATTACGCACGCGCTTCACGCAGCAGATCGCGCCGGCTTCGAGCGTGCTGCCGTCCATGATGGCCGCGTCGAGTTCGTGCGTGCCGGCCGCCGTGTACACCGCACCGCGGCCCGCATTGAAGAGCGGGCAGTCTTCGAGCAGGCGCACGGCTTCGCTGACGGCGTCGAGTGCGCTGCCGCC
>DASPZL010000292.1:0-2540 GCA_035636295.1 Paraburkholderia sp.
GGTCGCGCAAACCGGCGCGGTGTCGCTGGAAGAAATCTCGCACGCCCGCGACACCGTCAAGAGCGCGCAAGCCGCCGTCGACGCCGCCCAGCAACAACTGGCCTCGAACCGCGCGCTGACCGCCAACACGTCGATCGCGAATCACCCGAACGTGCAGGCTGCCGCCGCGAAGGTCCGCGACGCGTACCTGAGCAACGCGCGCAATAACCTGCCCGCCCCGGTCACGGGCTATGTCGCCAAGCGCTCGGTGCAGGTCGGCCAGCGCGTCTCGCCGGGCACTCCGCTGATGGCGATCGTGCCGCTCGGCGGCGTGTGGGTCGATGCGAACTTCAAGGAAGTGCAGTTGAAACACATGCGCATCGGTCAGCCGGTCGAACTGACGGCCGACGTGTACGGCTCCTCCGTGGTGTACCACGGCAAGGTGGTCGGTTTCTCGGCGGGCACGGGCTCGGCCTTCTCGCTGCTGCCCGCGCAGAATGCAACCGGCAACTGGATCAAGGTGGTGCAGCGCCTGCCGGTGCGGATCGCGCTCGACCCGAAGGAACTTGAACAGCACCCGCTGCGCATCGGCCTGTCTATGCAAGCCGACGTGACCATCAAGGACGACAACGGCGGCCAGCTCGGCCAGGCGCCGAACACGATCTATCAGACCAACGTGTTCGAGAAATACGGCGACCAGGCCGACGCGGAAATCGCCCGCATCATTTCGGAAAACGCGGGCCCGAACGGCGGCGCGCAGAAGTCGGCGCAAGCCGGCGGCGCCAAGCCCGCTGCGGCGGCCGCGAAGCTGATGTAAGCCGCGCCACGATTCATACAAGGCTTTTTTATTGATGGCTCAGGCTCAGGCGCAACTCCCTCATCCGCCGCTCGAGGGCGCGCAACTGGTGATCGGCACCATCGCGGTGTCGCTCGCGGTGTTCATGAACGTGCTCGACACGTCGATCGCGAACGTGTCGATTCCGTCGATTTCAGGCGACCTCGGCGTGTCGTCCGATCAGGGCACGTGGGTGATCACCTCGTTCGCGGTGGCGAACGCGATCTCCGTGCCGCTCACCGGCTGGCTCACCGACCGCATCGGCCAGGTGCGCCTGTTCATGGCGTCGATCGTGCTGTTCGTGATCTCGTCGTGGATGTGCGGCCTCGCGCCCACGCTGCCGTTCCTGCTCGCCTCGCGCGTGCTGCAAGGCGCCGTGGCCGGTCCGATGATTCCGCTGTCGCAAACGCTCCTGCTCGCCAGCTATCCGCGCGCCAAGGCGCCAATGGCGTTATCGATGTGGGCGATGACCACGCTGATCGCGCCGGTGGCCGGACCGATTCTCGGCGGCTGGATCTCGGACAACATTTCGTGGCCGTGGATTTTCTACGTCAACATTCCGGTCGGTGCGATTGCCGCAGCGGCCACGTGGATGATCTTCCGCAATCGCGATTCGGTCGTCAAAAAGGCGCCGATCGACGGCGTCGGTCTCGGCCTGCTGATCCTCTGGGTCGGCTCGTTGCAGATCATGCTCGACAAAGGCAAGGACCTCGACTGGTTCTCGTCGACCACCATCGTCGTGCTGACGCTGATCGCGGTGATCGCGCTCGCGTTCTTCGTCGTGTGGGAGTTGACGGCCGAGCATCCGGTAGTCGATCTGTCGCTCTTCAGCCGACGCAATTTCACGGGCGGCACGGTCGCGCTTTCGATCGGCTACGGCCTGTACTTTGGCAATCTCGTGCTGCTGCCGTTGTGGCTGCAAACCGATATCGGTTACACCGCGACCGAGGCCGGGCTGGTGATGGCGCCGGTCGGCCTGTTCGCCGTGCTGCTGTCGCCGATCACGGGCAAGATTTTGCCGCGTACCGATCCGCGCTATATCGCGACGCTGTCGTTCCTCGTATTCGCGTTGTGTTTCTGGATGCGCTCGCGTTATACGACCGGCGTCGATACGTATTCGCTATTGTTGCCCACGCTGATTCAAGGCATCGGCATGGCCGGGTTCTTCATTCCGCTGGTGTCGATCACGCTCTCGGGCTTGCCGGGCAACCGGATTCCGGCAGCGTCGGGTTTGTCGAATTTCGTGCGGATCATGTGCGGCGGCATCGGCACGTCGATCTTCCAGACCGCGTGGGATCACCGCACCATCATGCATCACGCGCAACTGGCCGAGCAGGCTAGCGCGTACAACCCGGTGTTCGATCAGTCGATCCGGCAGATGGGCGCGGCGGGTTTCAGTCAGCCGCAGGCCTACGGACTGTTCAACACGATGGCCACGCAACAGGCCGCGCAGTTGGGCGTGAACGATCTGTTCTTTGTGTCGGCCGGGATATTCGTCGCACTGATCGCGCTGATCTGGATCACCAGGCCGGAGCGTGCGGGCGGTGACGCCGGAGCGGCGGCTTCGGCCGCGCATTGAGTGAGGTGTTCGCGTCTTTCCCCGGCGCGGCAAAGTGAATGAAAAAGGCGGGATCGCTCGAAAGCGGTCCCGCCTTTTTCTTTGCTTGGGAAGCGTTTTATCGCGGCCTAGCTCGCCGTCGCCACCACTATCCGCTCCGGTGCGAGC
>DASPZL010000293.1:0-26436 GCA_035636295.1 Paraburkholderia sp.
AGGCGCGAGAGCGACGCGTCGATGCCGTCCATGATGTGCTTGCGCGAATGACCGCCGGCGTTCTGATACGCGCCCATGTCGTAGCCGACCTTGGTCGTCACGACGATTTCCTCGCGGCGTGCGAGGCGCTTCAAAATGCGGCCCATCACTTCTTCGCCCACGCCGGTCGAATAGAAATCGGCGAGGTCGATGAAATTGACGCCCGCTTCGAGCGCATGACGAACGATCGGCTCGCTTTGGGCTTCGTCGAAAATCCATGGCTTCCATTGCGGCGTGCCCATGTTCATCGTGCCGAGGCACAGACGCGAAACCTTCAGGCCGGACTGGCCGAGGCGAATGTATTCCATTGTGCTTGTCTCCTTCCTGATCGCATCCTGATGCGCAGGCGGTCGCGCAGGCCCCGCCGCACACCGAACCGCGTTGCGCGCATTAACGTTGCCTGGGGGTGTAGAACGGATTCGATACGTCGCGCGCGGCGGCGAACACTTCGTCGCGATGCGGCAAGCCCTTCATCGCCGCGAGGATCGCGTTCTTGCACGCGCGGTAGTTGTTTTCGAAGACGGCGTCGAGATCGTCGGTGGCCGGGTTGACCCAGTTCGCCGACACGACCACCCAATCGTTTTCCGCTTCGGGCGGCAGCGTGCCGTTCTCCAGCGACTCGGCCACCGCCTTCGCGATGCCGGCCTGCGAGGCGCCCCACGTCGCATTGCCGTGGAAGTCGCTGCCGATCTGCGCCTTGTTCACGTAGAGCGTCAAGGGCTTGGTCGGCACGCCGGGACGCGCGATCACGACGAACGGCGCGTGCCCCGCCGAAGGCGTCGCCAAGGCGGTGGCGAAAGCCTGTCCTGCCGGCCCATTGCGCGGGCCGACCAATACGTTGATGTGCGCGAGGTTGACGCCGGGGTCTTCGAATCCTTCGCCGATAAAGAGTTGCTTGTCCGTCGATACGCTCATGGTCTTTCCGTCGGGTTTGAGTGGATGACCGATTGTGCGGTTCGGCATCCGCGACCATGTATCGATGAGTTTTGATCCAGGGTATGAGGCGAACTCAACTCCGGGTTTGTCCCGAGCGCAGGATTCGGCGCACGCGGAGAAATGCAAAGGTGAGAGTTTTCGGGACTTGCAGCGGGGCACCTCGAATCGAGGCAAAAGGTGAACACATCGAAGGTCCGCTTACGCACCGCCAACACGAAGTTCAGGCGCTGATCGAACTCGGCGAAATCGGTGCGGACGCAACCGAACGATAGTCCACGCGATTCTTCGTAGAGCCTGGGAACGCCCGCCGGCAAAGGCCGGCGCGGGTTTCGGCAAAAACCGCGCAGTGGTGGTGAGCGGCAGCGTCCGCAGAGGCACGAGGTGCATCGTGCGGCAAAACCTGGCTTACCGAAGCAAAGAGGCCTCGCGCCGGCCGCTCCGAAAAACGCGCGGCTCGCGAGGCGAGTTCAAACTAAAGGTGAGCGTTTTCGGGACCCGGCTCGCGGTGCGGAAAAAACCGCTCGCGGCCTCACTTCAGAAAAATCGGCGCCTTCTGGACGAAAGCGCCAGGCAGTAGCGCGCTTCAGGCGTCGATCAGAAAGCGCTCGCGATTCTTGCCCGCGAGCCAGGCCGGCGAGCGGCCGCGGCCGCTCCACGTCTCGCCGGTTTTCGGGTTGCGATACTTGGCGACCGGAGCCGGTTTGCGCGCCGGCGTACGCTTGACGGTGAAACCCAGTTCCTCGGCAGTGAGGTCGTATTCAGCCACCTTCTGCTTGATCTCGGCGATCGCCTGCGCAATTTCCTTGTCGCGGGCTGCCGCGACCTCCTTGTGGAGCTTTTCGAGCTGGGTAGTCAACTGTTTGTACGAGGCCATGACAGATGCTCCAATCGGTTTGACGAACTGCATGCTGTGCGCACACTAGCAGATGAAAAAGGTGCCGGATAGAGAATCGCGCATTACCCGCCGTTCAATACCATGGCCCGGCCTAACGGGGCCAACGCACTCAATCGTCAATTGCATCGTACACGCGGCGCTCGAAATCGACTGCCATTGGAAACGGTTCAACCGCGCGGCGCTGAATCAGCATCAGACCAATCATGTCTTCCACCGGATCGGCGAACCAGCTGGTGCCGAACGCGCCCGGCCAGCCGAATGAACCCATCGAACGATAGCCGTGCGGCAACTGCTGCGCGGGGTCGTCGACAATCGACAAGCCGAGCCCAAACCCCTGGCCTGTCCATAGCACATGACCGAATGCCGGCACGCGACGCTGGTCGCGCGTGAGAAAGTTCGAGCGCATCAGATCGACCGAGCGATGCGACAGCAAACGCGTCGTGCCGACACGCCCGCGCCCAAGCAGCAACTGCGCGAATTGCAGATAGTCCAGCGCCGTCGAAACGAGACCGCCACCGCCGCTCTGGAATCGGTCGGGATTGGCCCAGCGGCTCGTCGAAGGATGATCCTCGACCACGCGCCGCCCTGTGCCCGGCTCGACGCCGTAAGCGGTCGCCAGCCGCGCAAGCTGCGCGTCGGGCACCGAGAAGGCGGTATCGCGCATGCCGAGCGGTTCGAAAATCCTCGTCCGGAAGAACTCGCCGAGCGGCATGCCGCTCACGCGCTCGATTAGCACGCCGAGCACGTCGGTAGCAATGCCGTAGTGCCAGCGCGAACCGGGCTGGAACATCAACGGCAGTCCCGCGATGCGGCCCAGCCACGCATTCGTGTCCCCGCCCGCTTCCAGGCCGTTGAACGCGGCCGCATAAGCTTCGGCCAACGGCCCCGTGGCGGTGAAATGATAGGCAAAGCCGGCGCGATGCGTGAGCAGATCGAGCACGGTAAGCGGCGCCCTGGCCGGGTCGGTTTCATTGAGTGGGCCGGCGGGGTCGCGCAGCACGCGAGGCGCGGCGAGCTCCGGCAGCCACAGTGAGATCGGTGTATCGAGCGCGAGCAGATCCTCTTCGATCAGCATCAGGATCGCGGCGCTGGTCACGGGTTTGGTCATCGACGCAATGCGGAACAGCGTATCGCGCTCCATCGGCAGTTGCGAGGATTCGTCGCGCCAGCCGAGCGGCTCGAAATAGCCGATTTCGCCGCGCCGCCAAACCATCGAAACCACGCCCGCCACTTCGCCCCGTTCCACATAGCCTTGCATGGCGTTCGTCAGCGCCCTTAGCCGAGCCGCTGAAAGTCCTGCTGGTCGCATGGTTGTCCTGAATCGTTTCTACGGAAACCGTCACCCTATCGGACGGTACACGCGGCGGTCCTTTCTTGCGAGCGCTTACGCTTTCTGACGCGCCTCCAGCGCCGTAAGAGCGGCGTTGAGTCGTTTGAGCCGGCTGGCCTGCGCCGGCACGCGCACCGCACCGGAGACCGAGTCGATCCGGTTACGCCAATATGAAAGTGGGATGCGGTCTTCAGCTGAAATATGTGAGATTACGTGCTCGAGGTGTTCAATATCTCTTTCGAGTTGGTGGTGATTCATTGCTTTCCCCGGTATTCAGATTGAACTAGATACAAAGCGTGAATCAAAGCATAAATCATGCCGCAAGTACTTCTCTTGGATATGGAAAATATTTCTTAAACGTTATTCACGGCATGTGCAATCGGCAAAACCTGCCAAGCCTTATTGCGAGTCGGCCAAAAGAGAATACAACGGCTAATCACACGCTTCCGTTAGCTTCCGCACCGACTTGCTGCACGGCATACTCGACCGTGTTGTAGAGGCGCCGGAGGTGGAAGAATAAACGAAAACCCGACTTTTAAAAATGCCTTATGCATGAAATGCCCGTCGACAACATACATTAGACGCACGCATTTATGACGGTCGTGCGCCCATGCTGAAACATGGGTTAAACATTGCTCAGCTGGACAACAGAGTTTGTCTAATTGAGAAAATCTCAGTATTGGAAATGCCGCCCTCGTGGCCGAGCGGCGGGCTAAGGAAACGCAATGTGCGCGAGTCGTGCCACGTCGGCCGTGAGGGCCGGCGTCCCTGTCATTTCGCCCGGCAGGCGTAAATCAGGCTAAGCGTGCCGTTCTCCGTGGATTGACGCACGACGTCGAATGCGCCGCCACAACTTGCATTTACCTGTTGCGAGCAGGAGTCGGAGCCGGCCGGGCATTGAACCAGCGTGGTTGCACGGCCGTCGGGCAAGAACAGCGGCGCGCTGCTGCTGCAACCGCTCAGCGCGGCGACTGCGCTCACTGCCAGCGTGACGCAGGCCCGGCGCGCGAATGAGGAGAGATTGCGTTTCATTGGGAACCCCGAAACATCTTGTTTTTCGATCACGCGATTGTGCCATGCGGCAATTACGCTGCGTTTACTCGATGTCGCGGGACTTCGTCACATCACACGTCGATGCCGTATGCCGCGATCTTCTTGTAGAGCGTCGCGCGGCCCATGCCGATTTGCGTTGCCGTATCGATCACGCGTCCGCCGTTGGCGCGCAAGGCATCGCTCAGGAAGCGCTTCTCGAACGCCGCCATTGCGTCGCTCCACGATGCCGGTTCGGGCGCGCCGCCGGCCGTCTCGTTTGCAGCGCGTCCAACAGAGGCCGCGTCGGACACGTAAGGACGATGGCCGCCGCCCTGCGCGGAACCGACGAACGGCGCGAGCGCCCTCGCGTCGATCCGCTCGCTGTCGGCGAGCATCACGGCTCGCTCCAGCGTGTTGCGCAACTCGCGCACATTGCCGGGCCACGCATAGGAACACAGCAGCCGCAGCGCATCGTCCTGTAATTCGAAGTGACTGCCGCCGCGCGCCTGCGTCGACAGGTCCTCGAGCATCGCGTAGGCAAGCGCCTCGATATCGGCGAGACGCTCGCGCAATGCCGGCGCGTGGATCGTCAGCACGTTCAGCCGGTAGAACAGGTCGGCGCGAAAGCGCCCCGCCGCGACCAGCGCCGGCAAATCGACCGACGTCGCGGCGATGATGCGCACGTCCGCGCGCACGATCCGGTTCGAGCCGAGCGGCTCGAACTCCTTGTCCTGCAACACGCGCAACAGTTTGCCCTGCAAAGGCAGCGGCATGTCGCCGATTTCATCGAGAAACAGCGTGCCGCCGTTCGCCAGTTCGAACTTGCCGACGCGCCCCTTACGGTCCGCGCCGGCCGCGGCGCCGAAGAATTCGACTTCGAGCAAGGTATCCGGAATCGCCGCGACGTTGACGGTCACGAGCGGCTGATTGGCTCGTGCCGAGCCGCCGTGGATGGCATGCGCGAGCAACTCCTTGCCCGTGCCGGTTTCGCCGAGCAGCAGAACCGGCGATTCGAGTTGCGCCGCGCGGCGCGCCTGGCGCTTTACTTCGAGACTGGCCGCGCTCGTGCCGACGAAACTGCCGAACGTGTATTTGGCCCGCCGCGCCTGGGCGAGCGACTGACGCGTCGCGATCAGTTCTTGCTGGACGCGCGAGTAGTGGGAAAAAAGCGGTGTCAGCGCCTTGAGTTCGTCGAACAGCGCGAAGCCGACGGCGCCAACGGTTTCGCCCGCGTCGTCCTTCAGCGGCAGGCGCGTGACGACGAGCGGCTCGCGATCGGTTTCTAGAATATCGAGCAGAATCGGTTTGCCGGTGTTCACGACCTCGCGCATCAGACTGTTCGGGATCACCGCCTCGCAGTCGCGGCCAATCGCCTGCTCGGGGTCCGAAAAGCCGAAACGCGCCGCATAGCGCTTGTTGATCCAGACCACGCGCGCGTCCGCATCGACGATGAACGTGCCTTCGCTGAAATTTTCGAACGTGCGGAAAAGCGAATCCATCGCGCGGCGCAGTACGTCGCTGTAGGTGGCGGGAAGGCCCGCCCAGTCGTTCATCATCGCTTCGCTGTCTCCGCTTGCCGCTCTAGTTGTGATTGTCTCTATTTGTAGACAAGCTTATCTCATGACCGAGATCGCCAGCAAGCTTGTCACATAAGGGTTTAACCGCATTTTTGCCTATGTTCAGCTGATTTGCGTCCCGATTTGGAGACGTTTGGGTACAATCGGCCGCATCGCGTTTCGAACCGTGGCCTGCGGAATCAACAGGCGGGCTGCTGCGGCGTGTGTGGCATGGAACCTGCGTTCGCACGCCGCCGTGCCGTCGCCATCGAGACGGCGTACACGTAGAACAACCAAGCTTCGGAGACTCAATGTCCTTTGTCATCGTCCTCGCCGCACTGGCGTTTCTGATGTTTGCCGCCTATCGCGGCTACAGCGTGATTCTGTTCGCGCCGGTCGCCGCGCTCGGCGCCGTTCTGCTGACCGACCCTTCCGCCGTCGCACCGGTGTTTTCCGGCATCTTCATGGAGAAGATGGTCGGTTTCGTGAAACTCTACTTCCCCGTGTTTCTGTTGGGTGCGGTGTTCGGCAAGGTCATCGAACTGTCCGGGTTCTCGGAGTCGATCGTGGCCGCCGCGATCCGCTATATCGGCCGCTCGCGCGCCAATGCGGTGATCGTCGCGGTGTGCGCGCTTCTCACCTACGGCGGCGTCTCGCTATTCGTGGTGGTGTTCGCGGTGTATCCGTTCGCGGCCGAACTCTACCGCCAGAGCAATATTCCGAAGCGCCTGATGCCCGGCGCGATCGCACTCGGCGCATTCTCGTTCACGATGGATTCGCTGCCCGGCACACCGCAGATTCAGAACATCATCCCGACCACGTTCTTCAAGACCACTTCCTGGGCCGCGCCCGCGCTCGGCGTGATCGGTTCGCTGTTCATCATCGTGGTGGGCCTCTCGTATCTGGAATGGCGCCGCCGCGCGGCGATGGCGGCCGGCGAAGGTTACGGCACGGCGCTCATCAACGAGCCGGAGCGCGTCGAATCGAAGCAACTGCCGCATCCGTTGCTGGCGGTCGCGCCGCTGGTGCTGGTCGGCGTCGCCAACTTCCTGCTGACGCGCTGGATTCCGAACTGGTACGGCGCATCGTACACGGTCCCGCCGGAAATCCTGCCGGGCATCCATGCACCCGTCACGACGACCATCAAGAGCGTCGTCGCGATCTGGGCCGTTGAAGGCGCGCTGCTGCTCGGCATCATCATGGTCGTGGCGACGGCATTCGGCCGCGTGCGCGAGCGTTTCGCGATCGGCACCAAGGCTGCCGTGGCGGGCGCGCTGCTGGCTTCGTTGAATACGGCGTCGGAATATGGCTTCGGCGGTGTGATCGCCGCACTGCCGGGCTTTCTGGTGGTCAGCGACGCGTTGAAGAGCATTCCCAATCCGCTCGTCAACGCAGCGGTGTCGGTGAGTTCGCTCGCGGGTATCACGGGTTCGGCGTCGGGCGGCATGAGCATCGCGCTCGCGGCCATGTCCGACGTGTTCATCAAGGGCGCCGAAGCGGCGCATATTCCGATGGAAGTGCTGCACCGGGTCGTCGCGATGGCGAGCGGCGGCATGGACACGCTGCCGCACAACGGCGCGGTGATCACGCTGCTTGCGGTGACGGGCTTGACGCACCGCCAGTCGTATCGCGACATCTTCGCGGTGACGGTGATCAAGACGCTCGCAGTGTTCTTCGTGATCGCGGTTTATTACGCGACCGGGTTGGTTTGAACGGGCTGGCTTGAGCGGACATGCTTGCCGGGCGTGAATGCGGGGCAAAGTAACGGCATCAGGAGTTTTGATCGGTTACTTTGTCATCCCGACATGTCCAACCCACCCGGCGCACATTCGCATGACCTCAACCCCCGCTTTCTGGATGATCCCCGCGGCACCGACTCCGGTCGGTCCGTTTTCCCATGCCACCGAAGCCGACGGCTGGGTGTTCCTGACCGGCCAGATGCCGACCTGGCCCACCGACGACACCGCCCCGCTGCCCGAGGGCGTCGTCGCCCAGACCAGGCGCGTGATGGACAATCTCGTGCTGGTCCTCGAAGGGCTCGGCCTCGGCCTGCCGAACGTCGTCGCCGCGCGCATCTTCCTGACCGAGTTCAAGCGCGACTACGCGGCCATGAACGAGACGTACCGCGCCTATTTCCCTGCCGACGCGCTGCCCGCGCGAACCTGCATCGGCGTCACCGCATTGGCGCGGGACGCGCTGGTCGAGATCGACTTCGTCGCCAAACGGCCGGGTTGACCGGCGCCGGCTGAAGGCCGGGTCAGTGCATCGACTGTTCGTCGAGTCCGTAGTAATCGCACAGGGCGTCGTGCAACGAGATCGCGCGTTCGTCCATCTCGGTCGTCCAGTGGTCGCTGTCGTTGCACAGGCGTTGCAACTGCCGGCATTGATCGACGAACCGCGCCTCCTGCACGACGAGGAACGCGCCGCTCGCGCTGTGCACCCAGCCGCCCAACGCCTCGCGGTCTTCCGCATCGACGATCGCCAGCAGTCTCGGCAAATCCTTCAGCAAATGCTCCTTGAGCATCGCCGTGTAGCGCGCCTTGTCGTCCGCGCCGAGCGTGTTCCCCGCTTGGGCGGCGGGCGCGCTCGACTCAGCCGGCGCCGTCTGCGCCGGCGCTGGAACCACCGCAAGCAAGGCAGCCTGCAACTCGCTCAAGGACGCCGGCTTGGCGACATAGCCGGTAAAGCCGCGCTCGTGCCAGCTTTGCGCCGGCTCGCTTTCGGTGACGGCGCTAAAGGCGAGCACCGGCACTTCCGGATGCGACTTGCGCAACGCCGCCAGCAGTTGATAGCCGTCCATCACCGGCATATGGATGTCGGTCAGCACCGCCTGGAATCGCGCCTGTTCGAACAGCGCCAGCGCCTGCTTGCCGTCCGCGGCGATCGTGGGCGCACAGCCCAATTCGGCAAGCTGTTCGACGATCAGGTTCTGGATCAGGGGATTGTCTTCGGCGATGAGAATCGCCACGCCTTGCAAGGCAGGATGGATCGCCAGCGAAGGCGCCGCGGCCGGAGCGGGCGCCTCGGTGGCGGGCGTGCCCTCGGCCGCCAGCTCGACTGCCGACAGAAACGCGGTCCGGCTGAACTCACTCACTTCGAGCACACCGTCGCCGCGCGCCTCCGGACGATGCGGCCCGGCACGCGTGACCCACACGGCGCCGACCGGCTGCAACGCACGCAATGTGGCAATCGCTTCGAGATCGAATTCGCCGGAGACGATCAGGGCTTTGGGGCGGTTCGCTCGCAACCACGCTTGCGCGCCGGCCGCCGAGGCCACCGTATGAGCCGACCAGCCCGAGCGCTGAAGCCAGCGGCCCGCCAGGTCGCCGGCTTCCGAGTCCTGGCACAGCACGAACGCAATTCCGCGACTCGCCGGTTCGGCTGCCGGCACGCGCGAATCGCCGGGCGGCACGGCAAGCGGTATCGACAGCCGAAATACGCTGCCCACGCCGAGCACGCTTTCCGCGGAAATCCGGCCGCCCATCAGTTCACATAAGCGCGCGCAGATCACCAGCCCAAGGCCGGTGCCGCCGCTGCGCGAGGCACCGGCCTCGCCTTGCACGAACGGATTGAAAAGGCGCGTCAGCAGTTCCTCGCTCATGCCGGTTCCCGAATCCGAAACCCGGCAATTCAGAATCGGGCGGCCCGGCGAATCGTCCGTCACCTCCGCATGCAACGTGACCTTGCCGCTCGACGTGAACTTGAATGCATTGCTCAGCAGGTTGTTGACGATCTGCGCGATCCGCATGCGGTCGCCGATCAGGGTTTGGTCGAGTGTCGGCGAAAGGAGGGAATAGAAACGGATCGCGCGGTCGCCGTGCATCGGCGCGTACGAGAGCGCGATATTTTCGAATTCGTCGATGAGACGAAACGGTTCCCTGACGAGCAGCATTTCGCCGGCATCGATCTTCGAAAAATCGAGAATGTCGTTGACGACGTGGCGCAGCGCATCCGCCGCCACGCCCAATGTCGCGAGCCGTTGCGAGTGCGCCTCGAGACCGGGCGTGCGCGCGAACAGTTCGAGATTGCCGAGCAGCGCATTCAACGGCGTACGGATTTCGTGGCTCATCGCCGCGAAGAAATTCGTCCGCGCACGCATCATGGTTTCCGACGTCTGCTGCGCGTGCCGCAATTCCTGTTCGAGCATGTGCTGCGCCGTGACGTCGAGGATCGCGCAGAACAGCACGTTCTCGCCGCCGTAACGCGCGGGCGCGTAGGTGAATTGCAGGAACTGCGCGGGCGCGCCGCCGCCTTCGGCTGACGGCTGTGACGCTTGCGTTGGCTTCTGCGGCGGCTGCAGCGGCTGCGATGCTTGCGGCGGCTGCACCGGCTCGGCGGGCGCGACAAACGCGGCGATCCGCGCAAGCGCCGCCACCGACTGCGTCTCCGGCGCCTGAGCAAGGAACTCGCCGACGATATGCGGCGGCAAGCGGTTAGCGCCGGGCTCGATGTGCAGCAACTCGACCGCCAGCGCGTTGGCGGTCAGGATCGAATAATCGCCTTGCCGGACGATGCATAAACCGATCGGCGTCGCGCTGACCAGAATGTGATTGATGGTTTCGCTTTCCAGCGCGCGCGACGTCTCCGAGAACGCATTGCGCAATAACCGCAGCCCGAAAAAGCGCGCGGTGAGCGCGATCGCCAGCAGGATCAGCAACGTGAGACAGGCGATCACCGCCAGTTGCCAGCCGAGCGCGAGGGCCAAGGCGCCCCACGGAATATAGCCGACCAGGAAGCCGAAACCCGGCTTCAGCGGCTCATAAAAAATCGCGCCTTCGCGGCCGTAGTGGAAGATTTGGGGCGGCGTCGTAGCCACGATCTGCTGCAGCATTTTGCCGGTGCCGGCATCGAGCGGCGCCGACGACACGACAATGCGGCGGTCCGTCGTCATGAGCAGCGTCGCGCCCTCGTCGTCCTGCGGCGCGATACGCGTGGCGAGCTGATCCAGCGGAATGTTCATGCTGATCAGCGTCGTGGGCGTGTCGCCGTTATAGTAGGCGCTCACTGCCGAGATCACCGGCACGTTGCGCAGCGGATCGCGATACGGCCCGAGCCAGACACGCTCGCCCTTGCCCGGCACGCGCTTGCCGGTTTGCGCCTCGAACTGGCGTTCAAGCGTCTCGCGCGATGGGCCGATGATCGCCGGTTGTGCCGGTTGCGGCGCCGATGCGGCGGATTGCGCGGCCCCGGCGGCTTTGCCTTCGATCGGCTGCGCCAGCGAAGGCAGGATCGCGGCATAGTCCTCGTTCAATCCGATCAGCATCGCCCGTTGCCGCAGCTCGAACGCCTGCTGGGTCACGAGCGTCGACTGCGCCGCTTCGTAGAGGCGCCCGAGCTTGTCGCCGAACCGCGGCCCCCACGCGGCGCGCGTTGCTTCGCCGACCAGCAGGTCGAAGTCCGCGTCGACCCTGCCCTCCGTGCCGCGCGCCGCGCCGGTCCGCTGGATCGATTGTTGTATCACATCGGGCGCGCTGCGTACCTGGGCGGCGCTGTAGTAATAGTCGAGCGTCAATTCGGCGCGCCGCAAAAACGACTCTTCGCGATACAGGAGCAGTGAGATGTCGGTCGCGTCGTGAGACGCCAGGGTGCGCCGATAGTCGAGTTGCTTGAGCCCGGCGACGACAGCCAGCACCAGCGCGAAAATCACCACGATCAGCATCAGGGAGGCGATCGTCGCGACGTAGACCCGCCGCTGCCGCTTCGCGCTCTGTGCGAGCGAAGCGAACGCTTGCCCCAGTGACTCTTGCGTACGATCGAGGATTTTCTGCATCGGCTCGCAAAAGTAGCGTGATTCGCGCAGGCAGACCGCTGCGAGGTCGAGGAGAGGAGATGAGACGCGTCTGCGGACTCTATACGGGCGCAGTGTAGCGCTTTTGAAGATGCCGCGCGACGCATCGGGCACCATTTCATGCGGCCATCCGGCCCGCATAAGACAACCCTGCATTAACGGCGCAGCGCGGTATAAACCTGAGTGGTTTACTGGGAAACCCTCAAGAGTGCGAGGTTGATTGTCGTTATTGCTGACAAGACGTAAGCACCACGCCCACCGTCTGGGTGAGCACCAGCAAGGAAAGCCATGCGCAATAACCAGCCTGTCACCGGGCACGAGTACGAATACCCATCGTCGCAGATGCTTGTTTCCGCGACCGACCTGACCGGCCGCATCCAGTATTGCAATCCGGCCTTTATCGCCGTCTCTGGCTTCACGCGCGACGAGCTGATCGGTCAACCGCATAACCTGATCCGTCATCCGGACATGCCGCGCGACGCCTTCGCCGACATGTGGACGACGATCCGCGACGGCCGTCCGTGGACCGCGCTCGTCAAGAATCGCCGCAAGAACGGCGATCATTACTGGGTTAAGGCCAACGTCACGCCGGTGGTGGAGAAAGGCGCCGTGGTCGGCTATCTCAGCGTGCGCGTGAAGCCGGAGCGCGACGCGGTGTGCGCCGCCGAGGCGCTGTATGCGCGCATGCGCGGCGGCGAGTCGCGTGGCGTGAAGTTGCGTCACGGCGTGGTGGTGCGCACCGGCGTGGCCGGACGTCTGCAGGCGCTGATGCGTCTGCCGGTCGCCACGCGCGCGGCGGCCGGCTACGCGATCACGCCGCTGGCGCTGCTGCTGACCGGCCTCGCGGCTTGGGAAGGCGCGCCGCCCGCGCCGTTCTGGATCGCGTTCGGCGTCACGACGGCGTTCAGTATCGTGTCGTGGCGGTTGCTGAACCGGCAGCTCGCCGCGCCGATCCGCAACGTGTCCGGCTTCGCGACCCGTATCGCCGCCGGCGATCTGACCGCCGATCTGGAGATCGCGCGTCACGACGACCTCGGCGACGTGATGCAGGCCTTGAACCAGTTGAAGGCGAATCTCGCGGCGATCGTCTACGACGTGCGCGCTCAGATCACCGGCATGCTCGAGAACGCGCGCGAGATTTCCAGCGGCAATGTCGATCTCGCGCGCCGCACGGAATTGCAGGCGGCCTCGCTCGAGGAAACCGCCGCCACCATGGAAGAGCTGACCACTACCGTGCAAGCCAACGCCGATGCCAGCGTGCGCGCGCTCGATCTGGCGAAGGACGCGCAAGCCGCGGCCGCCGTCGGCGGCAAGATCGCGGGCCAGGTCGAGCAGACCATGGCCGGCATCACGGCGGCGTCGAGACGCATTGCGGACATCACCGGCGTGATCGACGGCATCGCATTCCAGACCAATATTCTTGCGCTGAATGCCGCCGTCGAAGCCGCGCGCGCGGGCGAAGCGGGCCGCTCGTTCGCGGTCGTCGCAGGCGAGGTGCGGATGCTCGCGCAACGTTGCGCGGCGTCGTCTAAGGAAATCAAATCGGTGGTCGAGGCAAGCGCGACCGAAGTGGCGGCAGGCACCGAACTGGTTGCTCGCACCACGTCGCAAATGCGTGTGATCGACGAGGCGGTGAGCCGCGTGTCGTCGATCATCATGGAAGTGGCGAATGCGAGCAGCGAACAGGCCGAGGGCATTCGCCAGGTGAATCAGGCGGTCTCGCATCTGGACGGCGCCACGCAGCAGAACGCGGCGCTCGTCGAGCAGGCCGCCGCCACCGCGCAGCGTCTCGCGGAACAGGCCGATGTGCTCGATGAAGCCGTGCGTCTGTTCACCGTCGCCGAGGCGGCGCCCGCGCAACGCGCCGCTACGCCGAAGCGTCAGGCGCTCATCGCCAACGCCGCGCAGCAAACGCCGCACAAGCCCGCGCCCGGACTCAGGCGTAACAGCGCGCACGAAGTCGCACGCGATGCGGAGCAAAACGAAGCCACATTGGTCTGATAGATCGGCGTTACTCCCATCTCGACAGCGGAGCATTGACGCCTCAGGATGAAAGCGTCAGCGCCCAGCTTGCAACGGGCAGGCTGACCCGAGTAACAACGGCGTTTAGCGGCCCGTCCCTTTCCGGACGGGCTATTTTTTTGCCCGCTTGCAGCGCTTGTTGAGGATCGCTGAAGTTCAGCTTTGCCGGCGGGCCGGGCAGCGAGGCTAGCGGTGAGGGAATACGGGAGCCATCGGTACGGATTCGCCGCGCGATGCTACGCTAGGCAGTCAACGCTTCGCGCCGCACGCGCCCAGCACGCGCACCGTTTTATTCGAGCGCGAACCTTCTACCGATTTCCGTCACCGGAGGCCGACGTGACTCCTTCCGACTCCCCGCGCGCCAATCCGCTGCCCTCGCATTTCGCCGCCATGGCGCGCAACAACGCGTGGTCGAATTTGCGCCTTTACCGCGCCTGCCTCACATTGACCGATGAAGCGTTCGCCGAGCGCAGGGTGAGTTTCTTCCCCTCGCTGCAGCTCACGTTGAATCACATCCTTCTGGTGGACCGGTATTACTTCGACGCGCTGGTCGACGGCGGCGAGGGCCTCACCATTTTCGACAACGAACTGCCCTATCCACGCGCAGCGGACCTGTGGGATGCACAAGCGCG
The DNA here is from genome assembly GCA_035636295.1 of Paraburkholderia sp. Lineage (GTDB taxonomy): Bacteria > Pseudomonadota > Gammaproteobacteria > Burkholderiales > Burkholderiaceae > Paraburkholderia. The sequence continues at coordinate 14,231 of DASPZL010000293.1, forward strand.
AAGCGACCGGCAACTGCTCGCTTTTTGCGATTCGCTCGCCGACGAGGATTTGCAACGCGAGGTCCGCATCGATCGCGGACCATCGGTCGGTGTGCAGCACGAGAAAATCGGCAGCGTGCTGCCGCACGTTTTCGTCCACCAGATTCATCACCGCGGGCAAGTCCACGCGATGTTGAGCGGCACCACGACCGCCCCGCCGCAACTCGACGAGTTTTTTCTCGCCGCCGACGCACCGTTGCGCGCTGCCGAGTTGCGCGATCTGGACAGCTTGCGCGAGCCGCAACGCGCGCCCCGATAGACGCGTCTGCGCCTAGCCGAAGTGCGCGTCACCCGCGTGACAGCCGGGCAGAGGGATTGCACCGTCGAAGGGCACGAAAAATGCATCCGCCGTTGGCGGGAGTCGCGTTAAACTGGTTGTCACAGTCGGACGTCACAACTCCCGCTGCCCGGCGGGCCGCGCCAGCCAACGCGCTGCGCGCATGGCGCAAGGGCGGGCGTCACGGCAAGCGGTAAATGAACGGGCACACGCGAAAGCGTGAACATGGCGCGACAGACGGCGCGCTATCCTGCCCGTACAATGGTTCGATCAACAACGGAACAAGGACAACTTCGATGCGCACTACCGGGTCCTCCGGGTCAATGGCCCTGCTCACCGAATACGACGACGCAACGGCGCGCGAACTCCGCTCGCTGCGCCTCGAATCGACAGAAGACGGCAAAGGCATTCTTTTGATCGAAGTCGATGAGCGCAAGCCAGGCATACACCGCGAAGTGCGCTATGAAATCACGCCCGCCGAACTGATTGCCGCGATTCGCGCGCATGGCGCTGAACTGCCCGGCGAACAGCACAATCATCGTCAATGAGTTAGAGCGCGCGGCGTTTGCCGGCGTGCGGTATGTCGTATGTCGTATGTCGTGCGTTGCAGGCAGTACGCCGCATGCCGCGCGGGCATCGCCGCCCTGAGTCGAGTGCGGTAAGACGTCGATGCAGCGTTCGTCCGGCATTTATTTCCGCCAATAGCGTCGCACGCTGGCTTCAACCCTTTTTGCTTTGTTTTATTCGCGCTTCCAATCCACGCTTTTAGTTGGTTCCGCAACGCCGCGATAGCGCTTCCAACACCCGAATAACGGGCATCGTTTCAGAGCGTTTGCACGCCTTGAAAATGCGTCCATAATCCTTGCATCCTCCCTTTGCATTTCCTACCTGCGCCGCTCCCGAAAGGGCTGCGGATGTAAGCCGATGCTACATGATCTCGTCGAGCAATACGGGCCGGCGCTCATCTTCGCCAACGTGCTGGCCGCCTCCCTCGGGCTGCCGGTGCCGGCGATGCCGTCGCTCGTGTTGTTCGGGGCGATGGCGGCCATGCATCCCGGGTCAGTGGGCACGGAGTTGATGCCGGTCCTCGTCCTGTCGATATTCGCCACGCTGATCGGCGACAGCGCGTGGTATCTCGCCGGTCGCGTATACGGCGGCAACACGCTGAAAGCGATCTGCCGCCTGTCGCTCTCGCGTGACACCTGCGTGAAGAAGACCGAGCGCTTTTTCGGCCGCTGGGGCGTGCGCGTGCTCGCCGTGGCGAAGTTCGTCCCCGGCCTCTCGATCGTGTCGATTCCGATGGCCGGCGCAATGGGCACGCGCTACCGCACGTTTCTCACTTACGACAGCATCGGCGCCGCGTTGTGGTCCGGTACGGGTCTGATTATCGGCGCATTGTTCGCGCAGCAGATCGACATGCTGTTCGCGATGGCGGGGCGCCTCGGCCGCACGGCGGGCCTCGTGGCCGTTGCATTGCTGCTGTTGTACGCGACTTATCGGTGGGTCCGCCGGCGTCAGCTGATTTCGAAGCTCGCGTCCGCGCGCATCGAAGTCGATGAATTGGCCTCGCTGGTCGCGGCGGGCAATACGCCGGTGCTGTTCGACATCCGTTCGCACGAAAAGCGCAAACTCGATCCGTTCGTGATTCCGGGCTCGCAATTCGCCGACGAACGGCAACTCGACGCAATCGTCACGGCCTATCCGCACGATCAGAAGATGGTGATCTACTGTTCATGCCCGAATGAGATTTCCGCGGCATGGATGGCCAAGCAGTTGAACGAAGCCGGCTTCTCCAACGTGCTGCCGCTGCGCGGCGGCATGGAAGCCTGGCGCGACTCGGGCAAGCCGGTTGAAGCGCTGGCCCACGTGCCGCCGCCCGAAGTGGCGGTCGAGGACATCGCGCCGAAGGCCGTGTAGCGCGGCAGAGCGCCTGCATGTTTGCGCGCTCGCGCGCCGCGCCGCTTCGCCCCCGTTCGATCAATCCAATGAACACCGAAGGAGCGGTTCAATGCTTTCGACTCAAGAAGCTGAAGAGCAACAGCAGGCGGTTGTCGCCGAAGCGCCGTTTTCGTCGCTCTCCACGCGCATGCACCAGATGTTCCCCACACTCACGTGCGCGGAAATCGATCGCCTGCGCCGATTCGGCGAAGTGGGTCACTGGGAAACCGGTGAACTGCTGTTCGAAACGGGCCAAACCGGCCCTGGCATGTTCGTGCTGCTGGAAGGGAGCGTGAAGGTCTATCAGCGCGACGGCATCGGGCGCGAGGTCATGATTGGCGAACATGGCGCGGGGCGTTTTCTTGCCGAGGTCGGTCAGTTGTCGGGCCGGCCCGCGCTGGTCAACGGCATGGCGCTTTCCGCGGTGGACGCGCTGCTGATTCCGCCGGACAAACTGCGCGCGCTGATCGTCGCCGAAGCGGAACTCGGCGAGCGCATCATGCGCGCGCTGATCTTGCGGCGCGTGTCGCTGATCGAAAAAGGCGCGGGCGGCCCGATCCTGATCGGCAACAGCAACGACCCGCGGCTCGTCATGTTGCAAGGCTTCCTGTCGCGCAACGGGCATCCTCATTCGGTCATCGACGAACGCGACGAAGACGCGCTGCGTCTGATCGAGCAATTTGCCGCGCAGAAAGAAGACATGCCATTGGCGATCTGCCCGGACGGCTCGGTGCTGCGTCATCCGAGCATGCCGGAACTCGCCACGTGCCTGGGCTTGCTGCCCGATCTCGACGATTCGCATGTGTACGACGCCGCGATCGTCGGCGCTGGACCGGCCGGCCTTGCCACGGCGGTGTACGCCGCGTCTGAAGGGCTGTCGGTGATCGTGCTCGACAGCCGCGCGCCGGGCGGCCAGGCGGGCGCCAGCTCCCGAATCGAGAACTACCTCGGCTTTCCGACCGGCATCTCCGGTCAGGCGCTGGCGGGCCGCGCGTTCGTGCAGGCGCAGAAGTTCGGCGCGCACGTCGCGATTCCGGTCCACGTGAAGGCGCTGCGGTGCGAGCAGTCGCCGTATCAGCTGGAACTGAAGTGCGGCGGTCATATCACGGCCCGCGCCGTCGTGATCGCAAGCGGCGCGGTTTATCGGCGGCCCGCGCTCGAGGGGCTCGACCGCTTCGAAGGGCGCGGCGTCTACTACTGGGCGTCGCCGGTCGAAGCCAAGCTGTGCAAGCGCCAGGAAGTCGTGCTGGTGGGCGGCGGCAATTCGGCCGGCCAGGCGATCGTCTATCTGGCGACGCACGCGGCCAAGGTCCATGTGCTGATTCGCCGGAGCGGCTTTGAAGCCACCATGTCGCGCTATCTGATCGACCGTATCCGCTCGCTGCCGAACGTGTTCGTGCATCCGAATTCGGAGATCGGCCGGCTCAACGCGGACGAAAGCGGGCTGGCGTCGGTCAGCTTGAAAAAGCCCTTACCGGACGGCACCGATCATTTCGACACGCGGCATCTGTTCCTCTTCACCGGTGCGGACCCGAATACCGACTGGCTGCGCACCTGCGGCGTGGAACTGGATGAAAAGGGCTTCGTGATCACCGGCACTGGCAGGGACGGAGCGTCCGTCTGCGATCTCGCCACGACGGTCGAGGGTGTGTACGCGATCGGCGACGCGCGCGCGGGGTCGACGAAGCGGGTGGCGGCTGCCGTCGGAGAAGGCGCGGCCGTGGTTGCGCAGATTCATCAAATGCTGGCGGCTTCGGCCGGAGAAACGCTTGCCTTGGGCGCTTGAGCGGTTCGCCGGCCGGCGGGTAACTACCTGTTACACACGCCTTCAACTGGTTGCACCTGCTTTTCTTTCTGTCCCGTAAGATTGCCGTCAGCCATTCGACAGCGAATGGCCGGCTCTTTCGGAACAGGAGACAAGCATGCTCAAACGCGCGATCATTTTTGCCGCCCTCGGCCTCGCGGCCGCCGGCGCATCGACTGCCGCCTTGGCCCGCGTGGACGTCGGCGTGTTCGTCAATACGCCGGGTCCCATGTATGCGCCGCCCGTGGTCTACGCGCCGCCGCCGGTCGTCTACGCGCCTCAGCCGGTTTATGGCTACGGCGGCGGCTACGGGTATCGGGACGATTACTACCGCGAGCGTCGATGGCATCATGATCATGGCCACCGTCGCGGCTGGGATAAGCATCACGGGCGCGGCTGGTAGCGCGTCTTCCGCGTTTGCCCGCAGTTCGCCGCGGCTCGCGCCGATTCGTCTGCGGTATTCACGCTACAGTAGCGGCTGCTGATCCAGGCCGGACCGTGTGTCCGCTCCCATCGCAGTCACTCACTGACCGACATCCGCGTGAAGACTCTTCCGCTATCCGCAGCCCGCACCCTGCATCTGGCCGCACAAGGTTTGCTGACGCCGCCGCGCCGCAAGGCCGTCAAGGCCGACGTGCTCGACGCCATCCGCAGCATGACGCAACTGCAGATCGACACGATTCACGTCGTCGCGCGCAGCCCCTACCTCGTGTTGTTCAGCCGGCTCGGCGCGTATCCGCAGCAATGGCTCGACGAACATCTTGCCGAGGGCAAGCTGTTCGAATACTGGTCGCATGAAGCCTGTTTCGTGCCGATCGAAGACTACGGCCTGCTGCGCCACCGCATGCTCGATCCGAGCGGCATGGGCTGGAAATACGCAGCCGAATGGCACAAGAAGCATCGCAAGGACATCGAGAAACTGCTCGCGCATATCCGCACGACGGGTCCGGTGCGTTCCGCGGATTTCGCTCGCGAAGCCGGCAAGAGCAACGGCTGGTGGGACTGGAAGCCGGAGAAGCGTCACCTGGAAGTGCTGTTCGCGATCGGGCAATTGATGGTTGCCGAGCGGCGCAATTTTCATCGCGTCTACGATCTGACGGAGCGCGTGTTGCCGGATTGGGACGACACGCGCGATCTGCCGCCCGCGCATACCGTGACAGAGGAAGCGTTGCGCCGCACCTGCCGCGCGCTCGGCGTCGCGCGCGCCGATTGGGTCGCCGACTACTACCGGCTGCCGCGCCGCCCTTATCGTGACGAACTGCATGCGCTCGCCGACCAGGGCGAGTTGATCCCGGTGAAAGTGGAAGGCTGGAAGCAGGACACGTTCGTTCATCACGACTTCGCCGCGATGCTCGACGACGCGGCGAGCGGCAAGCTCGCTTCAACGGTCACCACGGTGCTGTCGCCGTTCGATCCGGTAGTGTGGGACCGCAAGCGCGCCGCCGCGCTGTTCGACTTCGACTACGCAATCGAATGCTATACGCCCGCCGCGAAGCGCAAATACGGTTACTTCGTATTGCCGCTGCTGAGCCGGGGACGTCTGGTCGGCCGCGTGGATGCGAAGGCGCATCGGACTCAACGCGTGTTCGAACTGAAGTCGCTGCACATCGAACCAGGCGTGCGCCTGAGTGCGCGTCTTGCCGGCGATCTGCGCCGCGCGTTGCAGCGTTGCGCGGACTGGCACGGCACGCCGCAACTTGAAATCACATCCGCGCCGCCGGACTGGCTCGAGGCGCTAAGCGTCGGCAGCAGCGTGGCAGCCTGACCGCGCTGCAACGGCACGCGCTCAATGCAGCGCCGCCCACGCGAGCGACAAGGAAAACACGCCCAGCACGATCGACGCGCCGCGCTGCATCTTCACGGGATTGAGCCAGGCGAGCTTGCCGCTGCCGAGCGCCGCGCCGAACGCGATCCAGGCGAGCGCGATCGGGACCAGCAGGCTGGCGAATATCAGCATCGAGAACACATACGCCGGCATGTGCGCGAAGGCGATCGCGGGAAAAATCGTGCCGGCGAACAGCAGGCCTTTCGGGTTCAGCAGCGTCGCGACGAATAGCGTGCGCATGCCGTTCGCCCGCTGCGTGGAGTCGGGCAAGGCCACCGCCGCACGCCACATGTCGACGGCAAGATAGGCGATGTACACGCCGGCCGCCACGCGCAACAGCGAAGGCAACCAGGGCAGCGCGTGCGCGGCTTGCGCGAGAAAACGACCCCACACTGAGATCGACACGAAATAGCCGCCCAGCTCGGCGGCGATCAACGGCAACGAGCGCCGCACGCCCTGGCGCAAGCCGGCCGCGGCAAGTAGCGTATTGGTGGGCCCCGGCGTAATCAGCACGACGACAATACCGACGGCCAGTAACGCGATAGCGGACACAGAGAGCATAAAAAAAGACGCAATGTTGGGAACAGTGCGCCTTTTTATCACACGGAGCGAGTGCACCGAAATTCCGCCGACATGCCGCGGCGATTCGAGATGACGAATCGCAAAGGCGATTTGCAATCACCTATTGCAGCGGCAACGCGCACGCCCATAAGCGCTTACGCCGGCTCCCGAACCTAAACGAACCGCGCGCCGCCCGCAGCCGCCGCGCAGCCGCGTTCAGCGATCCAGCTTCGCGCGCAATTCGCGAGCGGCTTCCAGCAGCCCTTCATAACCGGAACGCGCATGCTCCGGCAGATCAGGATCGCCGACAAACGTGCCGAGCGTTTCGATCAGGCTGTACAGAATGCCCTTTGCGGCACCCGAAGCAATGCTGCCGGACGATACCTGCTGATTCACGTGACTCAGCGCTGCGTCGAGGTGTTCCAGGTCGGGCCGGTCGTCCGTGGGCGGCTTAGGCGTTACGTCTTGCGTCATGATGAAACATCTCTCCTGTTAAAGCATCGGTGAACAAGTCATCCTTTCACGTTGTTATATACCGATCGTGCGTTGCCGTCCATTCGTGATGGGCATGAGCACATTCCGCGTGAACGGTTGCGGCATCGTGAACGTCTTCGAACTCGCGTACGTGCAGATCGGATTGGCGGCGAGCCATTGCCGTCGCGCCACAACCATCCGCCATACCTACGCTTGCGCCGCAATGGCGGTGTTATCCGCTTTTCAATTCGCCTGAGCGAATTCCTCGGCCACCGCCGCAATGAACACCTGTATCCGCGCGGTCCTGTACAGATCGGCGTGCGCGACGAGCCAGACATCGAAAGGCTCGGATCGATGCGGCATGACGCGCACCAGTTGCGGTTCGTAGTCGGCACGAAAGCACGGCAAGTCGGCGATACCGAGGCCGGCAATCGCTGCTTCGAACAGCATCGCCGTGGATTGCGTCTGAAACACCAGGCGTCCACGCGAAGTCGGCTCGCCGCACATGGGCGCCCACATCGAAGGCGAGGCCGGCTGTTGATACATCGCCAGGTCGTGACCGTAAAAAGCCTCGCCTTCGCGGGGCTCGCCACGTGCCGCGACGTACTCGCGCGATGCATAAATGCCGAGCTCCAGTTGCGCGAGCTTGCGCGCGATCAGATCCGGCGCATCGGGCCGCAGCGTACGGATCGCGACGTCCGCTTCACGCCGCGTGAGATTGGTGATCTGCGCGGACGTCACGCAGACGATCTCGATGCCTGGATGCGCGCGCCGCATTTTGGCGATGGCCGGCATCACGAAGCGTTTGCCGAGCGAATCGGTGGTGGCGACGCGAATCGTGCCGGCCAGTTGATCGTCGAGCCCGGCAATTCGCCGCTCGATCGACAAGGCCGCCTGCTCCATCGTCTCAGCCGGCCCGATCAGCGTTTCGCCGGCGGGCGTCAGCACGTACAACGCCGGCGTGCGCAGGAACAGCGTGGCCGACAGCGCTTCCTCGAGCGCGGCGATACGCCGGCCGACCGTCGCCTGATCGACATTGAGTTTGAGCGCCGCGCCGCGCAAGGTGCCGGCGCGCGCCACGGCGAGGAAAAATCGCGCATTGTCCCAGTTCATCATCGGTCGGTCCTCCGTGATGCAATTCTGCATCAAACGGATGCGAATTCACTGCTTTATTGCAGCCGTGCACGTGACTAGACTTTGCCGATCTATTCCATGCAGCTTTGTCAGGAAACGCGTGATGACCACCGAATGCATTGCTAAACCACCGCTGCGCCCGCAACTCGCCGCGGAGCCCCGGCGCACCAATCGTCCGCGCCTCACGCTCGCGCTGGTGGCAAGCGGCATGTTCATGGCCGTGCTCGACACCACCATCGTCAACGTCGCCTTGCCGGCAATGCACGCCACCCTCGGCGCGTCCGTCGGTGGCCTTGCGTGGATCGTCGATGCGTACACGCTGAGTTTCGCCGCGCTGATCCTCGCGGGCGGCGTCGCGTCCGACCGGTTCGGCGCGAAGGCCGTGTATTTGTGGGGCCTCGCGCTGTTCGTCGCGGCGTCGGCAGCGTGCGGGCTCGCGCCGAACGTCGGTTGGCTGGTCGCCGCGCGCTTCGTGCAGGGCAGCGGCGCGGCGCTGTTTCTGCCGGCGTCGCTCGCCATTGTGCGCAGCACCTTCGACGATCCCGCCGAACGTGGCCGCGCCATCGCGGTGTGGGCGGGGATCGCATCGGTAGCGGCATCGGTCGGGCCCGTGCTCGGCGGCATCCTCGTGGAAGGGTTCGGCTGGCGCAGTGCGTTTCTGATCAACGTACCGACCGGCTTCGTCGCTTTCGCGGGCGCGTGGATCGTGGTGCGTCACTCGACGCGCAGCGTCGGACGCCGCTTCGACTGGGGCGGGCAACTGGCGAGCATTGTCGCGTTGGGCGCGCTCTGTTATGCGGCGATCGAATTGCCGTCGCGTGGAATCGCTTCGGCTGAAGTGCGGGGCGCCGCGCTGCTCGCGGTGCTGGCAACGCTGACGCTGGTCGCCGTCGAGCGCCGCGCACACGATCCGATGGTGCCGGTCGCGTGGTTCAGCAACCGCGTATTCGTCGCGATGAACGTGATGGGCACGTTGGTCTATGTCGGCTACTTCGGCTTGTTGTTCGTGTTGAGCCTGTATCTGCACGGCGAGTTCGGCTTCAACGCGCGGCAGATCGGGCTTACGTTGTTGCCGCTTGCCGGCAGCCTGTCGCTGGGTAACGTGTTGTCGGGCAAGCTGCATGGACGCTTCAGCGCCACGCAGTTCATGACGACCGGGCTCGGGCTCGCGGCAGTCGCCGTACCGGCGATGGCCGTCAGTCTGGAATGGCGCGCGCCCTGGTTCGTGACGTACGCAGCGATGGCGGGGTTTGGAGGCGGAACGGCGTTATCGGTCGCGCCGATGATTGCCACGGTGCTGGAACAGGTGCCCGGCGAGTTGGCCGGCGTGGCCTCGGGCCTGCTGAATGCGTTGCGGCAGGCGGGCGGGCTGCTCGGCGTCGCCATGGCGGGTGCGGCGACGATTCTGGCGCCGCACGTTTCGACGGCGTTGTGGTGGGTGGCCGCGCTGGCCTGTGTGACGTATGCGGGCGCGGCGGGTCTGGCGGCGTTTGCGGCCTTCGCTCCATTACGGAGCGAAGGCCGGCGTGCGGCTTGACTCCCGCCGCGGCGGACCTTAAGCGTGAGTTGCAACTGCAGCTTGCGCGGCAGCCGCTTCCGCAGCCGTGACGGCCGGCGACACGATTGCGGGCTGTCCCGTTTGCCGGCGCGAACGGCCCGAACTCAGATAGTCAGCGATCGAATCCTGCGTGACTTCGCCGACGTAACGCCCGTCGCCGTCCATCACCGGCATCCATGACGAGTTGAACTGATACATCTTCGACAACACGATGCGCAGATGCTCGTCGGCGCCGACCGTAGCCTTGAACGCGGTCAGATGATCGCCGCACACGCCCTGCCCCGCGCGCGCCGCGCGGCGCGTCACGTAACCCAGCGCCTGGCGGTTTTCGTCGACGATGGTCAGGTAGCGGCTGTCGCTGTCGTCCATCATCTGGAAGGCGCGCGAGATCGGCGTATCCGCGCGCGCGGTTTCCGGTTGCGTGGCCGCATCGCCAGCCTTCACGAGCAAGAGACGTTTCAACGTGCTGTCCTGCCCGACGAATGCGCCGACGAATTCATCGCGCGGATGCGCAAGCAGCGTATCCGGATGATCGTATTGCACCAGTTGACCGCGACGGAACACGGCGACGCGATCGCCGAGCTTGATCGCCTCGTCGATATCGTGACTCACCATGATCACCGTCTTGTTCAACTGACGCTGCATCTGGAAGAACTCGTTCTGAATCGATTCGCGATTGATCGGGTCGACCGCGCCGAACGGCTCGTCCATCAGCAACACCGGCGGATCGGCGGCCAACGCGCGAATCACGCCGATACGCTGCTGCTGCCCGCCCGACAACTCGCGCGGATAGCGCTTCAGATACTGCTTCGGATCGAGCGCGACCATCGACATCAACTCCGTCGCGCGCTCGCGGCAGCGCTTCTTGTCCCAGCCGAGCAGACGCGGCACGACCGTGATGTTCTCCTCGATCGTCATGTTCGGGAACAGGCCGATCTGCTGGATCACATAACCGATGTGACGCCGCAATTCCACTTCGTTCAGGCCCGAGGTGTCCTCGCCGTTGATCAGCACGCGGCCCGAAGTCGGCGCGATCAGGCGATTGATCATCTTCAGCGTGGTGGTCTTGCCGCAGCCCGACGGGCCGAGAAACACGCAGATTTCGCCAACGCCTACCGTGAGACTCACCGAGTCGACGGCGCGTACCTGCTGGCCGTCCTTCTGCGTAAACGTCTTGGTCAGTTTGTCGAGTTCGATCATGTCTTTTGCACTCCCTTCGGTGTCAGCAAGCGTTGCAGCGCCTGCAGCAGCAGGTCGGCGACGATCGCGAGCACACTCACGAGCACCGCGCCCACCAACAGTTTCATCATGTTGCTTTGGCCGATCGCGCGGATGATCAACGTGCCGAGACCGCCCGCGCCGATCACTGCGGCAATCGTCATCACGCCGATGTTCATCACCACCGCCGTACGCACGCCGCCGAGAATCACGGGCACCGCGAGCGGCAAATCGACGAGGCGCAGCCGTTGCCAGACCGTCATGCCGATACCGACGCCGGCTTCCTTGATGCCGGCGTCGACGTTGCGCAGCGCGAGGTAGGTGTTGCGCATGATCGGCAGCAGCGAATAGAGAAATACGGCGGTGATCGCCGGCACCGCGCCGATGCCCTGGCCGAAGCGCGAGAACACCGGAATCATCAAGCCGAACAGCGCGATCGACGGCAAGGTCAGCACCACCGTCGCAATGCTCAGCAACGGCGCGGCGAGCCACTCATGGCGATTGATCAGGATACCCAAGGGTACGCCGACGATAATCGCGCAGCCCACGGCGATCCCCACCAGCCACACGTGTTGCGCGGTGAGTTGCAGCAGTTCAGGCCAGTTGGCCGATAGATAGTCGAATACAGTCATAAAAGGTCTCCGCTCAGGGCAGCTTGTGCGTGCGCAGGAATTCCGCCGCGACTTCGCGCACCGGCTTGCCGTCGATGTCGACCTGCTTGTTCATCTCGAGCATCGTGTCGTTGTTGAGGGCGTCGGAGAGCGCGCTCAATTGCGTCGCGAGTTGCGGGTTCTGGTCGAGCGTCGCCTTGCGCACCACCGGCGTGGCGTTGTACGCGGGGAAATAGTGGCGGTCGTCTTCGAGCGGCACGATGTTAAAGCCCTTCACGCGGCCGTCCGTCGTGTAGATCAGACCGATCGGCACCTGGTTGTTATGCAACGCGGTGTAGACGAGGCCCGGATCCATCTGTCGCGTTTCCGCGCGGCTGAACTCCATGCCGTACGCGGCTTCGAGCGGCTTCAAACCGTCCGGGCGATTGGCGAACTCCGCGTCCATGGCGAACACGTGCTTCTTGTTGGGCTCCGCCGCGATCTTCGCGGCGAGTTGCGATATCGTGCGGATGCCGGTTTGCTGCGCCACCTGCTGCGGCAAGCCGAGCGCGTACGTATTGTTCAGCGGCGACGCATTCAGCCATACGAGGCCGCGCTTTGCATCGAGCGCTTTCACGCGTTCGTACATCGTCTTGGGATCGAGCTTCTCGGTGATCTTGTTGTAGACGATGGCGGCGGTGCCGGTGTATTCCCACACCACGTCGACCTGGCCGTTCTCCTGCGCGCTGCGCAACAGCGTGCTGCCGAGGCCGGTGCGTGCATCGATC
>DASPZL010000294.1:0-14401 GCA_035636295.1 Paraburkholderia sp.
CCACTGCCCCCTCCAAGCCAGGAGACCCGCTTAAGAATTAGCGGTTTGAGCCGCTTTCTTTGCTTACCTTTCTTTGCGGCGGCAAAGAAAGTAAGTGCCGCCCCGCACAGGGGCAACGCTAATAGACCACTAACAAATCAAGGAAAGGCCAACAACACCACAAGCACACAGACACAAAGCGCCGCGCAGGCAAAAACCCCTACAAAACCCGAGCAATAATCGACAACACCATAGACAAAACAAGAGTCGACATAAACGGAAACGGATACTCCCGCCCGAACAGGCGCAACGTCACATCGCCGGGCAATCGCCCAATGCCGATTTTCCTGAGCCACGGCCAGCAGGCCGACAACACCGCTACGGCAATGAAGGTAGTCAACAGCCAGCGAATCATCGCAAATCCCTAAGGCAAAAAATCACAGGGTATGAATCACAGCGTATGCGACCGGTCGCCACTGGAAAAGGCCTGCAGCGTGTCATCCAGCCCGCGCGAAAACGCGATCACCTTGAACAGCTCGCCCATCTCCGCCTCGGACAACAACTTCTGCACCGCATTCGCCGCAGGCAAAAACCTCGTAGTATCCGAAGGATCGATCTCCGATAGCGCCTCGGTGATTCCCGCATTCAGCAAAAATCGCGCTTGCGACGTAAAGCCCAGCAAATCCGCGCCCGCGTCGACGCCGGTTTCGGCGATGCCCGTAAATTCCACGTGCGCGGTAATGTCCTGCAAACCCGGATAAACGAACGGATCGCCATGCGCCCGGTGCCGGTAATGACACATCAGTGTCCCTTGCGCGCGCTGCGCATGGTAGTACTCGTGACGCGGAAAACCATAGTCGATGAAGAACGCCGCGCCGCGCGTGAGCATCGTGCAAATGGTTCGCGTGAATGCGCGGGCGGCGTCGTGCGTTTCGGTCACGTAGTCGTCGCCGGCGGTTTCGATTTCCGACAGCAGCGCAAAGTCCGCAGCCGCCGACACCGGACGATCGTCGAACGCAAATGTCTGATCGCGCCACACCACGCCGCGCTCGAGCCATGCGCCGCCGCTAAACGCGAAGAGCCGCACGGGCATCGCATCCAGCACCTCGTTGCCGATCACCACGCCTTCGAATCGCTCCGGCAACGCGTCCAGCCAGCGCACCTTGGCGGCCAGCGCCGGTGCGGCGGCTCCGATCGTCTCGCGTTGGCGCTCGCGCAATTCACCCGACAAATCCACGATCGAATAGCGGTCGAATTCGGTGCCCAGCGCGTCGAGCGCATTGAGCAGGCCGGCGGCCAGTTTGCCGGTGCCGGCGCCGAATTCCATCACCTCGCGCGTGCCGCTCGCCTGCAAGGCCTCGGCGAGCGGGCGCGCCAGCGTCGCGGCGAAGAGCGGCGACAGTTCCGGCGCGGTAACGAAGTCGCTGCCGTCGTCGCCGCGCAGTCCGAATTTGCGGGCGCCGCCGCTGTAATAGCCGAATCCGGGCGCATAGAGCGCGCGTTCCATGTAGCGGTCGAACGGCAACCAGCCGCCGGCGGCTTCGAGTTCCGCGCGGATCCGCGCGACCAGCGCTTCCGACTGCGCGAGCGCGCTTGGGCCGGGAGCAGGTAAACTATCGGGTTGGTGAGCTTTCGGATTCATCCCCGCATTGTAAATGACCGCCCCTCTGGACACTGCCGCCCCCCGCGCGCCTGAAACGCCGCGCGTCGTGCTGATTACCGGCGCCGCCCGCCGCATCGGGCGGGCGCTCGCGCTCGGCTTCGCCGCGCGTGGCTGGGACGTGGCGGTCCACTACGGCGCCTCGCGGGAGGACGCGCATGAACTCGTCGCGGAAATCGCCGCCATGGGTCGCCGGGCTGTCGCCTTGCACGCGGAATTGGGCGACGAGGCGCAGGTCGAGCGGCTTTTGCCTGACTGCATCGCCACGCTGGGCCGGCCGGCGTGTATCGTCAACAACGCGTCGCGCTTCGAGGAAGACACGGCGCTCAACGTCGGTTACGAATTGCTGCTCAAGCTCACCGCGATGAATCTCGGTGCGCCGCTGGTGCTCGCGCGCATGCTGTTCGAGGCGACCCCGGAGGCCGCGCGCACCGACGAAGGCCAGCGCGGCGTCGTGATCAACGTGCTGGATCAGAAGCTGTACAACATGAATCCGGATTACCTGTCGTACACGCTCTCGAAGGCGGCGTTGCAGACAGCCACGGTGGCCTTGGCGCAGGCGTTGGCGCCGAAAGTGCGCGTGGTCGGGCTCGCGCCTGGGCTCACGATGCAGGCCGCCGATCAAACGCCGGACGGTTTTGAAGCCGCCCACCGGGTTACGCCTTTGGGCCGCGCGTCGCGGCCGGAGGATATTGTCGCCGCGGCGCTGTATCTCGCGGATGCAGCGGGCGTCACCGGAACGACGCTGGTGGTCGACGGCGGGCAGCACCTCGTGCCGCTGCCGCGCGACGTAATGTTTTTGACGGGCGCCTGAAGCGCGCGGCCTGCCTCGATCGTGGCGGCTACCGCGCCGTGAAGCGCCCCTTTGCGTGCTCCGCACGCTTTTTTCGACTGGAACGAACATGTTTGCCGCTCTTTCGCATCCCCGGCTCGCCGATTGCCGCCGTCTCTTTCTGCGCAACTACGAAGTGCACATCAACATTGGCGTGCACGACTTCGAAAAGCGCGGCGAACAGCGCGTCGTGATCAACGTCGAACTGTTCGTGCCGCTCGCGCTGTCCACGCCGGTGCAGGACAAACTGCACGAAGTCGTCGACTACGATTTCATGCGCTCCACCATCGCGCGGCGCGTCGAGCAGGGCCATATTCACCTGCAGGAAACGCTTTGCGACGATCTCGTCAAGACCATGCTCGAGCATCCGCAGGTGCGCGCGGCGCGGGTGTCGACCGAAAAGCCCGACGTTTATCCCGACTGCGACGCGGTGGGCGTCGAAGTCTTCCGTATCAAAGAGGATTGAGCCATGAATGCTCCGGAAATCCTGAACGGCACCGCGGCCGTCGAGGCCACTGAAGCCATGCAAATCATACAAGCCACCGACGCCACGCAAGCCGCCGCGCCCGCCGCGAAGGCCAAGTTGCCGCTCACGCGCCGCGAGCAGAAAGAAGCGTACGAGAACAACAAGCTGTTCAAGCGGCTCGCGCGCCAGGTCGGCGAGGCGATCGGCGACTTCAACATGATCGAGGACGGCGACAAGGTGATGGTCTGCCTGTCCGGCGGCAAGGACAGCTACGCGATGCTCGAGATCCTGATGCGGCTGCGCGAACGCGCGCCGATCAACTTCGAGATCGTCGCGGTGAACCTCGACCAGAAGCAGCCGGGCTTTCCGGAGCACGTGCTGCCGGAATACCTGAAGCAACTCGACATTCCTTTTCACATCGAGAATCAGGACACGTACAGCATCGTCAAGCGGCTGGTGCCGGAGGGCAAGACCACCTGCTCGCTGTGCTCGCGCTTGCGCCGCGGCATTCTGTACCGCGTCGCGGGCGAACTCGGCGCGACCAAGATCGCGCTCGGCCATCACCGTGACGACATTCTGCAAACGCTGCTGCTGAACATGTTCTACGGCGGCAAGCTGAAGGGCATGCCGCCCAAGCTGCAATCGGACGACGGCAAGAACATCGTGATCCGGCCGCTTGCCTACGTGAAGGAAACCGATCTGGAGAAGTACGCGGAGCTGCGAGAATTCCCGATCATTCCGTGCAATCTGTGCGGCAGCCAGCCGAACCTGAAGCGCGCGGAAATGAAGGCGCTGATCCGCGATTGGGAGAAACGCTTCCCGGGCCGCATCGAGAACATGTTCAATGCGTTGTCGAACATCGTGCCGTCGCATCTGATGGATCACAAGCTGTTCCCGTTCGCCGGGCTGCGCGCAACGGGCGAAGCCGACCCGCAAGGCGACATCGCTTTCGACGAAGAACCGTGCTCGACCGATACCGGCGACGGCGCGGTACCCGGTGCATCGAAATCGATCTCGATCGTCCAGTTTGACGATCTTTAATGAAAACGCCCGCACGCCGGGCTTTTTCGCGCATTCGAGCATGTCGTAAGGCCGCACTGGCGGCCTTTGTCGTTAAGGGCTGCGTGATAGAATCATCGGCTCCAAACTCGTCTATTCGCCGACGCCATGAACATCGTGATTTTGGCGGCAGGCACCGGCAAGCGCATGCGGTCCGCGCTTCCCAAGGTGCTCCATCCCCTGGCCGGCCGGCCGCTCCTCGCTCATGTCATCCACACCGCCCGCGCGCTGAAGCCCACGCGTCTCGTCGTCGTGATCGGCCACGGCGCCGAAGCCGTGCGCGAAGCGGTCGCGGCGCCGGACGTCCAGTTCGCCGTGCAGGAGCAGCAACTCGGCACGGGCCACGCGGTGCAGCAGGCGTGGCCGCTGCTCGATCCGTCCGCCCCCACGCTGGTGTTATACGGCGATGTACCGCTCACGCGCGCCAGCACGCTGCAGGCGCTCACCGATCGCGCGGGGCAGGGCGGCTATGGCGTGCTCACGGTCACGCTCAAGGACCCCAGCGGCTACGGGCGCATTGTGCGTGATCAGCAGGGCAAGGTGTCGCGCATCGTCGAACAGAAAGACGCCACGCCCGAGCAGTTGAAGATCGCCGAGATCAACACCGGCATCATCGTCGCGCCGACGGAGCGCCTCGGCGGCTGGCTCGCGGCGTTGAAGAACGACAATGCGCAAGGCGAGTTCTACCTGACCGACGCCGTCGAGATGGCGATCGAAGCCGGACTCGAAGTCGTCACCACGCAACCGGACGAAGAGTGGGAAACGCTCGGCGTGAACAGCAAGCAGCAGCTTGCCGAACTCGAACGGATTCATCAGCACAACGTGGCCGACGCGTTGCTGGTCGCGGGCGTGACGCTCGCGGACCCGGCGCGCCTCGACGTGCGCGGCACGCTCGAATGCGGCCGCGACGTTTCGATCGACGTGAACTGCGTGTTCGAAGGCCGCGTGACGCTGGCCGACAACGTCACCATCGGGCCGAACTGCGTGATCCGCAATGCGAGCATCGGCGCCGGTACG
The DNA here is from genome assembly GCA_035636295.1 of Paraburkholderia sp. Classification (GTDB taxonomy): domain Bacteria; phylum Pseudomonadota; class Gammaproteobacteria; order Burkholderiales; family Burkholderiaceae; genus Paraburkholderia. The sequence goes on from DASPZL010000294.1 coordinate 5,014, forward strand.
CGCGTCGATGCGTTCACGCATATCGAAGGCGCCGAAGTAGGCGCGAACGTCGTGCTCGGGCCGTATGCGCGCTTGCGTCCGGGCGCTTCGCTGCATGACGAGTCGCACGTCGGCAACTTCGTCGAAGTGAAGAACGCGGTGCTCGGCCACGGCTCGAAGGCGAATCACCTCAGCTATATCGGCGATGCGGACATTGGCGCGCGCGTAAACATCGGCGCGGGCACCATTACCTGCAACTACGACGGCGCGAACAAATTCCGCACGATCATCGAAGACGACGTGTTCGTCGGTTCGGACACGCAACTGGTCGCTCCGGTGCGCGTGAAGCGCGGCGTCACCATCGCGGCGGGCACCACGGTCTGGAAGGACGTCGAGGCGGACACGCTGGTCCTGAACGACAAGACGCAAACGAGCAAGACGGGCTACGTACGCCCGACCAAAAAGAAGAGCTGATGGGCACGACGCGCGCACGAAGCGCGCTCCTTGAAACACGGCACTGAAAAGGAATAAGCCATGTGTGGCATTGTCGGCGCGGTTGCGCAACGTAATATCGTTTCCGTCCTGATCGAAGGACTGCGTCGCCTCGAGTATCGCGGCTACGATTCCTGCGGCGTCGCCGTGCTCGGCGACGAGGGGCCGCGCCGCGCGCGCAGCGTCGCGCGCGTGGCCGATCTCGACGATCAGGTGCGCGAGAGCCGTCTCGAAGGCATCACGGGCATCGCGCATACGCGTTGGGCCACGCACGGCGCGCCGGTCACGGACAACGCGCATCCGATCTTCTCGAAAGACGCGCTCGCGTTGGTACACAACGGCATCATCGAGAACTACGAGTCGCTGCGCGAAATGCTGCGGGGCAAGGGTTACACGTTCGTCTCGCAAACTGACACGGAGGTTATCGCGCATCTGGTTCACAGCCTGTATCGCGGCGACCTGTTCGCCGCGGTGCGTGAAGCCGTCACGCAATTGCACGGCGCGTATGCGATCGCGGTGCTGCATAAGGATCAGCCGCATACGGTGGTCGGCGCGCGGCAAGGCTCGCCGCTGGTGGTGGGCCTCGGCAACGGCGAGAACTTCCTTGCGTCCGACGCGCTGGCGCTTGCGGGCAGCACCGAACGCTTCATCTTTCTCGAGGAAGGCGACGTTTGCGAACTGTCGCTCGACGGCGTGCGTATCGCCGACCGTGACGGCAACGAAGCGCAGCGCGACGTGCGGCAAGTGGCGGCGTATGGCGGCGCGGTCGAACTCGGCCCGTATCGTCACTTCATGCAGAAGGAAATTTTCGAGCAGCCGCGTGCGATCACCGACACGATTCCGCAAACGGATTCGTTCGACACGTCGCTGTTCGGCGAGGGTGCCGACAAGGTGTTCGCTGAGATCGACAGCCTGCTGATCCTTGCATGCGGCACGAGCTATTACTCGGGGCTGACCGCCAAGTACTGGCTGGAATCGGTCGCGAAGATTCCCACCCAGGTGGAAATTGCGAGCGAGTATCGCTACCGCGAGTCGGTGCCGAATCCGAAGTCGCTGGTGGTGGTGATCTCGCAATCGGGCGAAACGGCGGATACGCTGGCGGCGCTCAAGCATGCGCAGTCGCTGGGACATCAACATACGCTGGCGGTGTGCAATGTCGGCACGAGCGCGATGGTGCGGCAAACGGCGTTGTCGTTCCTGACGCACGCGGGGCGCGAGATCGGTGTGGCGTCGACGAAGGCATTCACGACGCAGCTGGTCGCGCTGTTCGTATTGGCCGTGACGCTCGCGAAGCTGCGTGGGCACGTGAGCCGCGAGCAGGAAGCGGAATACCTGAAGCAGTTGCGTCACTTGCCGGCGGCGTTGAATAGCGTGCTGGCGCTGGAGCCGCAGATCATCGCGTGGTCGGAGGAGTTTTCGCGCAAGGAGCACGCATTGTTCCTCGGGCGCGGCTTGCATTACCCGATCGCGCTTGAAGGCGCGCTGAAGCTCAAGGAGATCTCCTACATTCACGCCGAGGCTTATCCGGCTGGCGAGTTGAAGCACGGGCCACTCGCGCTCGTCACGGAAGCGATGCCGGTGGTGACGGTGGCGCCCAATGATGCGCTGCTGGAAAAGCTGAAGTCGAATATTCAGGAAGTGCGTGCGCGCGGCGGTCAGCTTTATGTATTCGCCGATGCGGATACGAAGATCGTCAACGATGAAGGTCTGCATGTGATCCGGATGCCGGAGCACTATGGCTTGCTGTCGCCGATTCTGCACGTGGTGCCGCTGCAGTTGCTGGCGTATCACACGGCCTGCGCGCGAGGCACGGATGTGGATAAGCCGCGGAATCTGGCGAAGTCGGTGACGGTGGAGTGAGGGTGGGGCTCGGCTGGCGGTAGTAGTGCTCAACAGAAATAGAAGCGTTTGCAGGGAAACGCTTCCAGGTGTTCCCGCCAAGCTTTTCGGCGATACGTCACGTTATGTCCTTGATGCCGGGCGGCTATTAAAGCGTCTGTATAACAAGTAGTCCAATGACCAGTTGCCGGCGCCACGGCACAGCAGGACCAGCAACATCGAAGCCCACTGAATGTGCGTAGGCCATGCCTGCGGATACACGAACACCTCGATTACAGTCGTCATGCCGAGCAGAAGCAACGCTACGGGTCGCGTCGCCAGGCCGAGCACAAGTAGAACAGGTGTAGTCAGTTCGATTGACACCGCCATGTAGGCGGCAAACTCGGGAGGAAGCAACGGCAGTCGATAGTCTTCCCTAAACAACTGGAGCGCGGCATTCCAGTCGGCCAGCTTGGTCATCGCCGAGTTCCAGAAGACCGTTGCAACTGCAAGCCTCAGTGGAAGCGCAAGAAGCGTATGCGGCACGCGTTCCAACCAGCCAACGGCGCGTAGTACGCGGTCAGTCAATATCGAACTGCGATGAGCGGATTGAGATTCCGGCATCATGTGACTTGCCTCCCGATTGTTTGGCTGGATGCCTCATTTGACAGGCAGATGTCGACAAAGCATCCATGTGCAAGAAGGTGTGCGAGCCAGACAGATGCCTCTGCGTCCGGCACGTCGACAAGGGCATCATGCAAGGGGCGCCCCGCAAGCAAGGCAGCCGTGAACCGGCAGTGTCCTTCTGCCATCCGGTTTACCTCGACGCCCGAAGGCCCTCGGTGGACATACAACCAGACCGGGTCAGCGGCCAGATTGATGTCTGCCAATGCGCTATCGTTCCGGGACAACACCGCGTGCCAGATGGCATCGACCGGAAAGGGCGACTCAAGTACTCGCGCTGCAGGGCTCGACAAAAACCGAACGGCTTGCATGTCGGCTTCATCCAGTTGCTCAAGGCCCTGCAGGTCAAGTGGCTTCGCGTCTGATGCATGCAGCACCTCATTCACGGCCCATTCAAGTCGTGCCGTATCTCGCAGATAGGCAAGAGACGCCGCTTCCGGCATTTGTGCCAGAAATTCCGGAAACGACTCGCCGTAGCTGTCTAGCAGTGCACTCGACGGTGGGCATTGCTTAATAAAAAGTCGGGCTGCGCCTTCGAAGAATTCGGCCCCGACCAGAGCCTGCACGGCCGGATAAGTCAGCCTCAGCGCTGTAAGCAGCGTGCTGTTCGCCGTATTTCGGTAAATGGCGAACCGCGCCTGAGGAGCCAGGCCGTCGGGTACCACGTACCCGGATGAGTCGCCCTCGGCCAGCCCGAGCAAGTTCCGCCGAACCGCGCGTTGTAAATCAAGCAGCGTGGGTGCACAGGTTGTCATTTCGCTGCCTCTCAATAGCGGCCTCTGCAATCGCAGCTTCTTCCATGAGAACCTCAAGCGCCGGCACGTCAGTGTCCCATTCAATCAGCGTGGGAACGGGTCCAAAGCGCTTGAGGGCTTGCTCAAACAGGTCCCACACTGGAGGCGCGACGCGTGAGCCGTGGTCGTCGATGCGAATTATCTGGCCCTGGTCAAGCTGTCGGACGCTATGCCCGGCCAGGTGAACCTCGGTAACCGACTCAGGCGGCAGCGCATCGAGATAGGCCAGCGCATTCCAGCCGTGATTGCTCGCACTGACATAGATATTGTTGACGTCGCACAGAATGCCGCACCCCGTGCGCCGCGCGACCTCTGCAAGAAATTCCCATTCGGGGATGGTCGAGTGGCGGAACTGCAGGTAGGTCGATGGGTTTTCCAACGAAATCCGCCGCTGCAGGTAGGCTTGGGTCTGGTCGACGTGCATGCAGACAATACTCAGCGCTTCTTCCGTCATCGGCAGCGGCAAGAGGTCGGCGAGATAGATGCCGCCGTTGATGCTCCAGGACAGGTGTTCGGAGACCAGCCCGGGCTCAACACGCTCGATGACAGTGCGCACACGCTCAAGATGCCGGGCATCCATCCCTTCGGCGCTGCCCAACGAAAGGCCCACCCCGTGGAGCGAGATTGGGTATTCGCGGCGGATGGCATCCAGGTAACCTGGCACGCTCCCCCCGCCCATGTAGTTTTCGGTATGCACCTCGAACCAGGCGGTGGGTGGATGTCCTTCGACAACCTCGTGATGGTGTCGAAAGCGCAGCCCGACCCCGGCGCACGCCGTAATCAGGCCATGCGCACATTGCGACGCAGCATAAGCGGCATCCATGAACGCCCCCGTTCGCTCAAGCAGGCTTCAGCTTGCCGCCCTGGATTTTGCTGCAATCCCCAGCGGGAAGTAGCACGAATGACTTCGCATCGCGTGCCTGGGTGGCTTGCCCGGCGCAGGAATGGGTTCCCTCAGCGCAGTCATTTTTCGATACGGCATTGATGCCGTAGCACTTCTCCAGTTTGTTCGCTTCCATCCGGGCCATGTTGTCCTTCACGACTTGCGGCATTCCGCTCATGTCCTTCATGGTCTGGGCCTGAACCGGTACCACTTGCATGGCGAGTGCCAGGCCGATTGCCGAAGACAAGGTCGAGGCGGCCATCATATGTTTGTTCATCACGCGTCCTCCTGAGGGTTGCGGCCGGGTATTCTGGCCGTGTAGAGAAGTTCGGCCGGCCGCTGCAAAAGGTTACGGCCCGCGCAAACTTTTTCTGCGTGACAATCTGTCGGCCGCGCCACAGAATTTCCACATGCTCAGGCATCCACCCCCACCCAGTCCCGTTCCAGGTCCCAGGAAAGAGGGCCGCGAGTCGTTCACGCCGGTCGGTCAGGACGCGCCGGTTGCCAGCCGCGCTGACGGTAAACTGGACTGGTCCATCACCATGGCCAGCGCGCAAACCGGCAACCAGGAAGCCTATCGCCGGCTGCTCCACGACATAACCCCCTATCTTCGTGCGCTCGCGGCACGGCACATCCGGAATGCCGACGACATTGAGGACACGGTTCAGGATGTGCTGCTAACCGTACACTCAGTGCGCAACACGTATGACCCGTCCCGCCCGTTCGGACCGTGGCTGGTCGCTATTGCAAACAGACGCATCGTCGACGGCCTGCGTCGGCGGGGACGCGTCGGCTCACATGAATCTTCAGTGGAAAATGAGCTTGAAACCTTTGCTGCCGATGAAGCGAACTTACAGGAAGAGGCCGTGAATGCCCGTCTGGTGAAGGAAGCTATCGAGCAATTGCCTGTCGGACAGCGCGACGCGATGCGCATGCTCAAGCTGGAAGAAATGTCTCTGCAGGAGGCTGCGGCTGCAAGCGGAACGTCGGTTGTGGCGTTAAAAGTAGCCACTCACCGCGCAATGAAGCGATTACGGGAAATGTTCCAGCAGCGGGGTAGCAAATCATGACTCGGACCTCCGACCTGATTGACGTGCTGGTCGCGGACGCAACACCGGTCCGGCGTCTGCGGCCCCCAGCGGCGAGAGCCGCATGCTGGTTGTTGTTTGCCGCAACTGTGATGCTCTTTGTTGGCATCGCGCATGGGGTGCGTGCCGACCTGGCGGTCAAACTGCATCAGCCCCTCTTCGCCATCGGCGTAGCAGCAGCCATGGCAACCGGTATTCTGGCTGCCACGGCGGCATTTCTTGCCAGCGTGCCGGGCAGGTCCCGCCATTGGCTTCTGTTGCCGGCACCGGCTTCTCTCGCCTGGGTAGCTACGATTGGCTATGGTTGCCTGACCCATTGGGTCACGATTGGACCGGAAGGCATGTCACTTGGCGAAACGGCCGGATGCTTTGCTACCCTGGTATTGGTCGGTATGCCGCTATCGCTCGTGATGCTGATCATGCTGCGCCACGTCGCTCGACTGTCACCCGGCCCGGTCACGATGGTAGGCAGTCTCGCGGTTGCCGCCATGACTGCGGTAGCGCTGTCAATTCTCCACCCGCTCGACGCAACGGCGATGATATTGCTGTGGAACCTTGGCGTCGCCGCGCTTTATCTGTCATTGAGTGGCCGGTACGGTCATCGACTTTTGGGTTGGGTGGCGCAGCGCTGACGCCCGGATGCCCCACACGATGGCAAACGAAGCGTTCTCAGGAAAATTATGCGTTCGGGTGTTCCCTTCTCGCTGTACCTCAAAGACGCTTCTGCCCGTGTGCCGACAACCAGGCTGGCTTTGAGCTATGCCTTCGGCGCCCAGGCCGTACTCGCGAACTTCGCATCAACCTCCGTATGGAGCAGGTGATTCGAATAGTTGCTGATGGTTTTGACGGCTAGGGCCAGGATGATTTCCAACACGTTTTTCTCGGTATAGCCTGCGCTCACGAATGCCTCCAACTGGGCTTGTGTCGGATTCCCACGGGATATCACCATCGTCCGTGTGAACTCGGCGAGCGCACGAAGCTTTGGGTCCTCAATCATTTCGTCGTCGCGCACGGCCTGGATGGCCTGCTCCGGGGTTTTCGATACCTTGTCAGCAATCCAGCTATGCGCGGCAACACAATAGGTGCACTCATTCACGCGCGAGATGACGAGAAAAACCAGCTCCTGCTCGGCGGAAGTGAGCGTCGACTCCTTCCGGAAGAGCTGATAGCCGTGCAGATATGTATCGAGCAATGCAGGCATGTTGGCCATGCCCGCATACATGTTCGGGATGCCACCCGTTGCCTTGCGTGCCGTCTCCAGGACTTCCCGTGCGCGGGCATCGGCTATGTCTACGGTAAGGTGCGGAAAAGAAAGCTTTGCAGTAGCGTTCATGCGAACTCCGTCTGGCAGCACCTGCCCCCGAGCAAAGCATGGCATAGCGACGAAAAGCGGCTGACATATTGCGTCCTGCTCTGTACCGGCTCCGTTGCCAGTTGACCTCAGATGAGTCGGGAGATTCAACTTATAACTCTCATTTCCTTCGAACAGTAGCTGTCCTCGATTTCAAACTCCATTAGTACCTCTACAGAGGGAACCAGATTTCCATGCATGGACCTTCCCACGGGGGGAAGGTCAAGGGGCAGTCGATTGCTCTACTCGTGTCACGGCTGCGTGCATGGTCACGGCGCCAATTCTTTCGATGTTCGTTATCCCTGCCGCCTGGTTCCTGCTTCAGCGCCGCCGCGCGAGATGGGCAAGCGGTGCGCGATTACCCCATGCAGTACCTTCCGGCATGAAAGTGCCATCTGCTCAAACTGGAGAAACTCAATGAAGAAGTTGATTGTTGCGGCTGTTGCCGTTGCAGCCATCGTTGCTACGCCCGCGTTTGCCGGTGACGACATGGCCGGCATGAACATGTCCATAAAACCGTCGGCTACAAAAACGTCGTCGAATAGCGCGCTCACGGATGCTGAGGTGAAGAAGGTGGACCCGGCCACCGGCATGGTCACGCTGAAGCACGGGGCGCTGGAGAACGTCGGGATGCCGCCGATGACCATGGCGTTCAAGGCGAAGGATGCTGCGATGTCAAGCAGGTTCACGAGGGCGACAAGGTCAAGGTTCGTGTCGAAAGCGTCAACGGGACGCTGACCATCGTGAAACTGGAAAAGCAGTCTTGATGCGGTACTGATACCGTACTTGCAGGCTCACCGTGCATGGTGAGCCTGCAGTCCGGCTTGCATGGATAGAGGCAAGCGATGCGAACGACATCAATCACCGCCCGGCGAGGCATTGGCCGTCCGACGGATACGCTCAACCGCGCGTTGCGCGTCGCACTCGGTTTGCTGTTCGTACTAACGTCACTGGCCGCCCACGCGGTGAACGAGTCCGACTTGCTGCCGCCTGAACAGGCGTTCCCGTTAAAGGTCACGCTCAGTGCGCCACGACAGGTCGTGCTCGATTTCGATATACAGCCCGGTTATTACCTCTACCGGGACAGGTTCAGCTTTGCGGCTGACGGCACACCGATAAAACCGGACCAGATGCCGCCCGGGGAGCTGAAAAATGATCCGACATTCGGCATGGTCACGGTCTACCACCGACCGGTGCAAATCCGCGTTCCTTTACCTCGCCCTATAGCGACCAGCGTCGTGCTGTCCATCACATCGCAGGGATGTGCGGACCTGGGCGTCTGCTATCCGCCGCAGACGCGAAACTATCGTGTGGCGGCCGACGGCTCCGTCACGTCCGTCGCAGCAGGGAACAACGCCGCGTCTGGCGTTACCGAATTTCCGAGCGTTGGCGGGGGCCAGTCGCCACCCGTGTTTGGTATCAACCTGCGGCCGGCGAATGGCATTTCCTTGCCCGAACTGCTGGGCTTTCTGTTCGCCGGCCTGCTGATGGCAGGCACGGTGTGCATGTATCCGCTCATCCCCATTGTGACGGCCATCATCAGCGGCCGGGAGAGTTTGTCCCTAAGGCGAGGCTTCGCGCTGTCGCTCGCGTACGTGCAAGGGCTTGCGATGACCTACGCGGTCGCCGGCACCATGGCCGCACTCATCGGCATCCCGTTGGTGGCCGTGACGCAAAAGCCCTCGGTGCTGGCCGCGTTCGGTGTGCTGATGGTGCTCTTCGCACTGGGCATGTTCGGCGTATTCCGGTTGCAACTGCCGGCTAGCTGGCAAACGAGAGTCACGGCATGGAGCAATCGTCTGCCTGGCAGGCGAATCTTTCCGGTGTTCGTGATGGGCATGCTATCCGCGTTGATTGTCGGGCCGTGTTCCACACCCGTGCTGGCGGGCGCGTTGCTGTATATCGCTAACAGTCGCGACGTTGTCGGTGGAGCACTGGCACTGTACGTGATGGCCATTGGAATAGGCCTTCCGCTACTGGCGGTCGGTACGTTCGGTGCACACGCTCTGCCGAAATCAGGCCGGTGGATGGTTGCGATACAGAACACGCTTGGCGTCATGCTGCTCGCCGCCGCGTTGTGGTTTGTCTATTCGCTGCTCCCCGGTTGGCTGCTGATGGTACTGGTCGCGATGCTGCTGGGCAGTTGTAGCATGATGCTCCGGGCTATCGACCCGTTACCGCCCGATGCGCCCGGTATTTCCCGTGTGGGAAAGGCGCTCGGCGTATTGCTGCTGGTCGCCGGCGTCGCAGAAATCATTGGTGTTGCATCGGGCAACTTCGACGTTCTGGCACCGCTCGG
>DASPZL010000295.1:0-9785 GCA_035636295.1 Paraburkholderia sp.
CGCGTCGGCTTACGCGCCGAGGTGCTTCCGGTACGGACAGGGGCGCGTTCGGACGAAGCCGCCCGCGGGTGCTTGGCTGTTAATTTGACTCGCATGAAATCTCACACTGCGATCGCGCGCAGCAATTCGGTCTCGACCTGAATTTGCAGGCGGTTGTCCGACAGACCGTTTCCATCCAGCAGGAACACGTCTTCGACGCGTTCGCCGAGCGTATTGATCCGCGCCGACGCGACGCCGACCCGGTGCTCGGCCAGCACGCGCGCGATCGAATAAAGAAGGCCTGGCCGGTCGTTCGCCGACACGGACAGGATGTAATATTGGCCGCGCTCGTCGGCCCGAAGATCGACGCGCGGCGTAACAGGGAAGGTCCGCGACAGCCGCGACAAACGGCCTTTCGACGGTCCCGGAAGCAGGGTGCCGTCGCCGGTGAGGCGGGCGGTCAGTTCCTGTTCGACCAGATTGGCAATATCGCGATAATGCACGTCTTCTTCGGTATGCGCGACGAGGAAATTATCGAGCGCGTACCCGTGACGGGTCGTGCTGACCCGCGCATCGAGCACCGACAAGCCGTTGCGGTCGAAATACGCGCAAATGCCGGCGAACAGATCGGGCTGGTCTTTCACGTACACCAGCACCTGGAGCGCCTCGCCGATCGGCGACGGACGCGCCCGCACGATCGGTGTCGGCGTTTCGACATGGCGGTACAGCACGCGTGTCTGCCACGCGATGTCGGCGGCGTCGTGGCGCAGGAAATAGCCGACGTCCAGCTTGTCCCACAGCGCCTTTTGCGCGCCTTCCGGCACGGTTTCGAGACGTAGCAGCGCCAGCGCCTCTTCCTGGCGCGACTTCAGTTCCGAATGCGCGTCCGGCCGCGCGCCGCCGAGCACGGCGAGCGTGGCGCGGTACAGGTCCTCGAGCAGCTTGCCCTTCCACGTATTCCAGACTTTCGGGCTGGTGCCGCGAATGTCGGCCACCGTCAGCAGATAAAGCGTAGTGAGGCGGCGCTCGGTGCCGACCAGTTCGGCAAAGCGCTTGATGACTTCCGGGTCGCTCGTGTCCTGCTTCTGCGCGACCTGGCTCATCGTCAGATGCTGCTGAACCAGCCACACGACCAGCTCGCCGTCCTCGCCCTCGATACCGTGGTTGCGGCAGAAGCGCCGCGCGTCGGCCATACCGAGCTGCGAATGGTCGCCGCCGCGGCCCTTGGCGATGTCGTGAAACAGCGCCGCCACGTACAGCACCCATGGCCGGTCGAGGTTGGCGATCAACTGGCTGCAGAACGGATATTCGTGCGCGTGCTCGGCCACCGCGAAACGGCGCAGATTACGCAGCACCATCAGAATGTGCTGGTCGACAGTGTAGACGTGGTACAGGTCGTGCTGCATCTGTCCGACGATGCGCCGGAAATTCAGCAGATAGCGCCCCAGCACGCTGGTCTGGTTCATCAGGCGCAGCGCGTGCGTGATGCCGGCCGGCTGCTTCAGGATGTCCATGAACAGCCGGCGGTTTTCCGGGTCGCGCCGCCAGTGCTGATCCATCGCGTCGCGGGCGTTGTAGAGCGCGCGCAGCGTGCGCGCCGACAAGCCCTTCACGCCGGGCGTCTGTTCGTACAGCAGGAAGGCCTCGAGGATCGCGTTCGGCTCGCGCTCGAACACGTCGTCGCTGGCGATTTCCAGCATGCCTTGCTTCTCGACGAAACGGTCCGACAGCACGCGCGTAATGCCGCTCGTGCTGGGAAAGAGTTGCGCCTCGATGTTCTGGATCAGGATCGTGGCGAGCTGCGTGACGGCCTTGGCGGACCAGTAGTAGCGGCGCATCAGCTGTTCGCTGGCGCGCTTGGTGGCGGTCGGCTTGTAGCCGAAGCTCTCGGCCACCGCCGTTTGCAGGTCGAACACCAGAATGTCCTGACGACGGCCGGCGGTCACATGCAAGCGGGCGCGCAGCGATTTGAGGAAGCCTTCGTTGCGGCGCAGTTCACGCGCTTCACGCTCGGTGATCAGCCCGCGCGCTTCGAGTTCGCGCCAGCTGCTGCCGAAACCGGCCGCCTGGGTGATCCACAGGATCAGCTGCAGATCGCGCAGGCCGCCCGGGCTTTCCTTGATGTTCGGCTCGAGCGCGTAAGGCGTGTCCTGAAACTTGGCGTGGCGCTGGCGCATTTCCAGCACTTTCGCCTGGAAGAATGCGCGCGGGTCGAGCGCCTCGCGGTAACGCTTGCTGAAGTCGTCGAAGAGCGCGGCGCTCCCCGTGATTCGCCGCGCTTCGAGCAGCGACGTGCGCACGGTGACGTCGTTGGCGGCTTCATCGAGACATTGGGAGACGCTGCGCACGCTGCTGCCGAGTTCCAGCCCCAAATCCCACGCGAGGCTGATAAAGCGTTCGATGCGCGCTTCCAGATGCGCGATCGGCGTGTCGGGCAGCAATACCAGGATGTCGATGTCCGAATGCGGCGCGAGTTCGCCCCGCCCATAACCGCCGACGGCCAGCAACGCCAGTTCGGGCGGCAGTTCGCAGGTGTTCCAGGCGGCGCGCAGCGACTCGTCGGTGGCGCGCGCGAGGGCGGCCATCAACGCGTCGACGTTGGCGGCCGTCTTGAAGCGTTCCAGCAACTGGGCTTTGGCCACTTTGTAGTCCGCCTTGAGCGACGTGGCATGAGATGGGGCGACGGCTGGAACACTACTCATTGGCAGGCGGGTGATGAGGTCGGAAGTCGTTCAGGCGGTAGCCGCGACGACCGGCGGACGCGCGGGCGTGCCGGCGGAAACGGTGAGCACGTCGTAGCCGGTTTCCGTGACGAGCACCGTGTGTTCCCACTGCGCCGACAGGCTGCGGTCCTTGGTCTTGACGGTCCACTGGTCCGGCATGGTGCGGATGTCGCGGCGGCCGGCGTTGATCATCGGCTCGATCGTGAAGATCATGCCCGCCTGCAGCTCGAACCCGGTGCCGGGCCGGCCGTAGTGCAGGATTTGCGGGTCTTCGTGGAACACGGTGCCGATGCCGTGGCCGCAATATTCGCGCACTACGCTGTAGCCGTGGCCCTCGGCATGCTTCTGGATCGCATAGCCGATGTCGCCCAGATGCGCGCCAGGGCGGACCTGATCGATGCCGAGCCACATGCATTCGAAGGTGGTCTGCACGAGCCGTTTGGCCAGGATCGAGCCCTCGCCGACGATGAACATGCGGCTGGTGTCGCCGAAATAGCCTTCCTTGATGACGGTGACGTCGATATTCAGCGCGTCGCCGTTCTTCAGTGTCTTGTCGCCCGGAATGCCGTGGCAGATCACGTCGTTGACGGAAATGCAGGTGGCTTTCGGATAGGGCGGGTAGCCGGGCGGCTGATAATTCAGCGGCGCCGGAATCGTGCCCTGTTCCTTCAGCATGTATTCGTGGCACAGGCGGTCGAGTTCGCCGGTGGTGATGCCGGCCGTGACGAACGGCGTGATGTAGTCGAGCACTTCGCTGGCAAGTTTGCAGGCGACGCGCATTTGCGCGATATCGTGTTCGTTTTTGAGCGTAATAGCCATGAGTCGGGCCTGAAATGCGATTTATTGTGGGATTATCGCACCATATTCCGGCTGCCGCAGGGTTTTGCGATGGGGTTGGCGCTTTGTCCGGCGCGTTTTCAGCGGCTTGCGGCAAGCATGGGCGAGCGTCCGGGCGCAACCCGGTCGCGGCAAAGGGGAGCTACCGGGAGCTACCGGGCAGGTTGAGTCGGCCGATAGTCACGTGCTATAATCTTTGGCTAAGTCGATCCATGTCTTGCTTTGTTGTTCCGTATGGAGCGAAAAGCGGGCAAGAAAGACTTCTCGTAGTGCTGGTTGCCTGCGCTATGAGGTGAAGTTAAAGCAGTAAAAGGCAGTGCAGTAAAAGGCAGTGCAGTAAAAGGCAGCGCAGTAAAAGGCAGCAGAACAGGCAGCAGACTCGCAAGCCGGCGCACCCAGGGTGTCCGTCGCGTTCAGCCGGAAAGGCTGGCGCGGCCGATACGGCAGCCGGCTTAAGACCCAACCCTCGCGGAGATTTTCATGGCAGTTACCATGCGTCAAATGCTGGAAGCCGGTGTCCACTTCGGTCACCAAACGCGCTTCTGGAACCCGAAGATGGCCCCCTTCATTTTCGGCCATCGCAACAAGATTCACATCATCAACCTCGAAAAGACGCTGCCGATGTACAACGACGCGCTGAAGTATGCGCGTCAACTGGCAGCGAACCGCGGCACGATCCTGTTCGTGGGCACGAAGCGTCAATCGCGCGACACGATCGCTGAAGAAGCGCAGCGCGCCGGCATGCCGTACGTCAACGCACGCTGGCTCGGCGGCATGCTGACCAACTTCAAGACGCTGAAGGTATCGATCAAGCGCCTGAAGGACATGGAAGCGGCGCTGGAAGCAGGCGAAACCGAACGCATGAGCAAGAAGGAAGCGCTGCTGTTCGAACGCGAAATGGCCAAGCTGCAAAAGTCGATCGGCGGCGTGAAGGACATGGGCGGTATTCCGGACGCGATCTTCGTGGTCGACGTCGGCTACCACAAGATTGCCGTCACCGAAGCCAACAAGCTCGGCGTGCCGGTTATCGCTGTGGTCGACACGAACCACTCGCCGGAAGGCATCGACTACGTGATCCCGGGTAACGACGACGCCAGCAAGGCTGTCGCTCTGTACACGGCTGGCGTGGCTGATGCGATCCTCGAAGGCCGTGCGAATGCGGTCAACGAAGTGGTGCAGGCTGCACGTGGCGGCGACGGCGACGAGTTCGTCGAGGTCAACTCGGAAGCGTAAAGCTGCCCCGTGTCCGGCAAAAAAGGGGGCTTTCTACAGGCCCCCTTTTTTTAAGCCGCGACGTCATGGTGGGGCGCAGTTTACGGCTGCCAGGCGTGGCCGAAGCGGTGCCCGAAGCGTTGTCCGTAAAAAATGCGCACAACGCTGAAACGAATTCTTGCCGTCCGTATCGAAGTCCGGGCGGCGTGTGACAGACGGAACTCAAGGAGCAAATGATGGCGGCAATTACCGCAAGCATGGTTGCAGAACTGCGCGCAAAGACCGACGCGCCGATGATGGAATGCAAGAAGGCGCTGACGGAAGCCGACGGCGACATGGCGCGCGCTGAAGAACTGCTGCGCGTGAAGCTGGGCAACAAGGCCAGCAAGGCGGCGTCGCGCGTGACGGCTGAAGGCGTGGTTGCCTCGTTCATCGGCGGCAACGCGGGTTCGCTGGTCGAGCTGAACTGCGAAACCGACTTCGTTTCGAAGAACGACGACTTCCTGGCGTTCTCGAAGAAGGTCGCCGAACTGGTCGCCACGCAAAACCCGGCCGACGTCGCTGCGCTGGCGGCACTGCCGCTGGACGGCTCGACGGTCGACGCGGTGCGCCTCGCACTGGTCGGCAAGATCGGTGAAAACCTGTCGATCCGCCGTTTCGTGTGTTTCGAAACCTCGAACAAGCTGGCAGCGTACCTGCACGGCACGCGTATCGGCGTGCTGGTCGAGTACACCGGCGCGGACGAGCAGGTCGGCAAGGACGTGGCCATGCACATCGCCGCGATGAAGCCGGTTTCGCTGTCGTCGGGCGACGTCCCGGCCGATCTGATCGCCAAGGAACGCAGCATTGCTGAGCAGAAGGCTGCCGAATCGGGCAAGCCGGCTGAAATCGTCGCCAGGATGGTCGACGGCAGCGTGCAGAAATACCTGAAGGAAGTGTCGCTGCTGAACCAGACGTTCGTTAAGAACGACAAGCAGACGATCGAGCAGATGCTGAAGGCCGGCAACGCGAGCGTCCAGAAGTTCGCGCTGTTCGTGGTCGGCGAAGGTATCGAGAAGAAGCAGGACGACTTCGCAGCCGAAGTGGCCGCTCAAGTCGCTGCTGCGAAGCAACAATAAGTTTTATCCAAGCTTCATCGTAGTATCGTTGGACCCGCGGCAGAGCAAGACTTTGCCGCGGTCGGCGGCGCCGCAGGGCTGCGCGCGGGCTGATCCCCGCCGCGCGGCCGCCGCGGGCGAACTTCAGGGTTCGTGAATTTGGCGGCGCTTGCCCGAATCAGCGTTTCACCCCTACATTAGTCCCTTGTTGTTGCCCTGTTCTGCGCGATCTGGATACCCCTATGCCCACTGCCTATAAACGCGTCCTGCTCAAACTCTCCGGTGAAGCTCTGATGGGCGACGATGCCTTCGGCATCAATCGCGCGACCATCGAACGAATGGTGGCGGACGTGGCCGAAGTGGTCCGTCTCGGAACGCAGTTGGCCGTGGTGATCGGCGGCGGCAATATTTTTCGCGGCGTCGCAGGCGGCGCGGCCGGTATGGACCGCGCGACTGCCGACTACATGGGCATGCTGGCCACCATGATGAACGCGCTGGCGTTGCAGGACGCAATGCGCCACGCCGGTATCGAAGCGCGTGTGCAGTCCGCGCTGCGCATGGACCAGGTGGTCGAGCCGTACATCCGCCCCCGCGCGATTCGCCAGCTCGAAGAAGGCAAGGTCGTGATTTTCGCGGCCGGCACCGGCAATCCGTTCTTTACGACGGACACAGCCGCCGCGCTGCGCGGCTCCGAAATCGGCGCGGAAGTCGTGCTGAAGGCCACCAAGGTGGACGGCGTCTATTCCGCCGACCCGAAAAAAGACCCGAGCGCCACCCGTTACACCACGATCAGTTTCGACGAGGCGATCGGCCGCAACCTGCAGGTGATGGACGCCACGGCATTCGCGCTGTGCCGCGACCAGAAGCTGCCGATCCGCGTGTTTTCGATCGTCAAGCCGGGCGCGCTCAAACGTATCGTACAAGGCGAGGACGAGGGCACCCTCGTCCACGTGTAAACTCTCGTTCACACAACGTGGGCTTTAACGCGAGCCCGGGCCGCCGCATATCGCGCGCGCTGGCCGGCTCGCACCGTTTTGAAGGTTCGGAGGTTTAAAAATGTCTGTGGCTGATATCCGCAAGGGCGCTGAGCAAAAGATGCAGCGTTCCATCGACGCGTTCAGGAACGACCTGTCGAAGATCCGCACGGGCCGTGCGCACACGGGCCTGCTCGATCACATCCAGTGCGACTACTACGGTTCGCCGGTGCCGATTTCGCAAGTCGCGAACCTGACGCTGATCGACGCACGCACGATCGGCGTGCAGCCGTGGGAAAAGAAAATGGTGCAGGTCGTCGAAAAGGCGATCCGGGAGTCGGACCTCGGTCTGAACCCCGCTACGCAAGGCGACGTGATTCGCGTGCCGATGCCCGCACTGACCGAAGAGCGCCGCCGCGAACTGACCAAAGTGGTCAAGAGCGAAGCGGAAACGGCCAAGGTTGCCGTCCGCAGCCTGCGCCGTGACGCTAACGAGCAACTGAAGAAGCTCGTGAAAGACAAGGAAATTTCAGAAGACGACGAGCGCCGCGCCGGCGACGACGTTCAGAAGCTGACGGACAAGTTCGTCGCTGAGATCGACAAGCTCGTCGTGACCAAAGAAGCCGAGATCATGACGGTCTGAGGCCGGCTGGCTCAGCACCTTCAGGGTTTCCACTTCTTTATTTGCAGTCACTGTCCCGACGGCCATGACCTATACCAGCTCAACCGTGCGCGTGCCTGATGTTGCCGCGGTGCCGCGACATATCGCGATCATCATGGACGGCAATGGCCGTTGGGCCACCCAGCGGCGCCTGCCGCGCGTGGCCGGCCATACGCGCGGCGTCGACGCGGTGCGCGCGGCCGTCGAGGCATGCGCCCGGCAGGGCGTCGAATACCTGACGCTGTTCGCTTTCAGTTCCGAAAACTGGCGCCGTCCGAACGACGAAGTGTCGTTCCTGATGCGCCTGTTCGTCACCGCGCTGGAGCGCGAGATCGGCAAGCTGCATGCGAACGGCATCCGGTTGCGCGTGGTGGGCGACCTGTCCAGGTTCGACACGCGTATCCGCGATCTGATCAAGCGCGCGGAATCCAAGACCGCGCGCAATACCCGTCTCACGCTGACCATCGCCGCCAATTACGGCGGCCGCTGGGACATCATGCAGGCCACCCGTAAACTCGCCGAACAATCGGCGCTGGCCGGCAAGGCGGTCGAGGTTAACGAGGACTCGTTCGCCGAGCACCTCTCCATGGCTTATGCGCCCGAGCCGGACCTGTTCATCCGCACCGGCGGCGAGCGCCGCGTCAGCAACTTCCTGCTGTGGCAACTCGCGTACACCGAGTTCTACTTCACCGACACCTTCTGGCCGGACTTCGACGCCGACGCGCTCGGCCACGCCATCGCTTCGTACGCCGAGCGTGAGCGCCGCTTCGGCCGCACCAGTGCTCAACTCGAGCCGCAATCGCAGAACGTCGATTCGCTCCCATGCTAAAAACCCGTGTCATCACGGCGATCATCCTGCTGGCTGTACTCCTGCCGGTCACGCTGTTCGCGCCGGTGGGCGCGTTCGGCGCGCTGATCGCCTTCGTCGTCGTGTTCGCCGCCTGGGAATGGGCGCGCCTGCTGAAGCTGGGCGGCGCGGGACCGGTGATTTACGCGCTGGTCGCCGCCGTGGCGCTGGTCGCGAGCACACGGCTCGGCACCGGCGTCGAGGAACCCCGGCCGCTCTTTCAGGCGGCCGCCATTTTCTGGCTGATCGCGGGTCCGTATGTGCTGCTGCGCAAGCCGGCGCTCGCTCAGGGCGCCTGGCGCGCCTTTCTATTCCTTGCCGGCATTGTGGTATTCGTCGCGTGCTGGCATGCTCTCGTCGCCGCGCGCATGAAGGGCGTGCCGTTCGTGCTGTCGCTGCTCCTATTGGTATGGCTGGCCGATATCGGCGCATACTTCTCGGGAAAAGCGTTTGGAAAACACAAGCTGGCGCCTGCTGTCAGTCCGGGCAAGACTTGGGAAGGCGCGCTCGGCGGCTGGCTGGTGGTGATGATCGTCGCGGCGGCGGCGGTCTTTTTGCATGCGTTCGAGCCGACCCTGTATTCTGCGCTGCTGGCACAATTGGGCGCCGTGCGCACGCTGCTCGCACTGACCTTGCTGGTGGCATTCAGCGTGGTGGGCGACCTGTTCGAATCGATGTTGAAACGCCAGGCCGGAGTGAAGGATTCAAGCGGCCTGTTGCCGGGGCACGGCGGCGTGCTCGACCGCATCGACGCATTGTTGCCGGTGCTGCCGCTTGCCATGCTGCTGCTCGGCTAGAGAAAGAGATATGCAAAAACGTCTGACATTGCTCGGTTCCACGGGCTCGATTGGAGACAGCACGCTCGACGTCGTCGCGCGTCATCCCGAGCGCTTTTCGGTTTATGCGCTCAGTGCGCATCGCAACGGCGACAAGCTCGTCGATCAATGCCTGCGCTTTCAGCCGGAAGTCGCGGTGGTCGGCGACGCCGACACGGCCGCGCGTGTCGCGGCGAAACTGCGCGCCGCGGGTTGCAAGACCGAAGTGACGTACGGGCCGCAAGCGCTCGTCGACGTGTCGAAGAGCGAGGGCTGCGATACGGTGGTTGCGGCGATCGTCGGCGCGGCCGGCCTCGCGCCCAGTCTCGCCGCCGCGCGCGCCGGCAAGCGCATTCTGCTCGCCAACAAGGAAGCGCTGGTCATGTCCGGCGCGATCTTCATGGACGCGGTGCGCGACAACGGCGCCGTGCTGCTGCCGGTCGATAGCGAACACAACGCGATTTTCCAATGCATGCCGCGCGAAGCCGCGCTGCATGGCGGCGTCTCCAGGATCATCCTGACTGCCTCGGGCGGCCCGTTCCGCACTCGCGAACCGGCCACGCTCGCCGACGTCACGCCGGAAGAAGCCTGTAAGCATCCGAACTGGGTGATGGGCCGCAAGATCTCGGTCGACTCGGCC
>DASPZL010000296.1:0-3379 GCA_035636295.1 Paraburkholderia sp.
CGCTACCCGCCGACGCCTCCGGCACCGTCCCGACCGTGCGCCGGCGCCTCGCGGCGCTGCTTTACGAAGCCGTGATCCTGTTCGGCGTCGTGTTTATCGCCGGTTATCTGTTCAGCACGTTGACGCAGCAGCGCAACGGCCTGACCCATCACAACCTTCTCGCGGCATGGATCGGCCTGGTGATCGGGCTGTACTTCGTCTGGTTCTGGACCCACAGCGGCCAGACGCTGCCGATGAAAACCTGGCGCCTGCGCGTGGTCGCCGCCAATGGCGCACCGCTTTCCACCGGACGGGCGATCGTTCGCTATGCGCTGGCGTGGCTGTGGTTCCTGCCGCCGCTCGCGCTGCATCCGCTGCTCGGGCTCAGTGTGCCGCAAACGTTGGTGATCGCCGCGGCCTGGTTTGTCCTGTGGGCCGCCACCGGCCGCTTCGGCGCACAGCGTCAATTCCTGCACGATCGCCTCGCCGGCACGCGCGTGATCAGCGTCGCGCGCTGAGCTGACGCACCGCTTCGCAGTTCACGCCACCGCCTCCCCGGTTCCCTCGCCGCAGTAATAAGAACTTCTCGTGACTGTCACGGCACGGTCACGCGCAACTGGCGCAATACGGGCACCGCAACTCGACGCGTGAGCCATGGACCCCAAAACGTCCGCGACTTCCCTGTTCCGCCAGACCGGCCCGAGCGTCGACCCCGTCGCGTTCCGCCCGGAACCCAACCTTGGTCACGGCTTGCCGCTGCCCGCGGCATCCCTGCCGCTCGACGCCCATGCCGGCCATCACGAAGAAGAGCACGCGGAGCCGCATCGCTACCGCACCATCTGGCTCTCCGACATCCACCTCGGCTCGAGCGGCTGCCAGGCGCCCTATCTGCTCGACTTCCTGCGCCACAACGAGTCGGAGTATCTGTACCTCGTCGGCGACATCATCGACGGCTGGCAGTTGAAGAAAGGCTGGTACTGGCCGCAGGCGCACAACGACGTCGTGCAGAAGGTGCTGCGCAAAGCGCGCAAAGGCACCCAGGTCATCTACGTGCCCGGCAACCACGACGAAGCCGCGCGCCAGTTCTGCGACCTCGCGTTCGGCGACATCCACGTGCGCGGCGAAGCGTTTCACACCACGCTCGCCGGCAAGCGCCTGTGGATCGTGCACGGCGATCTGTTCGACGGCGTGATCCAGCACGCCAAGTGGCTCGCGTATCTCGGCGACACGCTCTACACGATGATCCTGATCCTGAACCGCTGGTTCAACCGGATCCGCAGCCGGCTCGGTTTCCCGTACTGGTCGCTGTCGCAATACCTGAAGCATCAGGTGAAGAACGCGGTGAATTTCATCTCGTCGTTCGAGCGGGTGATGACCGACGAAGCGCGCCGCCGCGGCTGCGACGGCGTGGTCTGCGGACACATCCACAAGGCCGAGATACGCGACATCGACGGCGTGCTGTATTGCAACGACGGCGACTGGGTGGAAAGCCTGTCGGCGCTCGTCGAGACATATGAAGGCGAACTCAAGGTGATCTACTGGACCGTGATGCGCGCGCCGGAAGTCCGCGTGCAAAAGGCCCGGGCGACCGCGTAGTCCCTCTTAACTTCTATTGGGCGCAAACCGATGAAGATCATGATCGTCACCGACGCATGGGAACCGCAGGTCAATGGCGTCGTACGCACGCTGAAGAACACCACGCGCGAACTCAGCGCGCTCGGCCATCGCGTCGATCTGCTGACGCCGCTGGAATTCAAGACGATTCCGTGCCCGACTTATCCTGAGATTCGCCTGTCGCTGCTGCCGCGCCGCAAGGTGCGCCAGCGTATCGACGAGTTCGCGCCCGACGCGTTGCACATCGCAACCGAAGGCCCGCTCGGCATGGCCGCGCGCGCGTATGCGATCCAGCACAAGCTGCCGTTCACGACCGCCTATCACACGCGCTTTCCGGAGTACGTGCAGGCGCGCTTCGGCATTCCGCTCGCCGCGACCTACAGGTTCCTGCACTGGTTCCACAAGGCGTCGCTCGCCGTGATGGCGCCCACGCCCGTCGTGAAGAACGACCTCGAGAAATTCGGCTTCACGAATGTCGTGTTATGGACGCGCGGCGTCGATCTGGACATCTTTCACCAGATGGATTCGAAGGTGCTCAACACCGCTCGGCCGATCTTTCTGTACGTGGGACGCGTGGCGGTCGAGAAAAACGTCGAGGCGTTTCTGAAGCTCGATCTGCCCGGCTCGAAGTGGGTCGCCGGCGAAGGCCCGGCGCTTGCCGAACTCAAGTCGCGCTATCCGCAAGCGAATTACCTGGGCGTGCTCACGCAAGCCGAACTGGCGAAGGTGTATGCAGCCGCCGACGTGTTCGTGTTCCCGAGCCGCACCGACACGTTCGGGCTCGTGCTGCTCGAAGCGCTTGCGTGCGGCACGCCGGTCGCGGCGTATCCGGTGACCGGCCCGATCGACGTGCTCGGCGACGGCGGCGCCGGCGCGATGGACGAAGACTTGCGCGAAGCCTGCCTCGAAGCGTTAAAGATCGATCGCAACCATGCGCGCGCGTGGGCTGAGCGCTTCTCGTGGGCGGCGGCGTCCGAGCAGTTCGCGACGCATCTCAAACCGCTGCCGCACGCGTCGTACCGCGAGGAAAGCGCCGCCGCGTGACGCGGCGCGCCGAGCCGCTCATGCGAGAAAGAAACGCTACCGTGACGCGCGCGGCGAACGGCGCGGAGCGGACCACGCGTACCGCCCGTACCGTTCACGCCGCCGGGACCGACGCCGCCAGCGTCGAACCGTTCGACGACGTGCGCGAACACGACACGTCGAATCATGCGGACGACGCGCATGGTTTGAACGTCACGAATGGCATCAACGGCGCGGGCCGGTCGAGAGACCCGCAACACGACAACCACCACGAACCGCTCGGCCCCGACGATCCACTCACGCCGCTGCCCTTCAACCCGTACAAGGGCAATCGCGGCCTCACACGCGCCTGGCATGCGATGAAGAATTCGCTGGCCGGCTTTCGCGTCGCCATCCGCGAGGAAAGCGCGTTTCGCCAGGAGCTCACGCTCGCCGCGATCCTGATTCCATGCGGCGTGCTGGTTCCGGTCGATCCGGTGTCGCGCGTCTTGCTGCTCGGCTCGGTGCTGCTGGTGCTGATCGTCGAGCTGCTGAATTCGAGCGTCGAAGCGGCCATCGACCGCATTTCGCTCGAACGCCATGAACTGTCCCGGCGCGCGAAGGACCTCGGCAGCGCGGCGGTGATGGTCGCGCGATGGTCGTCGGGGAAACGCAGACGCTTTTCGATCTCCTGCTCGAACTGGCTGAAGATGCTGTTGATGATGTCGTCTTTGTTGCGGAAGTGGTAGTACAGGTTGCCTGGACTGATTTCCATTTCCTCGGC
>DASPZL010000297.1:0-6129 GCA_035636295.1 Paraburkholderia sp.
GGCCGGCGCAATGGCGCTGGAAACGAACGTCGCGGCCGGATAGGCGGCGCTATCGAACCATTCCTTGCCTTGCGCCTGCTGGTTGTAATCGTCGGCGCCGAGATCGTAGCTGCCGGTGTCGATCGACACGTTGGCGCTGCCGGCGGTCGGCTTGGCCGGATCGAAATTCAGTTGCGCCGAGAACTTCCTGAACTTGCCGTCGACCGGCACGTTCATCTGCTTCGTCGTCGCAATGACGCTGCTCCTGCTCGTGTCGACGTCGGCATGCGCCAGGCCCGCGCTGAAAAAGGAGAGGCCGGCGATAACCGCGAGAGCCGGGCGAAAAATTGGGCGGGAAAAGTTTGATTTCATGGTGGTACGCATCCTATCGAACCCGCGTGCGTTGATTGCACACCGTCGGGAATTAGATTGCCAACAAGCCGTAGCCAATCGCCTGTTACCTGATAAACGGGATCATGCGGGCGAGTAATCCGTCACGATCGATGAACTGATGCTTGAGCGCCGCGAGAACATGCATGGCGACGAGCGCGAGCAACGTGTAATTGAGCAGCACGTGCACCGTGCGCAGCGTGGCCTTGAGCGCTTGATCCGGGCCGATGAAGGTGGGCAGCGGCACGATGCCGAGATACACCACCTGAATGCCGGCGGCGGAACTGTAGAAGTAGCCGGAGAGCGGAATCGCCAGCATCAGCAGGTACAGCACGCCGTGCACGAGATGGGCCGCAGCCTTCTGCCAGACGGGCGTGGCGCTGTCGAGCGCCGGCGCGCGGTGGGTGGCGCGCCACAGCACGCGGGCCACGGCGAGCACGAAGACGGTCACGCCGATCCACTTATGCCAGGAGAAGTACTTGAGCTTGGCCGGCGTGAAGCCGGGGATATCGGTCATGATCCAGCCGATATAGAAGCCGCAGACGATCAACACCGCGATCAGCCAGTGCAACGCAATGGCGGGTCCACTGTAACGGCCGGGATCGGAGGAAAGCGATTTCATTCGTTCGTGCTCTTGGTCGTGCTTGTCGTCGTGCGCGTGGTCGTAACGTGTCGCGGGTGAATGCGGATAGTAGGGATGCCAACGAAAACTGAATAGGCGGGCGGAAGGGAACAGATTGTTGTAGCCGTGATGCTAATGCGGATGAATCAGGCGAGCGCGGCGGCCCGAACCGGCTGGGAGACCCGGCACTGTGTTAATTTGCCGGCTGAATGCCACCATCAACGTCACGACAAGCGCCGCGAGGACTTTCAACCCATGAATAGCACCGAAAAGAACAGCGCCGCGCCAGGCGCGGATTTTCTGCGGCACGACACGGCGCCTGCCGCGACGGGCGTGGAAGGCTACCTGGAACATGACGCGGCGGTCTACCGGACCTTGCTCGAGTCGACGAGAGCGATTCCGTGGAAGATCGATTGGGCGACGATGGAGTTCGCATACATCGGCCCGCAGATCGAAGCCTTGCTGGGCTGGACGCCCTCGAGCTGGAAGACCGTGCAGGACTGGGCCGCGCGCATGCATCCGGACGATCGCGACAAGGTGGTGGAATTCTGCGTCGCGCAATCGAAGGCGGGCACCGATCACGAAGCGGACTATCGCGCGCTGACCAGCAAGGGCGAATACGTGTGGTTGCGCGACGTCGTGCACGTGGTGCGCGACGCGCGCGGCGAGGTCGAGTCGCTGGTCGGCTTCATGTTCGACATCAGCGAGCGCAAGAAAACCGAGGAGAAACTGGCCGCGTTGCAACGGGAACTGGAAGCGCTGTCGTTCCAGGACGGTCTGACGGGCGTAGGAAACCGCCGCCAGTTCGACGCCGTACTGCGGCGCGAATGGAGCGCGGCGCAGCGTCATGGCGCGCCGCTGTCGCTGATCATGGTCGACGTCGATTTCTTCAAGTCCTACAACGACTACTACGGACACGTGCAAGGGGACGCGTGTCTGAAGCGGATTGCCGGCGTGTTGAGCGCGGCAGTGCGGCCGGGAGATTTTGTCGGCCGTTTCGGCGGGGAAGAGTTCGTGCTGGTCTTGCCGAACACCGGCGCCGAGGCCGCACGGCAGGTGGCCGAGCGCTGCCGGAACCGGATCTCGGCCGAGAACATCGTGCACGAGCGGTCACCTTTCCGGCAGACGGTCACGGCTAGCTTCGGCGTGGGGACTGTGATTCCGGCCGAGCCGGGCGATCCTGGCGATCCGGTTGCGTTCGTCAACCTGGTGGATTCGCAGCTGTATCTCGCGAAGGATAACGGGCGCGACTGTATCGCGGCGGTGAGCCGGGTAGGATAGCGGCGAGAGGCAAGATGCGAGGCAAGGCGCTCTCGCCGGCGCACGACTTGCTGCTTTAAGCGCCGGCGGCGGCCGAGCCATTGGTTATGTTGCGCGCCGACACCGCGCTCGCGCGCAATCAACAAGAGTTCAGGACCCGTGTCGTGACTGCTATTTTCCTATCCTGGGGTATCGCCGCCGCCGCCACGGCCGGCGTCGTCGCGCGGCCGTTCAAATGGCCTGAAGCCGTGTGGGCCGTCGCCGGCGCGCTGCTGCTGGTTTCGCTCGGGCTATTGCCCGTCCATCTGGCGATGGAGGCAGTCGGCAAGGGCGCCGACGTCTACCTGTTCCTCATCGGCATGATGCTGCTGTCGGAAGTCGGCCGCCGCGAAGGCCTGTTCGACTGGGTCGCCGTACTCGCGGTCAATCATGCCCAGGGCTCGCCGCGAAAACTCTTTTTGCTGGTCTACCTGGTCGGCGTGGTCATCACCGCCTTCCTTTCCAATGACGCGACCGCGGTCGTCCTCACGCCCGCCGTGTTTGCCGCCGCGAAAAAAGCGAAGACGGATCCGCTGCCGTTCCTGTTCGTCTGCGCGTTCATCGCCAACGCCGCGAGCTTCGTGCTGCCGATCTCGAATCCGGCCAATATCGTGCTGTACGGCAATCACACGCCCGCGCTCGGCGCCTGGCTGATGCGCTTCACGCTGCCCTCGCTGTTGTCGATCGCCGCCACTTACGTGCTGTTGCGCTGGACCCAGCGCGAAGCGCTCGCCGGCATCTGCGAGACGAATCTCGAACCGCTCATGTTGTCGTCGAGCGGGCGTGTCGCGCTGGCGGGCATTGCGGTCACGGCCGCCGTGTTGCTGACGGTCTCCGCGTTCGACGTGCCGCTCGGCTTGCCCACTGCGATCCTCGGCGCGCTGACGGCATTGGTCGTGCTGATCCAGGAGCGCAAGTCGCCGCTGCCGATGATCCGTGAAATATCGTGGAGCGTGCTGCCGCTCGTCGCGGCCTTGTTCGTGCTGGTCGAAATGCTCGATCATACCGGCGTCATTTCGATGCTGGCCGCACTCACGCAGCAGGGGGCGCTAGATAACGAGCTGAAGACAGCCGGTTGGGCCGGCGGCGCCATCGCGATCGGCAGCAATCTGATGAACAACCTGCCGGCCGGTCTGATCGCCAGTTCGACCGTGATGCAGGCGCACAGTCCCGAGCGCGTGATCGACGCGCTGCTGATCGGCGTCGATCTCGGCCCCAACCTGTCGATCACCGGCTCGCTCGCTACGATCCTCTGGCTGAACGCGATCCGCCGCGAAGGCGAGGACGTGAGCTTCATGAAGTTTCTGAAAGTGGGCGTGGTGGTGATGGTGCCGGCTCTCGTGCTGGCGCTGGCCGCGCGGATCCTGATGGGGTGAGCGGCCGGCGGGACCGCGGCGGTTGATGCACAGCCGCGTGCCGGGCCGCTCGGCGATCGAGCGAGTCAGTGATCGCCGCCCACGTTTTGCGCGAGGGCGGCGCCATGCATCATGAGCGCGTGCCCGCCACACCCAGCGCCGGCTCAGTGTCGACGGCTTCCGCCGCAGACTTCTCGATCGCGCGCAACGTCGCCTCGAGCCGTGCAACGCGTGCGCGTTGCGTTGGCATCAGCGACGACCAGTGAAACATGCGCAGACGATTGTGCCAGTAAGAAAGCGGAATGCGGTCCTGGGTGGAAATAAGCCCAAATATACGTTCGAGATGGGCGATCTCTTTGTCGACGTCCTGATAGCTCATCTGGCGTTCCGTAAGAAGAGGTGAATGGGCAATGGGGCAAGCGGTGCGCCGCGCCGGCGTCGCCGCTCCGCGCGATGCCCGTCACAGTGAAGGGCGCGGCCATTGAGAGGCTTGCTTACGAGCGTGCTCTCTGGCCGCCGTCCTGGGCATCCTCGGGTAGCGGATCGGCGGTGCGGCGTTTGGCCGACTGATCCACGGGCGGCGGCGCACTCTGGCCGGTGTCTCCCTCGGCTTCCAGCTGACGCAACGCTTTTTCCCAGTATTCGTCCGCCTTGCCTTCAGGTGACGCATCCTGTTCCCACAACTCGTAGGCCCGTGTGCGAATTCGTGCTTCGAGGTCCTGGTCCATCGTTTCGGCTCCCTTGGGTTCTTGCTGGTTTTCTCTGGTTGCAGGCGCGTAGGCCCGCAGTCGGGCAGATATGTCC
This sequence comes from Paraburkholderia sp., assembly GCA_035636295.1. Lineage (GTDB taxonomy): Bacteria > Pseudomonadota > Gammaproteobacteria > Burkholderiales > Burkholderiaceae > Paraburkholderia. The sequence goes on from DASPZL010000297.1 coordinate 4,450, forward strand.
GACATGTCCAAGCCACGGACATGCCTGCCGGTACCGAAGCATTCAGCAAGTAGCGTTCCCCGATTTGCGGATCGGGCGTGGGTTCGTGTGCTCCATCTGGCCGCGATTTCGTCTGAAATTTCGCGTGCGCCCTTGGCGCCTTGACCAATGGCGACGCGGCGGCATTCGTCAGGACAACGGGAATTCACCAGACGTCCTTGCCCGCAGCTTGATCTATGCTGCTTCAACAGTTTTTGCTGTAATCAAAACGTCGGATGCCGGCACACCCGGCGCGCGATGACATATGGCGACATGATTCTGAAATTGCCTTCGGGCAGCGCATCCATAAGAATTCGGCCTGTCATCGAACGGATCGCGGCACATGCCGGCGACGCTCGACGGCTCAATCGAAGGAGTCAGTCATGAAAAAATTGCTCGCCATCGTGCTGCTGTGCTGCGCGTCCACCGTCACGTTTGCCCAGACCGCGCCGCAAGCCGGCAATCCCCAACGCATGGAACGCATGGTTCAGCAGTTGCAAATGCGCTTCTCGAACGCCAACACCACGCACGACGGCAAGCTTACGAAAGAGCAGGCCGCCGCCGGCATGCCGATGGTGGCCAGGCATTTCGATGAGATCGACACGCAGAAGGCGGGTTACATCACGTTGTCGCAGATCGAGGCATTCATGCAGGAACGCGGGGCAGCGCACTGACGCGCGCGGACATCGGCGGGATCGTGAGGGCGTGGCCGCGTTAATCGTGCCCGAACCATCAGCCGCCCCTCGACGCCGGAACGCGCGATGAAACCAGCCACGTCCCGCCGCCTGCACATCGGCAGCATCGCCAGCACGTCGTTCATCGTCTCGCTGAGCGCATCGCTCATGGTCTCGATGAGCGTGGCGCTGACCGGTTGCGTGAGCGTCGGCCCCGACTTCAAACAGCCGGACGCGACACTCGAAAGCCAGTGGCTCGAAAGCCTGCCGCAGCAGGCGCGGACCGCGCCCGCCGCGCAGGCCGCCTGGTGGACCGCGTTCAACGATCCGGTGCTGAGCGCGCTGGAACAGCGCGCCTATGAGCGCAACATCTCGCTGCAAGTCGCCGGCTTGCACATCTTCAAGGCGCGCGCGCAACTCGCGATCAGCGCGGAGAATCTGCTGCCGCAGTCGGGCAGCGTGTCGGCGGGCGCCAACCATATCAATACGAGCGGCGTCGGCCCGTTTCCGCCGACGCATCTGTGGGCCGAGCATCTGCGCGTGAATGCCGGCTGGGAGATCGACTTCTGGGGCAAATACCGCCGCCAGATCGAATCGGATCGCGCGCAATTGCGCGTGTCCGAAGCCGCGTACGACAACGCGCTGGTGTCGCTGTTCGCCGACATCGCCAATGCGTACATCGATTTGCGCGCGCTCGAGGAGCGCATCAAGGTCGCGCGGCAGAACCTGAAGTCGGTGCAGCAGAGCCTCACGTTGACCGAGGCGCGCTACAAGCGCGGCGCGTCGAGCCAGCTCGACGTCGAACAGGCCGCCACGCTGGTGGCTGAAACCGAAGCGCAAATTCCGCCGCTCATCAAGGCGCGCGCGCAAGACCGCGACACGCTGGCCGTGCTGCTCGCCGATCCGCCCGACGCCGTCGACGCCCAGCTCAAAGACGGCGCCGCGATTCCCGTACCGCCCACGCAAATCGACGTCGGCATTCCCGCCG
>DASPZL010000298.1:0-3227 GCA_035636295.1 Paraburkholderia sp.
GAGGAAACCATCGTGCTGTACGGGCACCTCGACAAGCAGCCCGAGTTCGACGGCTGGCGCAACGACCTCGGCCCGTGGACGCCGAAGCTCGAAAACGACAAGCTGTACGGCCGCGGCGGCGCCGACGACGGCTACGCGATCTACGCGAGCCTCACGGCGCTCGCCGCGCTGGACGCGCAAGGCGTCGGGCGTCCGCGCTGCGTCGGCCTGATCGAAACCTGCGAGGAGTCGGGCAGCTACGATCTGCTGCCCTACGTCGACGTGTTGCGCGAACGGCTCGGCAAGGTCGGGCTCGTCGTGTGTCTCGATTCGGGCGCGGGCAACTACGATCAACTGTGGCTCACCACGTCGCTGCGCGGGCTCGTCGCCGGCGACCTCGAAGTTCAGGTGCTCGACGAAGGCATTCACTCAGGCGGCTACGGCGGCATTGCGCCGTCGAGCTTTCGCATCATGCGGCAACTGTTCGACCGGCTGGAGGACGCCGCTAACGGCGCGCTGCTGCCGAAGGGTTTCCACTGCCCGATTCCCGCGGACCGTCTGCGTGAAACAGAAGCCACCGCGCAGATTCTCGGCGACGACGTCTGGAAGAAGCTGCCGTGGGCCTGCGGCCAGGACGGCCGTCAGGTGCTGCCCACCACCACCGATCCGCAGGAAGCCTTGCTCAATTCGACGTGGCGTCCGTCGCTGTCGGTAACCGGCGCGGCTGGCTTGCCCGCGCTCGCCGACGCCGGCAACGTGTTGCGTCCGCGCACGGCGTTCAAGCTGTCGCTGCGGCTGCCGCCGCTGATCGAAGCGGAACAGGCCGTCGCCGAGCTGAAGGCGCTGCTCGAGTTCGACCCGCCATACAACGCCAAGGTGACCTTCAAGCCGGACGCGGGCGCGGCGAGCGGCTGGAGCGCGCCCGATCTCGCGCCGTGGCTCGCCACCGCGCTCAATGACGCGTCGCGCGAACACTATGGCGCGGACGTCGCCTATATAGGGCAGGGCGGCACGATTCCGTTGATGAACGTGCTGAAGGCGGGCTTCCCGAAATCGCAGTTCATGGTGTGCGGCGTGCTCGGACCGAAGTCGAACGCGCATGGACCCAACGAGTTTCTGCACGTGCCGTACGGCAAGAAGCTGACGGCCGCGGTGGCCGGGGTGATCGCCGCCGCACCTTGAGCCGCCTTGAGTTTTTCGTGCGGATGACTTTTTATCCGCGTTTTCTGATCCGTGCTTCGATCCTGCCACTCACGCCATCGATCTGAATGACCGAGAACCAGACTGCCCAACCCGCCACGCCCCGGATTCCGGCCGATGAATTGCACGCCTACGTGAAGGCGATCTGGGAGCAGGCGGGCAGCATGCCGCGCGAAGCGGAACTGGTCGCGGATCATCTCGTGGCGGCGAACCTGACCGGTCACGATTCGCATGGCGTGGGAATGATCCCGCGCTATGTGGCGTCGCTGGCCGACGCGCAACTGCAACTGAACCTGCATGCCGAGGTGGTGAAGGATGCGGGCGCCGTGTTGACGGTCGAAGGCGGCAAGGGCTTCGGCCAGGTGGTCGCTTTCGAGGCGATGGAGCAGGGCGTCGCGCGCGCCCGGCGCCTCGGCATCTGCGCGGTCGGCTTGCGCGGCGCGCACCACATCGGGCGCATCGGCCACTGGGCCGAACAATGCGCGCGCGCCGGGCTGGTGTCGTTCCATTTCGTCAACGTGGCGGGCGACCCGCTCGTCGCGCCGTTCGGCGGCGCGGACCGCCGCATCGGCACCAATCCGTTCTGCGCGGCGTATCCGCGGCCCGGCAAGCCGCCGCTCGTGCTCGACTTCGCGACCAGCACGGTGGCGTACGGCAAGACGCGGGTCGCCTATAACCAGGGCAAGCAGGTGCCGCCCGGCGCACTGATCGATCACGAAGGTTTGCCGACGCTCGAACCCGGGGTCATGCACGAGGCGCCGTTCGGCTCGCTGACGCCGTTCGGCGGCCACAAGGGATTTGGGCTCGCGGCGATGTGCGAGATTTTCGGCGGCGCGCTCTCGGGCGGCTTCACCACGCACACGGAGACGCTCGGCACGACCAACGCGATCATCAATTGCATGCTGTCGGTGATCGTCGATCCCGCCGCGTTCGACGCGCCCGATGCGCAAGCCGAAGCCGATGCGTTCATCGACTGGGTGAAGGCTTCGCCGCTCGCGGCCGGCGTCGACCGTATCTACGAGCCGGGCGAACCGGAGCGCATGATGCGCGCTCGACGCGAGGCCGAGGGCATTCCAGTGGATCAGGCGACGTGGGCGCAGATTCGCGCGGCGGCGCTGGCCGTAGGCATGAGCGAACAGGACGCCGGGCGCTGGTCCGCGCGCTTGCAGTAACGCCGCGTTGGAACGCGCGGGCGCGGCGGGGCGGGACGTCCGGGCGTTTGATTATCCGGTCGAACAGTCAGTCTGTTAGACCACAAATAAAAATTAAACTGCACAAGCTTTATTTTCGATTGCATTACCTAATCGAAGACTATTTCCTTTTCTTTCAATCCGGCAACAAGTTCCGGTTTTGTTCGTTCACTAAATTCATAGCGGCCATGCAGTCATTGGCCGGCCAATTTCGCCCATCTTCGGTGCGCAAGCGTTTGCGTCCCGCCATCATTTCCGCATCTTGTTGCCTCCTGGCAGAGCCCCGTCTGGCGCGGCTTGAGGCACTGCTTGCATTCATCTGTTGGTTACCCCGCTCCCAATCGATTCAGGTCTGCTTTAGGCTCACATTGCAATGCCATTGTTTTAACCTGAAAGGACCATTCAAAATGAATCTGCATAACCACCACGCCTGCCGCCCGTTCCTCGAAGCCGGCAATCTGTCGCAAATCTCCGCTTACTATGAAGAAGGCCGTAACGTGATGTGGATGATGTTGCGGGCGCAGCCGCGTCCCTGTTTCAACCTCGATCTGGTGCACGACATTCTGGGACTCGCGCAGGCAGCACGAGACTCCGGTTTGCCGATCGATTTCTGGGTCACCGGCTCGCTGATTCCCACCATGTTCAACGTCGGCGGCGACCTGGATTTCTTCGCCGACACGATCCGCTCCAGCAAGCGCCAGGCGCTGCTCTCCTACGCGCGAGCCTGCGTGGATTGCGTCCACGCGGCGGCGCGCGGCTTCGACACCGGCGCGATTTCGATTGCGATGGTGGAGGGCACCGCGCTCGGCGGAGGATTCGAGGCGGCGCTCGCGCATCATTTCGTGCTCGCGCAGAACG
>DASPZL010000299.1:0-16121 GCA_035636295.1 Paraburkholderia sp.
CCCGCCTCGACTTTCGGCGTGAGCCACTTGAGCGTTTCCTGCGGCAACTCGTCGAAGAAACGCGAACGGATGTTGTAGCGCGTCTGGCCGTGCAGCATCCGGCTTTGCGCGAACGACAGATACAGCCGTTCCTTCGCCCGCGTGATCGCCACGTACATCAGGCGCCGCTCTTCCTCCAGCCCGTCCGACTCCATCGCGCTGTTCTCGTGCGGGAACAGGCCCTCTTCCAGGCCGGTGATGAACACCGCCGTGAACTCCAGTCCCTTGGCCGCGTGCACCGTCATCAGTTGCACGGCTTCCTGGCCGGCTTGCGCCTGGTTGTCGCCGGCTTCGAGCGACGCGTGCGACAGGAAACCGGCGAGCGGCGTCATCGTGTCCGGGTTTTGCGCCGGATCGGCGATGCCGGGTGCGTCGAACACGACCGTATTCGGATCGTCGGTGGCGACGGCCAGTTCGGGCGCGGCGGTCGCGCCGGGGCGCAGCGGAATCGAGCGCGCCGGCGTATCCATGCCGTAGCCTTCTTCGCTGACGAACGCGGCGGCCGCGTTCACCAGTTCCTGCAAGTTTTCCAGACGGTCCTGGCCTTCGCGCTCGTTCTGATAGAACTCCGCGAGACCGCTCGTGCGAACCACGTACTCGACGGTTTCGGGCAGGCTCATCTGCTGCGTTTCAGCGCGCATCCTGCCGATCAGATTGGCGAACGCGGCGAGGCTCGAACCCGCCTTGCCCGCGACATACGGAACGGCCGCGGCCATCGAGCAGTTGTACAGACGCGCCGCGTCCGCGAGTTGTTCGATCGTGCGCGCGCCGATGCCGCGCGTCGGGAAATTGACGACGCGTGCAAGCGCGGTGTCGTCGTTCGGATTGTCGATCAGGCGCAGATAGGCAAGCGCGTGCTTGACTTCCTGACGCTCGAAAAAGCGCAAGCCTCCGTACACGCGATACGCGATGCCCGCGTTCACCAGCGTGTGCTCGATCGTGCGCGATTGCGCGTTGCTGCGATACAGGATCGCGATCTCGCTGCGCGACGTGCCGGTGCTGATCAGCGCCTTGATTTCCTCGACGATCCAGCCGGCTTCCTGTGTATCGGTGGCGGATTCGTACACGCGCACCGGTTCGCCGTGACCGGCGTCGGTACGCAGATTCTTGCCCAGACGCCGTGAGTTGTTGGCGATCAGCTGATTGGCGGCATCGAGAATATGGCCGTGCGAGCGGTAGTTCTGTTCGAGCTTGATCAGATGCCGCACGTTGAACTCGTGCTCGAAGTCGCGCATGTTGCCGACGTTCGCGCCGCGGAATGCGTAGATCGACTGGTCGTCGTCGCCGACCGCGAAGATCGAGTTCGTCTGGCCCGCCAGCAGCTTGAGCCACGCGTATTGCAGCTTGTTGGTGTCCTGAAACTCGTCCACCAGAATGTGCCTGAAGCGCGCCTGATAGTGAGCGCGCAACGGCGGATTGTGCGCGAGCAGCTCATGGCAGCGCAGCAGCAGCTCGGGAAAATCGACCACGCCTTCACGCTGGCATTGCTGGTCGTACGCTTCGTAAAGCTCGACGAATTTGCGGTTGAAGTTGTCGGTGGCGTCGACGTCCTTCGGGCGCAGGCCTTGTTCTTTCGCGTTGTTGATGAAGTACTGGAGATTTTTCGCCGGGTACTTTTCGTCGTCGATGTTAAGGCCCTTCATCAGACGCTTGATCGCGGAGAGCTGGTCCGCGGTGTCGAGGATCTGGAAGGTGGCCGGCAGGCCCGCGTCGCGATGATGCGCGCGCAGCATGCGGTTGCACAGGCCGTGGAAGGTGCCGATCCACATGCCGCGCGTGTCGATCGGCAAGAGCGCCGAAAGCCGCGACATCATTTCGCGCGCGGCCTTGTTCGTGAAGGTGACCGCCAGAATCGTGGCGGGCGAGGCCAGCCCATGCTGGATGAGCCATGCGATCCGCGTGATCAGAACGCGGGTTTTGCCGCTGCCCGCGCCGGCGAGAATGAGCGCCGGCTCGTTGGGAAGCGTGACGGCGGCATGTTGTTCGGGGTTTAGATTGGCTAGCAAATCGGGCATTTTTCTGGAGGGACGGCGGTTCGTCCGTCATTATATGCCCCGAAGCGGCCGGGATTTTTTGGTGCCTTTTTTGTCAACGCGGCGCGCGCTGCGTGGATCGCTCGCACGGCAAGCCACGCCGCCGCTCGAAGGCAAACGGGTCGGTCCAAGGCAAAAAACGGCAAAAACGCCCGAGCCCCAAATCCTAAAAATCCCGGTGCGCGGGGCGCCGCTTATAATCGAACATTCTTTTGCATTTACCAGCCGATCGACAAATGAGCGAGACCCCGAGCGACACCACCTCCACGCTTGCCAAAAGCTTCGAGCCGCAGACCGTCGAAGCCTATTGGGGCCCCGAATGGGAAAAGCGCGCCTACGCGGCGCCTTCTTTCGACGAGACCAGGAAAGACTTCTCGATTCAATTGCCGCCGCCGAACGTCACCGGCACGCTTCACATGGGCCATGCGTTCAACCAGACGATCATGGACGGCCTCACCCGCTATCACCGCATGCTCGGCGAAAACACCCTGTGGGTGCCGGGCACCGACCATGCGGGGATCGCCACGCAAATCGTCGTCGAGCGTCAGCTGGACGCCCAGGGCGTCTCGCGCCACGACCTCGGCCGCGAAAAATTCACCGAGCGCGTGTGGGAATGGAAGCAGCAGTCCGGCTCGACCATCACGAATCAGGTGCGGCGTCTCGGCGCCTCGATCGACTGGTCGCGCGAATACTTCACGATGGACGACAAGATGTCGGCCGCCGTGCGCGACGTATTCGTGCGCCTGTATGAACAGGGCCTGATCTATCGCGGCAAGCGCCTCGTGAACTGGGATCCGGTGCTGCTCACCGCCGTCTCCGACCTCGAAGTGGTCAGCGAGGAAGAAAACGGCCACCTGTGGCACATCCAGTATCCGCTCACCGACGGCTCCGGCCACTTGACGGTCGCCACCACGCGCCCGGAAACCATGCTCGGCGACACCGCGGTCATGGTGCATCCGGAAGACGAACGCTACGCGCACCTGATCGGCAAGACGATCACGCTGCCGCTGTCCGGCCGCGAGGTGCCGATCATCGCCGACGACTATGTGGACCGCGAATTCGGCACCGGCGTCGTGAAAGTCACGCCGGCGCACGATTTCAACGACTACCAGGTCGGCCTGCGCCACAAGCTGCCGCAAATCGAAATCCTCACGCTGGACGCGAAGATCAACGGGAACGCGCCGGAAAAATACCGCGGTCTCGATCGTTTCGAAGCGCGCAAGCACGTGGTGGCCGATCTCGAAGCGCTCGGCGTGCTCGAATCGGTCAAGCCGCACAAGCTGATGGTGCCGCGCGGCGACCGCACGGGCGTGGTGATCGAGCCGATGCTCACGGACCAATGGTTCGTCGCGATGAGCAAGCCGGCGCCTGATGCCACATTCGGCACGTTCAATCCGGGCAAATCGATCGCGGAAACGGCGCTCGACGTGGTTCGCCGCGGTGAAATCAAATTCGTGCCGGAAAACTGGACCAGCACGTATTACCAGTGGCTCGAAAACATTCAGGACTGGTGCATCTCGCGCCAGCTCTGGTGGGGCCATCAGATTCCGGCGTGGTACGGCGAAAACGGCGAAATCTTCGTTGCGAAGACCGAGGAAGGCGCGCGCGAGAAGGCCGCGGAAGCCGGCTACACCGGCCCGCTGCGGCGCGATGAAGACGTGCTCGACACGTGGTTCTCGTCGGCGCTGGTGCCGTTCTCGTCGCTCGGCTGGCCTGCCGAGACCAGGGAGCTGAAGCACTTCATGCCGTCGTCGGTGCTGGTTACCGGTTTCGACATCATTTTCTTCTGGGTTGCGCGCATGGTCATGATGACCACGCACTTCACCGGCAAGGTGCCGTTCGACACGGTCTACGTGCACGGTCTCGTGCGCGACGCCGAAGGCCAGAAGATGTCGAAGAGCAAGGGCAATACGCTCGACCCGATCGATATCGTCGACGGCATCGGCCTCGACGCGCTGGTCGCCAAGCGCACTACCGGCCTGATGAATCCGAAGCAGGCCGCGTCGATCGAAAAGAAAACCCGCAAGGAATTCCCCGAGGGCATTCCGGCCTTCGGCACGGACGCATTGCGCTTCACGATGGCCTCCATGGCCACGCTCGGCCGCAACGTCAACTTCGACCTCGCGCGCTGCGAAGGCTACCGCAACTTCTGCAACAAGCTGTGGAACGCCACCCGTTTCGTGCTGATGAACTGCGAAGGCCACGATTGCGGCTTCGGCAAGCCGGCACAGTGCGGCGAATGCGGCCCGGACGGCCACCTGAATTTCTCGTCGGCCGACCGCTGGATCGTCTCGCGCCTGCAACGCGTGGAAGCGGAAATCGCCAAAGGTTTCGCCGACTATCGTTTCGACAATGTGGCCAACGCCCTATACAAGTTCGTGTGGGACGAATACTGTGATTGGTATCTCGAACTCGCCAAGGTTCAGATCCAGACGGGTCAGCCGAACCAGCAGCGCGCCACGCGCCGCACGTTGCTGCGCGTGCTCGAGACGGTGTTGCGCCTCGCGCATCCGGTGATTCCGTTCATCACCGAAGCGTTGTGGCAGAAAGTTGCGCCGTTGGCCGGACGTTACCCCGAGGGCAAAGCCGAGGGCGAGGCGTCGATCATGGTGCAGCCTTACCCCATTGCGGAACCGTCCAAGATCGACGAAGACGCGGAGCAATGGGCGGCCGACCTGAAAGCCGTGATCGATGCGTGCCGGAATCTGCGCGGCGAAATGAATCTCTCGCCGGCGGTCAAGGTGCCGTTGCTCGCGACCGGCAACGCGGAGCGTCTGCGCACGTTTGCTCCGTATGCGCAGGCGTTGGCCCGTTTGTCGGAAGTGCAGATCATTGCCGACGAAGCAGCACTGGACGCGCAAGCAGATGGCGCGCCAATTGCTATCGTAGGCAATGACAAGCTCGTGCTGAAGGTGGAAATCGATGTGGCGGTCGAGCGTGAGCGTTTGTCCAAAGAGATTGCGCGGTTGAGCACGGAAGTCATCAAGTGCAATGCCAAATTGCAGAATGAGAGCTTCGTGGCAAAGGCGCCGCCGGCAGTCGTTGAGCAGGAGCAGAAAAGGCTGGCGGAATTCGAAGCCACGGTCGGTAAGCTGAAAGCACAACTGGCGCGCTTGCCGGCCTGATCGACGCTCCGCGCCCGCCCCCTTGTGCGGCGGGCACGGACTCATAGCTAACCAGAGGACTCAGGGTAATCACATGCTAAAAGTTACAAAAGCGGTATTTCCGGTGGCAGGTCTCGGCACCCGGTTCCTCCCTGCCACGAAGGCGAGCCCGAAAGAGATGCTGCCGATCGTCGACAAGCCGCTGATTCAATATGCGGTAGAAGAGGCGATGGCGGCCGGCATCACGGAAATGATCTTCGTCACGGGCCGCAGCAAGCGCGCGATCGAGGACCATTTCGATAAGTCATACGAAATCGAGGCCGAACTCGAAGCGCGCGGCAAGGACAAGCTGCTCGAACTGGTGCGCAGCATCAAGCCGAGCCACGTCGACTGCTTCTACGTGCGCCAGCCGGAAGCGCTGGGGCTCGGCCACGCGGTGCTGTGCGCGGAAAAGCTGGTGGGCGACAACCCGTTCGCCGTGATTCTCGCGGACGACTTGCTGTACGGCACGCCGCCCGTGATGACGCAAATGATCGAGGTGTTCGACCACTATCACAGCTCGGTGATCGGCGTCGAAGAGATTCCCGCGCAGGAAACCAGGTCGTACGGCATTGTCGACGGCAAGGAGTGGGAAGATTCGATCATCAAGATGTCGGGCATCGTCGAGAAGCCGGAGCCGAGCGCGGCGCCGTCGAATCTCGGCGTGGTGGGCCGCTACGTGCTCAAGCCGCGGATTTTCGATCACATCCGCGCGCTCAAGCCGGGCGCCGGCGGCGAATTGCAGCTGACGGACGCGATTCAGTCGCTGCTCGCCGATGAGCAGGTTCTGGCGTACAAGTATCACGGCACGCGTTTCGACTGCGGCAGCAAGCTGGGCTATCTGAAGGCGACGGTGGAATTCGCGCTGCGTCACCCGGAAGTGGCCGCCGATTTCGAGGAATATCTGCGTACCCGCTCGCCGGTGCTGGAAGGCTGAACGGCTTCGCGGCTTTGAGCCATTGTTAGCTTCTCGATAGCATTGGTCGGACGTAAAAAAGGCGCTGTGCCCACATTCGTGGGTACAGCGCCTTTTGTTTTGGGCGGGTGCTTTGCTTCAGCGGCGTTTCATCAGAAACGTGAAAACCTTGTCGTGCGCCGAGCTTTCGACGATTTCATTGCCGGTTTGCTTCGCAAACGCGGCGAAATCGCGCTGCGAGCCCGGATCGGTGGCCAGCACCTTGAGAATCTGGCCGCTTTCCATGTCGGCGAGCGCCTTCTTGGCGCGCAAAATGGGCAGCGGGCACATCAGCCCGCGCGCATCGACTTCCTTGTGAACCTGAATTTGCATCGACGATGACCTTCGGGGACGAGGCGTCGTTCGCGACGCCGGACAGAGGGTCAAATTCTACCGCAGGGATTCGTTTGGTGTTTTGGGGTGGGTTTTTGTCTGCAAAACCCCCACCCCATCAAATCATCACAGCCTGCCCACTCACCAACGACTGCCGCATAGCCACACCAATCCGAGTAGCTTCAAGCGCATCTTCCAGCGTGGCGCCGCCCTGCCCCCCACCCTGCACCGCCGCAACAAACGCCCGCGCCTCATGCAAAAACGCATCCTCAAACCGATCGAAGAAACTCGGCGTGCATTCGTTACGAACGCCCGTGGCATCATAAATCTCAACACGATTCGCGCGCGGATTATGCCCAATGACAAGCGCCCCTGCGGTGCCAATCACCTCGCTATGCGTGTCATTCCCATGCGCTTGCGTGCGCGACGCATAGAACATAGCGAGCTTCCCACCCTCGAATTCACAGATCGCGACACCATTATCGACGTCGCCGAATTCACGCAAACCCTCGTGCAAGGCAATCGCGCCCGCCGCGAACACCCGCTTGGCGCGCGGCTTGCCGAGCAGCCAACGCGCGACGTCGATATCGTGCACGGTGCAGTCCAGAAAAATACCGCCGGACGTCGCCGCGAACCGCACGAAGAAACCATCGGTATCGTTCTTATCGGTGGTTTGCGAGCGTACGAGAAACGGCCGTCCGATCTTGCCGGCTTCGATCCTGTCGAACGCGTCCTTGTAACTCGGATCGAAACGCCGCATAAAGCCAATCGTCGCCTGAAGATGCGGATAGCGCGCCGCCTCGGCCAGCACGCGCTCGCATTCGGCGAGGTCCAGCGACAACGGCTTCTCGCAGAACACATGCTTGCCGGCGCGCAACGCATCCACGATCTGCTGCGCGTGCAATGACGACGGCGTGACAAGCCACACCGCATCCACCTCGCGATCGGCGAGCAGGTCCGCATAATCGTCGTAGAGACGCGGTTCGGGCAACGCCTCGCGCGCCCACGCCCGCTCGTCTTCCAGCGGACTGCAGGCGGCAACGAGCGCCGCGCCCGGCACGCGATACGCGAGATTCTCCGCGTGGCGCTTGCCCAACCGCCCAAGGCCGACCACGCCCAACCGAAGCCGTCCAGTGGCCGCCTTCATCACGACGCCTCGCTCAGTTTCACCGCGCGGCCCTCACGCCACGAACGTGTGGCGGCGTCGGCGAGTTCGAGCGCTTTCAGGCCGTCTGCGACGGTCGTGCGCACCGGCTTGCCATGCGTGACCGCGTCGAAGAAATGCGCGATTTCCAGCGCGTAAGCTGCGCGGTAACGTTCGAGGAAAAACGCCTCGGGCACGTCGCTCGACACTTCGGTCTTCGAATACGCAGTCACTTCCGTAGGCCGCACGTTGCCCGCCTGCAGCATGCCGGAACTGCCGAGCACTTCGAAGCGCTGGTCGTAGCCATACGCGGCGCGGCGCGCGGTATTGATCTGGCACAGCCGCCCGCGCTTCGTGCGGATCGTCACCGCGGTCGAATCGATATCGCCCGCCTCCGCAATCGCCGGGTCGGAGAGACAACTGCCGGTGGCGTGCAGCGTGTCGGCCTCGTCGTCGAGAATCCAGCGGAAGATGTCGAAGTCGTGAATCAGCATGTCCTTGAAGATGCCGCCGGAATGCTTGATGTATTCCACCGGCGGTGCGCCCGGATCGCGGCTCGTCACCACCAGCATTTCCGGCGTGCCGATCTCGCCCGCATCGATACGCGCCTTCAGCGAGGAGAACGTCGGATCGAAGCGGCGCTGAAAGCCGATCATGCACACCACGCCCGCGCGTTCCACCGCCTCGGCGCAAGCGCGCGCACGCTCCAGCGTGAGATCTACCGGCTTCTCGCAGAACACGTGCTTTTTCTGCGCGGCCGATTTCATGATCAGGTCCGCATGCGTGTCCGTGCTCGAACAGATCACCGTCGCGCCGATCGACGCATCGCCCATCGCCCCGTCGATATCCGCCACCTCTGCGCCATGTTCGGCCGCGAGCGCCGCGGCCGCCTCGCGGTTCACGTCGACCACGTACTTGAGCCGCACGCCCGACTGCCGCGCGAGATTCGCCGCATGAATCTTGCCGATGCGCCCCGCACCGAATACCGCTACGTCGATCGTCTTTACCGCGTCAGTCATCGTATCCTCCAGTGTCCTTGGATTCTTCCACGTTCAATTCGAGCTTGTACGCCAGCGCGATAAACAACGCCTGGCATAAGCAGATCGTGCTGGTCAGCGAGCGGAACGCGAACGCGCTGCCCTCTTTCACATACAGTTGGGTGGTGGCGTAGCGCGCGAGCGGAGATAGTTGGCTATCCGTAATAACCAGCGTCTTTGCCTGATGGTGGTGCGCCACGCGCAGGCAATACTGCGTTTCCTTGCCATATGGCGCAAAGCTGATCGCGATCACCACGTCGCCCTTCTTCACGCTGCGAATCTGTTCGCGGTACATGCCGCCGAATCCGGACACCAGATGCACACGCTTGGGTGTGTGCTGCAATGCGTAGACGATGTAGCTCGCCACCGGAAACGAGCGGCGCACGCCGACCACGTAGATGTTATCGGCCTGTTGCAGCATTTTCACGGCGGCGTCGAACTGCTTGTCGTCGAGTCCCGCTTCGAGTTCCTCGAGACCGCCGCGCGAGGCCGCGATGAATTCGCGCGCCACCGAGCCGCCGGACAATGCGCCGGGCTTCTCGTCGATCAGCTTGCGAATCCTCTGCTGATAACTCGGCGACGACGTGCCCTGCCCCGTGTAAGCCTGACGAAATACCGCCTGCAGATCGGAAAAGCCGGAAAAGCCGAAGCGCTGCGCGAACCGCACCACGGCGGACGGATGCACGCCGCAACTCGCGGCGATGTCGCTGGTGCGGTCCACCATCACGCTCGAACGATGTTGCTCGATATAAGTGGCCACGTTCTTCAACTGACGCGGCAACGCTTCGTAGTTTTCCGCGATGCGCTGCATCAATTCGTCGACGCTCGGCAATTCTTCGGTGCTCTCTTCCGCCATGGCTCTCTCTTGGGTGCTTTATTGCAGTGCGACAGACGCTTCCGAAGCCCGCCCACACTGCCTCCTGACGCTGCCGATTATAGGCAGCACCTCCATCAAATGGAACGTATTTTCCATTTTTATTTTTCATGAAATTTCCATTGCAACGCTTCCGAAGATGGCCTAATCTTGGTCGTGAGCGATGGTGCAAGGGCGACCACATGCCGGCCGTAAGCGGATGAAAAGCTGCCCGCCAGCCGCTCCCTTCAATAACGACAGACCGAGAAAAGGTGGAGACAATGAGACTTTGCAAGGGCAAGGCTACGCTCAGGATTCTGGTAACGGCATTGACGTTGGCGACGGGATTCGGCGCGGCATCGGCCGCTCGCGCGGCTGACGCCCACTTCGTGCTGATCAGCCACGCGCCGGATTCGGATTCGTGGTGGAACACCATCAAGAACGCGATCAAGCAGGCCGACGAGGACTTCAACGTCGAGACCGATTACCGCAATCCGCCGAACGGCGACATCGCGGATATGGCGCGTCTGGTCGAACAGGCCGCCGCGCGCAATTACGACGGCGTGATCGTCACCATCGCCGATTACGACGTGCTGAAAAGCTCGATTACCAAGGTGACCGCGAAGAAGATTCCGCTCGTCACGATCAACTCGGGCACTGAGGAACAGAGCGCGCAACTCAACGCGATCATGCACGTGGGGCAACCCGAATACGTCGCCGGTAAAGCAGCCGGAGAGAAAGCCAAAGCGGCCGGCGTCAAGTCGTTCCTGTGCGTCAATCACATCGCCACCAACACCGTGTCGTTCGACCGTTGCCGCGGTTTTGCCGACGCGATCGGCGTCGACTACAAGTCGTCCACGATCGACTCCGGCCAGGACCCGACTGAAATCCAGTCGAAGGTCAGCGCGTATCTGCGCAACCACCCGAACACCGGCGCAATTCTCACGCTCGGACCGACCCCGGCTTCGGCCACGCTGAAAGCGGTTCAACAGATGGGCCTCGCGGGCAAGATCTACTTCGCCACGTTCGACTTCTCCGACGATATCGCCAAGGCCATTCAGGCCGGCACGATCCAGTTCGCAATCGATCAGCAGCCGTACTTGCAGGGCTATATCCCGGTGGCCGTGCTCGCGATCGTGAAGAAGGAACACACCACCGATCCGGCAAAGATCCGCAAGATTCTCGAGGCCAATCCGAAGTTCAAGGCGCGCCTCGACACCTACGGTCTCGCGCCGTCGTATGGACCGAAGAACATCCGCTCGGGTCCGGGTTTCATCACCAAGGACAACATCGACAAGGTCCTGAAGTATGCAGGGCAGTACCGCTGATCCTTTTCTCTAGTTAGTCACGCGCGCGGCGGGCGCCGCTTCAACACGGGCGGTACGTCCGCCTCCACCGCGCATTTCACCGGCTGTCATTCTCGCCACGCATCCGCGCTTAGCCAGAGACACAGCCGGGCTCCAAGGAGACATCATGGGTGTAGCCGGCAAACACTTTCCCCCGCGCGTCGAAACGAGCAACACCAATGCGGCGCCGTCGCACTCGGATTCCGATGAACGCGTGCGCAAAGAATCCTGGTTCGGTCATTTGCTGAACCGCCCCGAATTCGCCGCGATTTCCGGCGCGGTACTGGTGTTCCTCGTTTTCGCGCTGACCGCCGGCAACTCCGGCATGTTCAATCTCGACGGCGTGATGAACTGGTCACAGGTGTCCGCTTATCTCGGGATACTTTCCGTTGGCGCATGTCTACTGATGATCGCCGGCGAGTTCGATCTGTCGATCGGCTCGATGATCGGCTTCTCGGGGATGATGGTCGCGATTCCCTCTGTCTATTTTCACTGGCCGATCTCGCTTGCGATCCTGTTCGCGTTCGCCGGTTCCATGCTGCTCGGCGCGTTGAACGGCTATCTGGTGATGCGCACGCGCCTGCCGTCGTTCATCGTCACGCTCGCGTTTCTGTTCATTCTGCGCGGCCTCACGCTCGCGCTGTCGATCATGTTCGCGGACCGCACCATCGTCTCCGGCGTGGGCGATCTCGCGCAGGATGACTGGCTCGCCAATACGCTGTTTCATGGCGTCGCCCTGAACGGCTTCTTCACGATGCTCGCGCAACACGGCATCGGCACCATGCTCGATAACGGCCATGCTTTAGTGCCTGGCATTCCCAAGGTGATTCTTTGGTGGATCGCGCTCGCAGCCGTCTGCGCATTCGTGCTGGCCAAGACGCGCGCGGGTAACTGGATTCTCGCCGTGGGCGGCGATGCGAATGCAGCGAAGAACGTCGGCGTGCCGGTGCGCCGCGTGAAGATTTCGCTGTTCGTGCTAACGGCGTTCTGCGCGTGCCTGTTCGCGGTGCTGCAAGTGTGCGACATCGGTTCGGCCGCGGCAGACCGCGGCTTGCAGAAGGAATTCGAAGCGATCATCGCCGCGGTGATCGGCGGCACCTTGCTGACGGGCGGTTACGGCTCCGTGGTCGGCGCCTGTTTCGGCGCGCTGATCTTCGGCGTCGTGCAGATCGGCATCACGTACACCAACGTCAGTTCCGACTGGTTCCGCGTGTTCCTTGGCGTGATGCTGCTGATCGCCGTGCTGTTCAATCACTACGTGCGCCGCCGCGTCGCGCAATCGTAACGAGGAGACGAACATGTCCGATACGACGAATACCGTGAGTACCGCGGCTGCACCGCAGGACGACATCATTCTCGCGCTGGAGAACGTCAGCAAGTACTTCGGCAAGGTGATCGCGTTGAGCGGCGTGACCTTGCGTCTGAAACGCGGTGAAGTGCATTGCCTGCTCGGCGACAACGGCGCGGGCAAATCAACGCTGATCAAGACGCTTGCCGGCGTACATCAGCCCTCTTCCGGCCAGTATCTCGTGGACGGCCGGCCGGTGCTGTTCGAGTCGCCGAAAGACGCGCTCGATCTCGGCATCGCCACCGTCTATCAGGATCTGGCGCTCGTGCCGCTGCTTTCCGTCGCGCGCAATTTTTTCATGGGCCGCGAGCCGCAAAAGAAACTGTTCGGCTTCCTGAGCGTGATGGATCTCGAAACCAGCGCGATCACCGCACGCGACAAGCTCGCCGAAATGGGCATCAACGTGCGCGACCCGCATCAGCCGATCGGCACCATGTCCGGCGGCGAGAAACAGTGCCTGGCGATTGCGCGGGCGATTCACTTCGGCGCACGCGTGCTGATTCTCGACGAGCCCACTGCCGCGCTCGGCGTGAAGCAGAGCTTCAACGTGCTGAAGCTGATTCACAAGGCTCGAGCCAAGGGCATCTCGGTGATCTTCATTACGCACAACGTGCACCACGCGTACCCGATCGGCGATTCGTTCACGCTGCTCAATCGCGGCAAATCGCTCGGCACGTTCACCAAGGACACCATCAGCAAGGACGAAGTGCTCGACATGATGGCCGGCGGCGCCGAAATGCAGAAGATGATCGGTGAACTCGAAGGCGCGGAAATCTGATTCATTCGCGCGGGTTTCCGGTGCTTGCCGCGCCGGTCTCCGCGCTCAGCTATTCAGGAACATTCATGGATCATTCCAGCACATCCAGCGGCACGGAAACCGGAATCGGGACGGCGGCCACGTCCGCTTCTGCTTCGACAGTCAGCCGCTTCGCGCCGGGCCGCAGCCGCGACATTGTCTGTCTCGGCCGCCTCGCCGTCGATCTGTACGCGCAGCAAGTCGGCGCGCGGCTCGAAGACGTGTCGAGCTTCGCGAAATATCTCGGCGGTTCGTCGGCGAATATCGCATTCGGCTGCGCGCGCCTCGGCCTCGCGTCGGCGATGCTCGCGCGCGTCGGCAACGATCACATGGGCCGCTTTCTCACCGAGACTTTGACGAAAGAAGGCTGCGACGTCAGCCATGTACGCATCGATCAGGAACGTCTCACGGCTCTCGTTCTGCTCGGCCTGAAAGACCGCGATACATTCCCGCTGATCTTCTATCGCGAGAACTGCGCGGATATGGCGGTGGATGAAGCGGATTTCGACGAGGCCTTCATCGCGTCGTCGAAAGCACTGTTGATTACGGGCACGCACTTTTCCACCGAACAGGTGAACCGCACGAGCCGCCGCGCACTCGATCACGCGCGACGCAACCAGGTGCGCACGATCCTCGATATCGATTACCGTCCGGTGTTGTGGGGTCTCACCGGCAAGGCGGACGGCGAAACCCGCTTCGTCGCCAGCGAAGGCGTGACCGCGCATTTGCAGCGCATTCTGCCGCTGTTCGATCTGGTGATCGGCACGGAAGAGGAATTCCGCATCGCCGGCGGCAAGACCGAACTGGTCGAAGCACTCGCGATGGTGCGCGCCGTCACGCCGGCGACTTTGGTGCTGAAACGCGGACCGCTGGGCTGCCAGATTATCGACGGCAAGGTGCCCGCCTCGCTCGACGACGCGCCGGTTCATGGCGGCGTGGAAGTCGAAGTGCTGAACGTGCTCGGCGCGGGCGACGCGTTCGCCTCCGGCTTTCTCTCGGGATGGTTGCGCGATCAGCCACTCGAAGCATGCGCGCGCGCCGCGAATGCGAGCGGCGCGCTGGTGGTCTCGCGCCACGGCTGCGCGCCGGCCATGCCGACGCCGGCCGAGCTCGACTACTTCCTGCGCGAAGCGAAAGCCGACCCGCAACGCATGCGCCGCCCCGATCGAGACGCGACGCTGGCGCGCCTGCATCGCGTCTCGCCTGCGCGCAAGCAATGGAACGAAGTACTCGGTTTCGCGTTCGACCATCGCAACCAGTTCTTCGAACTCGCGCAGCAGACCGGCGCCGACGAGGCGCGCATCGCGCAGTTGAAGGGGCTCTTCGTTGAGGCGGTGGCGCAGACCGAGAAAGCGTTGGGACTGCAAGACCGCATCGGTGTATTGATCGACGATCGCTACGGTCAGGATGCGTTGAACGCCGCAACCGGCCGCGGCTGGTGGATCGGACGTCCGGTCGAACTGCCGGGCTCCGTGCCGCTGGTGTTCGATCACGGCCGCTCGATCGGCACGACGCTCGTCGCGTGGCCGCAGGAACATATCGCGAAGTGCCTCGTGCAGTTCCATCCCGACGAACCGATCGAACAGCGCCTCGAACAGGAAGCCCAGTTGCGCGCGCTTTACGACGCGACGCAAGCGAGCGGTCATGAGTTGCTGCTCGAAGTGATTCCGCCGAAGCACGCGCATCTGCCGCAAGCGCCGGACATCGTGTATCGCGCGTTGAAACGCCTGTACAACATCGGCATCCATCCGGAATGGTGGAAGCTCGAACCGATGAACGCCGCGCAATGGCAAGCGGTCGACGCGCTGATCGCCGAGCGCGATCCGTATTGCCGGGGCGTCGTGCTGCTCGGTTTGTCGGCGGGTGTCGAGCAGTTGAACGAGGGCTTTCGCGCGGCGGCACAATCGGCAACGTGCCGCGGCTTTACCGTGGGCCGCACAATCTTCCACGAGCCGAGCCATGCGTGGCTCGCCGGTGAGATCGGCGACGACGAGCTGATCGCACGCGTGCGCAGCACGTTCGAAACGCTGATCGCATCGTGGCGCGCAACGCGCGGTACATCAGCCGCGCAACCGGCGACGGCAAGCCATGACCATCAGGAGCAGGCGGCATGAACCACCGTGTATTGCATCATGACGATGCGGCGTCCGCTCAAGACACCGGCGAGGCGCGCTCGCGCGTGGCCGGCACCGTTCGCCTGACGACCGCCCAGGCGCTCGTGCGCTATCTCGCCGCACAACGCGTCCCGGCCGAGGATCGCGGCGGCAACGAGCCGCTCTTCGGCGGCGTGTTCGCGATCTTCGGGCACGGCAACGTCGCGGGAATGGGCGAAGCCTTGTATCAGCACCGCGACGAGTTGCCCACGCTGCGCGCGCACAACGAACAGGCGATGGCGCACAGCGCGATTGCCTATGCGAAGGCGCATTTCCGGCGCCGCATGATGGCGGTCACGACATCGATCGGACCGGGCGCGACCAATCTGATCACGGCGGCCGCGCTCGCGCATGTGAACCGTTTGCCGGTGCTGCTGTTGCCCGGCGACATCTTCGTCTCGCGCGCACCCGATCCGGTCTTGCAGCAGGTCGAGGATTTCAACGATGGCGGCGTCTCCGCCAACGACGCATTCAAACCGGTGTCGCGCTACTTCGA
Organism: Paraburkholderia sp.; assembly: GCA_035636295.1. Taxonomy (GTDB): domain Bacteria; phylum Pseudomonadota; class Gammaproteobacteria; order Burkholderiales; family Burkholderiaceae; genus Paraburkholderia. The sequence goes on from DASPZL010000299.1 coordinate 15,677, forward strand.
TCGCATCGTGCATCCCGCGCAATTGCTCACCGCGCTGCCGCGCGCGATTCGCGTGCTGACCGACGCCGCGTTGTGCGGTCCCGTCACGCTCGCATTGCCGCAGGATGTGCAGGCGCAGGCGTGGGATTTCCCGGCGGACTTCTTCGCGCCACGTGTCGTTACTTTTCATTCGCCCGCGCCGCGCGACGAAGAGATCGACGCCGCCTTCGCGCATCTGCGTCGCGCCAAACGTCCGTTGATCGTCGCGGGCGGCGGCGTGCTGTATGGCCGCGCAACTGATGCGCTGCACCGCTTCGCCACCACGCACGGGATTCCGGTCGCGGAAACACAGGCCGGCAAGAGCTCCCTGGCATGGAACGATCCGTTGAACGCCGGCGCATTGGGCGTGACGGGCTCGCCCGCCGCGAACGCGCTCGCGCATGTGAACCGTTTGCCGGTGCTGCTG
>DASPZL010000300.1:0-26990 GCA_035636295.1 Paraburkholderia sp.
CGCAATTCGTGCGCGTCGCGGAAACGCAACGTGAACCGCTGCGCTTCTTTCTCGATAGTCAGGAAGTCACCGCGCTGCAAGGCGATACGCTATTGACGGCCGTGCTGATGCAGCAACGCCGCGTGCGCGAAAGCGAATTCAGCGGCGCGCCGCGCGCCGGCTTCTGTTTGATCGGCGCATGCCAGGACTGCTGGATGCGCACCGAAGAGGGAGTGCGTTTGCGCGCGTGCTCGACGCTGGTGGTCGAAGGCATGCGCGTGGTTACGCGGCTCGCCGTTGGGATCGCCACGGTGGCAAACGGAGACGCCCAATGACCGGCGAACGCCGCATAGTGATCGTCGGCGCGGGACCGGCGGGCGTGCGCGCCGCCGAGACTTTGGTCGCAGCCGGCGTCAAGCCGATCGTGCTTGATGAAAACGCGCGCTGGGGCGGTCAGATTTATCGGCAACCGCCCGCAAACGGCGGATTTCAGCGCTCGAAAAAAACACTCTACGGTTTCGAAGCGCACAAGGCCGACGCTTTGCACGCGACGATGGCCGCGCTTCTGCCGCATCTCGACTATCGTCCCGACACACTGGCCTGGGCGTGCGAACCTGGCCGCCTGGATACGCTGCACGCGGGACGCGAAATCAGCGTGCCCTTCTCGCATCTGATCATCGCGAGCGGCGCGACGGATCGCGTGCTGCCGGTGCCGGGCTGGACCTTGCCCGGCGTCTACACGCTCGGCGCGGCGCAAGTCGCATTGAAGTCGCAAGGCTGCGCGATCGGTCAACGCGTGGTGCTCGCAGGCACTGGGCCGTTACTGTATCTGGTCGCGTATCAATACGTGAAAGCGGGCGCGCACGTGGTGGCCGTGCTCGACACGAGCCCGCTATCGCAGCAGATCGCCGCCGCGCCGAAACTCGCGCGTCTGCCGTCGACGTTTGCCAAAGGCCTCTATTACGTAGGTTGGCTTAAAACGCATGGCGTGCGGATCGAACGCCATGTGACCTTGCTGGCCGTACGCGGCGGAGAAAGCGTGCAGGCAATCGAATGGCGCGCTTCAAGCTCCAGCCCGACAACCGAAACCATCGCCTGCGACGCGGTCGGCATCAGCTTCGGCCTGAAACCCGAAACGCAGCTCGCCGATCTCGCGGGTTGCCGCTTCCGTTTCGACGCCCACAACCGTTGCTGGCTGCCCGAACTCGACCCCGCGGGCCGCAGTTCCGTGCGCGGCCTCTATCTCGCCGGCGACGGTGCGGGCATTGCCGGCGCCGATGCCGCCGAACTCGCCGGACGCCGCACCGCATTGGCCTTGCTCGACGACCTCGGCATCGCGCACCCACGCGGCCCCGGCATGCGCGACGCGGCATCGCTCGAGCGCGGCCTGCAGCGCATCGCTGTCTTTCGCGAGGGCATCGAAACGGCGTTTGCTCCGCCTGCCAAATGCGCCGCGCAATGGCCCGACGACATGATCGTGTGCCGCTGCGAGGAAATCGACGCGGGCGCCTTGCGGCGCTGCATCCGCGGTGGCGAAGCGAACGAGATCAACCGCCTGAAAGCGCTCACGCGCGTCGGCATGGGCCGCTGCCAGGGACGCATGTGCGGCGAAGCCGCGCTGACGCTTCTGAGCGAGGAGACCGGCAAGCCGCTCCACGCGGTCGGCCGTCTGCGCAGCCAGCCACCCGTCAAACCGATTCCGCTGTCGCCCGCAATGTACGCCGACGGCGTCGCCGAGATTCCCCAGGAGGCGCGCGATGAGTGACGCCCTGCACTACGACGTCGCGATTGCGGGCGGCGGCCTGGTCGGCTCATCCGCAGCGTTGGCGCTGGCGCGGCGCGGCCTGCGCGTGGGCCTGTTCGAGCGGCGCTATTGCGGCGCGCAAGCGAGCGGCGTGAACTACGGTGGCGTGCGCTGCCAGGGACGCCCGGTTGAACAGATGCCGCTCGCCATGCGCGCGCGGCTCATCTGGGACCGCTTGCCGGAGCTGATCGGCATCGACGGTGAATTCACGGTGTCGGGACATTTGCGGCTGGCGCGCAGCGAAGGCGATCTTGTCGCGCTAGAGGCGTGGGCCAACATGGCGCGCGACCATGGACTGCAGGCACAGCTGATCAGCGGCGCCGCGTTCCGTGGACGCTATCCCTGGCTCGGCGCGGCGGCAATCGGCGGCTCGCTGTGCGCGACGGATGGTCATGCGAATCCGCGTCTGGTGTCGCCCGCGTTCGCGCGAGCCGCGCGCGCCGCGGGCGCGGACGTGCGTGAGCAAACCGAACTGACCGATATTCATTACGACGGCACGCGCTTTCAATTGCGCGCCGGCGACACGCGCATCAGCGCCGACTGGCTCATCAATTCCGCCGGCGCATGGGCGAATACGGTGGCGGGTTACTTCGGCGAAACGGTGCCGATGAAACCGATTTACCCGAACATGTGGGTCACCGAACCATTGCCGCTCTTCATCACGCACAACCTGGGCGTGTACGGCGGAGGCATCTACGCGCGGCAAGTGGCGCGCGGCAACTGCGTGATCGGCGGCGGACGCGGACATGGCGACGGCGAATACGGTCAGCCGTCGACGGAAACCACGCGTGCCGTGATGCGCGATGCCTGCGCCCTGCTGCCCGCGCTGCGCGAGGCGCTCCTGATCCGCACGTGGAGCGGCGTGGAGGGCGAAACGCCTGACAGCAATCCGATCGTCGGCGCGAGCCGCATGGTGCCGCGTCTGTTGCATGCGTTCGGTTTTTCGGGCGGCGGGTTTCTATTGGCGCCGGGCGTCGGCGAAGTGCTCGCCGACCTCGTGATCGACGGCGCCACGGCCACACCGCTCGACGCTTTCTCGATCAATCGCTTGGCCGCCGTTGCTACGTCAGCCGTCGCTTGATTGCCCGCTTAAGTCAACGCTACTCATCGTTTAGTGAAACCCAGGAGTCCATCAATGAAACTGTTCAAGACGATCGCGGCGCTGGCCGCATTGTGTGCGTTCGGCGCGGCCGCGCCGGCGTGGTCGCAGACGAAAACGATCTACATCGGCATGAACGGCGGCCCGATGGAAAAGGCCTATACGAGCCAGGTGCTGCCCGAGTTCGAGAAAGCCAACAACGTGAAGGTGGTGGTCGTACCCGGCACGTCGTCGGACATTCTCGCCAAGCTGCTCGCCAACAAGGCCAGTCCGCAGATCCACGTGGTGTTTCTCGACGACGGCGTGATGGCGCGCGCGGTCAGCATGGGCGTGTGCAAGAAACTCGACGATTCGCCGGTGCTCAAGGAGCTCTATCCGTTCGCGCGCATGAAGGACGACATGGGCGCGGGCGTGCAATTGGGCATGACCGGCATCGCGTACAACAAGAAACTGTTCGCTGAAAAAGGCTGGGCGCCGCCGACTTCGTGGATGGATTTCACCGACCCGAAATACAAGGGCAAAGTGGTGTTTCAGTCGGCGTCGAGCAGCACCTTCGGCCTGCACGGCTTTCTCGCGATCAACCGTTTGATGGGCGGCAGCGAGCAGAACGTCGAACCGGGCTTCACGAAATGGGCGAGCACGGTGGGGCCGAACGTGGTCGAGTACATCCCGAACTCCGCGAAGATTTCCGAAATGGTGCAGACCGGCGAAGCGGGCTTGTTCCCCTTGACGCCGACCGCCGTGGGCGATCTGCAGGACAAGGGCATTCCGGTCGGCTATGTGAATCCGAAGGAAGGTCCGGTGTTGCTGCTGGTGGATCTGTGCGTGGTCAACAACAACCCCGATCCGCAGATGGCGCAGAAGCTCGCGCAATTCCTGCTGTCCGCGCAAGCGCAAACGAAAGCCGCCGAAGCCGGTCGCCAGATTCCGACCAATCGTCTCGCGAAGATGACACCGCCCATGCAGCAAAGCCTCGGCAACATCGACGATCTGGTGCGCAAGGTGACGGTGATGGATTGGGAAACGATCAACGCACATCGCGCGCAGTGGGATACGCGCTGGAACCGGCAGATCGAGCGTTAAACTGGCTTTCTCCTGAATGAAACGCGCGCCTTGTTTGCACAGCAAGGCGCGCGTTTTTTATCGGCGCAGCACTGCGTCAGAAAATGACCGACAGCGCCACCGCCAGCCAGATCGCCACGACGCCGGTAAGAAACATGTGGCGCGCAATGCGGATACGGGCGTCGCTGGTTTCAGGCTCGACGGGACTCGTCGCCATCCACGGCACGAGGCCGAGGCAGCCGAAGCCGGTCAGCGCGAACATGAAGACGACGACGTCGACGGCTCGCCATCCCGTCGGCTCATAGAGGCCCCAGTAGCCGAGAAAGACAATGCCGATCGAGAAGATCGTGGCCGACGCGGCACTGAGCGCGGGCACCGATCCGGTTGGGCTCGGCATGCTTCACCTCCGATTGTTAGGCTTCGCTACGCTGCGCCCGGTCATTCACGACGTGCGGGCCTGCCTCGCTTCATACGTCTTCAGATGACTATAGGCGATACGCAGCAACGACAGGCCGTGCTCGCCCTTTTGCGCGTCGCCGCCGCGCGAGATCAGGTCGCCGAGAATGTGATCCGCCTCGGTATGCGAGTGGTTTTCCACGTCGCGCAACATGGATGCCGTGAGCGGCGATGGCGTAAAGAGTGTTTGAGTTGCGCGAGCGTCGAAGTCCGGACCCATCGTGAAGCCGTTATGCTCGGCAACCGCGCGGCATTCGCCCAGCAGATTTTCGATCACGCGCTTGCCGTCCGGTGCCGCCAGAATATCGCCGACCGACCCGCGCATCGAACAGGTGCTCGCCGCCAGCGTGGCGAGGAACACCCACTTCTCCCACATGCGCAGCAGAATGTTGTCGCTCACCACCACGTCGAAATTCGCGTCGGCCATGGCGTCCGCGATCGCCTGCACGCGCTCCGACGCGCCGCCCGCCAGTTCGCCGAACGTGACCGCATGCATTTCGTTCAGATGCACGACGTGCTGCTCGGGGTTGAGTGTCGCCGCAATCACGCATTGACCGCCGAGCACGCGCGCGGCTCCGAATTTTTCCGTCAGCACGTCGATATGGCGCATGCCGTTGAGCATCGGCAAAATCAGCGTGGACTCGCCGACGAGCGGCGCGAAGGAGTCGATCGCGTCGTCGAGACTGAAGGCTTTGCAACTGAGCAGCACCAGATCGAACGGCTCGGCGCTCACCCCGGCGAGAATCGTCTTGACGTCGCGCAGCGTGAGATCGCCGCGCGGGCTGCTGATGACGAGCCCGTCACGCCGCAGTTTTTCGGCACGGCCGGGGCGCACGAGGAAAGTCACGTCCTGGCCCGCCGCAGCGAGACGTCCGCCGAAGTAGCCGCCCACGGCGCCCGCCCCTACAACTAGAATTCGCATCTTTCGCCTCTTGATCGATATAGGTCACGCGCGCCGCGCCGATAAGCGAAAGCTTCAGGGGCCGCGTATGCAGTGCGTGTGCAGAAATGTAGCAAAGATTGACGATCGGCATCGGCCACGATTGCGTGTTCGCGGTTTGCTGCAATGCAACGGTGGCTTATGTCGGATCAAACCTCAGCGTTGCGCCGTGCGGCCGGCTGGCTAAAGCGTCCCGCAGATCGCGTGCTCGTAAAGCGCGAGCATGCCCGCCACATCCACACCCACGCAGACCTTGCACTCGGGGCGGCTGTCCCAGTCCGGCGCGGGGACCGGCATGGTCGAAGGCTTCTGGATGGTATGGCCCGCCGCGATGCCTTCCGTCAACACGCGCACCGGACCGCTGCGCGTCGTATAGAGATGGGGGGCCAACACATAGGCGACCGCGGACGAATCGTGCACGTAGATTCCCGCGAGCCGCGCGCTTTGCTCGTGAAAACGCTCGTAATGCCGCGACACGTCCCACACGAACTGCCCTGCCGCGCCGCCGCGATCGCGCAGCGACGCCAGATAATCGCGGCTCATGATGGTGCGCTGCGTGACGTCGAGCCCGACGATCGCCACCGGCCACGGCGCGCCGAATACGATGTCGGCGGCATCGGGGTCGCCCAGAATGTTGGCTTCCGCCGCGGGCGTGACGTTGCCGAGCACGCCGTCCGTGCCGAACGCGCCGCCCATGATCACCACCTGCTTGACGAGTGACGCTATCCGCGGATCGTCGGCGAGCGCCAATGCAAGGTTCGTAAGCGGGCCGACCGCGATCAGCGTGACTTCGCCGGGATGCGCGCGCACCGTGTCGATGATGAAGCGATGCGCGGGGCGCGTGTCGAGCGCCGCTTCGCCGCCGGTTTCGAGCGTGATGTTGCCGAGCCCGTTGTCGCCGTGAATCCGTGCGAGCGGCTCGGGCGCGAGGCACTTGAGCGGCGCCGCCGCGCCTTGCGCGACCGGCACGCCCGGCGCAAACCGCCCGGCCAGAAACCGCGCGTTGAGCGTGGTCGTTTCGATCGTGGCGTTGCCGAACACGCTCGTCAGCCCGAGCAATTCGATGTCCGGATGCAGCGCCTGAAAAACGAGCGCCATTGCATCGTCCACACCGGGATCGGTGTCGTAGATGACTTTATGCTTGCTCATAGATAGAACGCGTCCGGCAGTTGTTCACGCGCGGTGGTGTCGCGCGTGGCGCCGCGCAGATTGCCGAGGCGAATTGGCAACTCCGGCCCGCCGAGTTCGATGATCACCTGGCGGCACGCGCCGCACGGCGCGATCGGACCGTCCGTATCGCCGATCACGGCGAGCGCGGCGAACTGATCGCGCTGATAACCGGCGGCGATCGCGCTGAAAAACGCGGTACGTTCAGCGCAATTGCACAGACCGTACGACGCATTCTCGACATTGCAGCCGTCGAACACCTTGCCGTCTTGTGTCAGCAGCGCGGCGCCGACCTTGAATTTCGAATAAGGCGCATAGGCCTTTTCTCGCGCGACACCCGCGCGCTCCAACAATTGTTCCATGTTCATGCGGCGATCCTCGATTCAATTGAGCGTAACGAACATGCCCGCGATCGTCGCGCTCATCAGGTTCGAGAGCGTCGCGGCGAGCACGACACGCCGGCCGTAACGCGCGACTTCGGCGCGGCGTTCCGGCGCGACGGCGCTAAAACCCCCGGTCAACACCGCGATCGACGAAAAGTTCGCGAAACCGCACAACGCAAACGACAGGATAGCAATGGTACGCCGATCAGATAGGCGAGCGGCGCGAACACGGCGCCGAGCACCGATTGCATCGACCGTTGCGGATGGGCGAACCAGCCGCCGATGCCGCCCGCCACGCCGTTCAACAACGCAATCAATCCGACGAACGCGATCAGCATCGCTGCCGCCGCTGATTTCAGATCATTTCCAATGCCAACGCAATGCCCTGGCCGCCTCCGATGCACAGCGTCACGATGCCGCGTTTGAGCCCGTCGCGCCGCATCGAATGAAGCAGGCGCGTCGTCAGCACCGCGCCGGTCGCGCCGATCGGATGACCGTGCGCGATCGCGCCGCCTTGCACGTTGATCAGTTCGTCCGTAATGCCGAGTTTGTGCGCGACCGCGATCGGCACGGCGGCGAACGCTTCGTTGATTTCGAAGCGCTCGACCTCGTGCAGTTGCCAACCCGCGCGCGCCAACGCCATCTGCACCGCCGGCACCGGGCCGAGGCCGAACATGCCGGGCTCGACTGCGGCGACGCCGTATGCCACGAGTCGCGCGAACGGCTCGATGCCGCGCGCTTCGGCGAAACCGCGCTCCGCAACCAGCATCGCCGCCGCGCCGCTGTTCAATCCCGGCGCGTTGCCCGCGGTGATCGTGCCATCGGGACGGAATGCCGGACGCAGTTTCGCCAAAGTCTCCACCGTGGTGTCCGGGCGCGGCTGTTCATCACGCGTAAAGTGTTGCGGACCTTTGCGTCCTTGCGTTTGCACGGCAACCCGTTCAGCGTCGAATTCGCCGCGCGCCTGCGCCGCCGCAAATCGTTGTTGCGAGCGCGCGGCCCAACGGTCCTGTGCGTCGCGCGTGATGTCGAACTGGCTGACAAGGTCTTCGGTGTGCCAGCCGGAATGCTCATCCGAAAACGCATCGTTCAGGCCGTCGCGCAACAGGCTGTCGTGAATGTGCGCGTTGCCCATGCGATAGCCCCAACGGCTGCCGTCGAGCAGATACGGCGCGCGGTCCATGTTCTCCATGCCGCCCGCCACGGCTGCATCGCCGAGACCGAGCCAGATCTCCTGGGCCGCCGACGCGATTGCCTGCGCGCCCGAGCCGCATACACGATTGACCGTCAACGCCGGCACGGCCACCGGCACACCGCCGCCGATCGACGCCTGGCGCGCCGGGTTCATCTTGTTGCCCGCCTGAATCACGTTGCCCATGATCACCGACGCCAACGACGCCGGGTCGAGTCCGCTGCGATGCAGCGTCTCACGCACGACAAGCGCGCCGAGTTCGGTTGCGGGCACGTCCTTCAGCGATCCGCCGAATGCGCCGATCGGCGTTCTCACCGGATTGCAGATCACCACTTCTCGCGTATTCATCGTTTCTCTCCAGTTGGATTGGCGTTGCACTTGCCATGAGCATGCATCATCGGGTTGCCGATACTGTCGTGACGGTTTCACGCACATCCCAGCCGCCGCCGAGCGACCGGTACAACGCGACAGCCGCGAGCGCATGCTCGCGTTTGGCCTGATTCAACGATTCCGCGTCGCGCAGATACGCCTCCTGCGCGGCGAGCACGTCGAGGAAACTCGACGCGCCGCCCTTGTACAGTTCACTCGACAGACGCAGCGCCTGGTTCGACGCATCGAGCGCGCCGCCAAGACGCTCCACCTGCACGGCGCCGTTCACCAGCTCGCTGCGGTTGTCCTCGATCTCCTTGAGCGCTTGCAGCATGGTCTGCTGCAAGCCGAGTTGCGATTCGCGCATGCGGCTTTCGCTCGCGTCGATGTTCGCGGTAATGCGGCCGGCGTTGAAGATCGGGCTCGTCGCGTTCAATGCGGCGCTAAAGAGATTGTCGGTGAGCGTCGGCAAGCCGAGGTATGACGACGCTAACAAGCCGTCGGCGAGATTGAGCCTGAACTGTGGATAGCGTTGAGCTTTCGACACGCCCACTTCCGCCGCGCGCTGTTCAACCGTCGCATACGCATTGCGCACGTCGGGCCGCTGCAACAACGCTTCGGACGGCAACACCTGCGGCACGCTTTGCGCAGGCACGGGAATCTCGCGTGCGTTGGCGAGCGTTAACGCATCGACGCTCTCAGGCGTGCGCCCCGAATACACCGCGATCAAACTCAATTGATGCTGCACCGTCGATTGCATGGGCGGAATCTGCGCCTGCAAATCCTTTAACTGGTTCTGCGCACGCGCGACGTCGAGTTGCGTCGACAACCCGTAACGCAGACGCTGCTGCGTGAGTTTCAGCGCGCGGGCGCGGATCTGCTCGTTGTCGCTGAGAATCCGCAGTTGCGATTGCGCCCACCGCAGATCGACATACGCCGCCGCCGTGTTGGCCGCGAGAGCGAGGCGAAGTTGATTCAAGGCCGTTTGACGTCCCGACACTTGCGCCTGCGCCACCAGCACCGCAAGACGTTCGCCACCGAATACGTCCGGCGTCCAGCTTGCTGTCAAACCGATACCGGCCTGGCGTACATAGCCGAGCGGCGGCGGCGTGTTCTGGCGCGAGTCGGAAGCGTTCGCGCTTGCGTTTAGCTCCGGCAGCAAGGCCGCGCGATTCTGCGTCACCACATTCTGCGCCTGCTTGACGCGCTCCACCGCGGCCTGCACGTCGAGATTGCCGGTCAATACCGATTCGACCAGTTGGTGCATGACAGGGTCGCCGAATTGCGTCCACCACGTGTCAGCGCTCACGCTGTCTTGCGGCGCGTCGACAGTCCACGCAGCCGGAGCGACGGTTTTAACCGTATCCGGCAGATCCGCGTGCATTTCCGGTTGCACCGCGCACGCCGCGAGCGTCAGCAACGCGGCGCTCGCCAATACCTTGATAACAATCGGCTTCATGTTCAATTCCTCAATGGGCATCGGGCGGCGGTGCGGTGTTGCCGAATGGGCGCGAGAACAACACGCTCAGCAAACCGACCACGAAACAGAGCGACAAGGCGAAAAACGTGTCGGAGAACGTGAGCACGAGTGCTTCGCGCATCAGCAGCGCGTGCAGTTCGCCGAGCCCGGCGTTAGCCGCGTTCAGCATGTTGCCGCCCACTGCCGCGAAATGCACGCTTTGCTGCTGCAAGATCGATTCGACCGCCGGCCGTCCCACATTCAGATGTTCATCGAGCCGCTCGTAGTGCAAGTTCAAGCGGTCGTTGAGCATCGTGCTGCTCACCGCAATGCCGATCGCGCCGCCGAGGTTACGCATCAGGTTGAAAAGGCCGCTTGCGGAACGAAGCCTCGACATCGGCAATGAACCCAGCGCCATGGTGACGATCGGTGGAATGCAGAACTGCTGGCCGATGCCGCGCAACGCCTGCGGGATCAGCAACTCCTGCCAGCCCCATTGATTGGTCAGCGGCACATACAGATAACAGCCGACGCCGAACAGCACCAGGCCGAGCACCAGCAGTAGCCGCATGTCGACAAAGCGCGCGAGCAGCGAATACGCAACCATCGCGAGCAATTGAAAACACCCGACCGACAGCAACGCAACGCCGATTTGCAACGAATCAAAGCCACGCACACGCGACAAAAACACCGGCGTCAGGAACACCGCGCAGAAAATCCCGATCCCGGTGATGAACGACAGCAGACTGCCGATGCCGAAGTTGCGGATCGCCAACGCGTGCAAATCGACGATCGGCTCTTTCGCGGTGAACGCATGCACGACGAACAGAAATCCGCAGATCGCCGCCACCCACGTGCACGTCAGGATCACATCGTCGCCGAACCAGTTCTTGCGCGGCCCTTCCTCCAGCACGTATTCAAGGCAACCGAGAAAACCGGACATCAGAAGGATGCCGAGGTAGTCGCCCTTTTTCAGCAGCGACAGATCGGCCTTGTCGAAGTGCACGTACTTCGGCACCATCAGCGTGACGACGAGGCCTGGCACCAGGTTCAGATAGAACAGCCAGTGCCACGACCATTGCGACGTGATCCAGCCGCCGATCACCGGACCGACGGTCGGCGCGAGCGTGGCGAGCGCGCTAATCGTGGTGGACGCAATCAGGCGCTGCTTGCCGGGGAACAGCACGAACGCCGTGGTAAACACAGTCGGGATCATCGCGGCGCCAAGCGCGCCCTGCAAACCGCGAAACAGGATCATCGAGTTGATGTCCCACGCGAGACCGCACAACATGCTGGTGACCGTGAAGCCGAGCGCGGAAAACGCGAACACCCAGCGCGTCGAGAACACGCGTGTGAGCCAGCCGGACATCGGAATCACGAGAATTTCGGCGATCAGATACGAAGTCTGCACCCACGAGAGCTCGTCCTGACTCGCGGACAAGCCGCCGCCGATATCTTTGAGGGACGACGCGACGATCTGGATATCGAGCGTCGCCATGAAAAAGCCGAGGCACATCAACGTGAACGCCAGGACTTTGATTCGCGTCGGCAGGTCGGCGGGGTTGGCGAGAACTTGAGTCATGATCCGCTCACCCGCGCGCCGGCGTGTTGCCGGCGCTCCGAAGGGAGTCCCCTTGGGGGGCGCTCCGAAGGGAGTCTCCCGCCCCGAAGGAAGTCCCCTTGGGGGATTGGGGGACGTCGACGTGCACCTTCACCGTTGCCGAGAGACCGGGCCGCAGCACGCCTTGCATGTTCTTCGGCATGGTGAGGCGCACACGCACCGGCACGCGCTGCACGATCTTCGTGAAGTTGCCGGTGGCGTTTTCGGCCGGCAGCACGCTGAAGGTCGCGCCGGTGGCCGGCGCGAGGCTCTCCACCACGCCGTGAATCGGCTGGTTCGAGGCGTCCAGATCGACGTCGACACGATCGCCGACGCGCATCTTCTTCAACTGGTCTTCCTTGAAGTTGGCGTCGATCCACAGTCCGCTCGCGGGCACCACGGTGAGCAGCGACACGCCCGTGTTCGCCAGTAGGCCGACTCGCGCGGTGCGGTTGCCGATATAACCGTCGATCGGCGAGCGGATCGTCGTGTACTCCACGTTCAAGGCGGCGACGCGCTGCGCCGCTTGCGCGGTGGCGATGCGCGCCTCGGCGTCGCCGATCTGCGCGTCGAGCACGGCGATCTGGCGTTGCGCCGCGATCAGCGCCGCGCTGCTGCGATCGACGGCGGCGTGCGCCTTCGTTAGATCGGCCTCGGCCCGTTCGACCACCTGGCTCGACACCGCGTCGTCCTTCACCAGCTCGCGATAACGCGTCTGGTCGGCGGCGCTACGCGTCAACTCGGCGCCGGACGCCCGCACCTCGGCGGCCTGCTGGTTGATCGTCGCAAGCTGTAAAGATTTCTTCGCCTGCAACTCGGTGACCGCGGCCTGTGCGCTCTGCACTTCCGCGCTGGCTTGCGCGAGGCGGGCGTCGTAATCGCGCGCGTCGAGCCGGATCAGCACCTGGTTCGCGTGGACGAACTGGTTGTCCTGCACGAGCACGTCCGTAACGAAGCCGTTCACCTTCGGCGCCATCACGGTGACGTCGCCGCCCACGTAGGCGTCATCGGTCGTTTCCACGAAGCGGCCGGCGAAAAACCAGTACGACGCGGCCAGCGCCAGCACGGCGAGCACCGTGATGATTGCGAGCAGCATCCACGGTATACGCCGTGCCGGTTTGGCGACATTCGCCGCACCGGACGGTGCGATAGTCGAAGGGGTAGTGGACATGATGTCGATATGTGCGTATGCACTCGTTACGTTGAAAAAAACGGCGCATTGCATTGCGCCGACTTTGCCTTACCTGACACGAGCCCTCAGACTGAATCCCGTGTGATTGCAAACAGTTCGCCGCGCAACGCGGCCGCGCGCTGCTCGCCGAAACGGTGCTCGAATTCGGCTTGCGCGGCATGCCAATGCTCACGTCCGGCTTTCAAAAGTTCTTCGCCTGCGGGCGTGAGCGAAATCGACAGCGCGCGCACATCAGCGCTGAGCGCTTCGCTCGATATCAGCCCGTTGCGCCGCAGCGGCTGGATCGTGCGAACGAGCGTGGTGCGCTGCATGCGCATGGCTTCGGCCATTTGCCTCATCGTCATCGGACCGGTGCGTTTCAGGCGCCCCAGCAGCGAAAACTGCGTGATGGTGAGTCCGACATTCGCCAGATGCCGGTCGTAAAGCTGCGATACGTGGCGTGCGGCCTGACGGATCGCGAAACAGTCGTCGTCGAATAGCCCTTCCATTACCGCGCTTCCTCATGCGTAAGTGCGTATGCACATATTCGGGCGCACCGAAGCTCGCCGGAACGAACGCGTGTACCTTGGTTAACCGGTGATGCTGAACAATTCGGAGCGCAGCGCTTTGGCGCGCCCGTGCCCGAACTTCTTTTCGAATTCGTCCTGCGCGGCGCGCCATGCAATGGCGGCCTGGTCGAAGCTCGTTTCGCCCTTCTCGGTCAAGCTGAACAGATAAGTGCGGCCGTCATGCTCCGCCGATTCGGCGACCACCAGGCCATCGCGCTGCAATGGCTTCATCGCACGGACCAGCGTGGTGCGCTCCATGACCATGGCGTCCGCCAGATCCGCCATGGGCAGGTTCGGCGTGCGCGCGAGCTTGGCGAGAATCGTGAACTGCGCGGCCGTCAGCCCCACAGCGCCGAGATGACGCTCGTAGATTTGCGTGACGTGCCGCGCCGCCTGGCGCAGCGCGAAGCAGTTGCATTCGTCGTAAGAGAGAGGACGGTTCATGTTTGGCAGTGTATGTGTGCATACGCACAATGTCAAGTTTAGTTTGTTCACGGCATTGCTGACGGAACCGAAACGCGATGCGGTTACAACAAACGGTACGCTAATCGCGCCGCCGCCCTCGCCGTGCGTTTGTCCTGATCGAGCGATGGGTTGTACTCCGCGATATCCGCCGCGCGCAGCTTGCCCGATGCGCGCACGCGCTGCACCATCGCCTCGACCACCGGCAAGGGCACGCCGAGCGCGGCCGGCGCCGATACGCCCGGCGCGGTGGCAGCCGGGAGCACGTCGAGATCGATGGTCAGATAGACGTCGTCCGCTGCGTCCAGCAATTTCTGCAGATCGTGCAAACGCTGCGGCAATTGCGTTTCCTGCATGTCGATGTCGAGCACGTAGCGCACGCCCAAGCGCTCCGCATGCGCGAACAGCGAGGCAGTGTTGCCCAGATCGCTGATGCCGAAACAAACGTAGTTGAATGGCACGCGGCGCTCGGCGCAGTCGTTCGCGATCTGATCGAACGGTGTGCCCGAATTGGCGGGCCGCTTCTGACGCAAATCGAAGTGGGCGTCGAAGTTGACGATCAGCAACCCGCGCGCGGCGGCTGTTGCTGTTTCTGATGCACGCGCGGCTTCACGATCCTGATGCATGCGCAAACCGCAATACGTCCCCCACGCGACCTCATGTCCGCCGCCGAATACCAACGGCCGGCCAACGCTCGCCAGCACCTCGCTCACCACCTGCGCCAGTTCGGCTTGCGCGCTTTCGAGGTCGCCGTCGTCGCATACCACGTCGCCCGCATCGGCAAGCGCCGCGATCGACGTCTTCGCCGGCAAACCCGCCAGCACGCGTCGCAATTCCTTCGGTGCATGCGCCGCGCCAATGCGGCCTTGATTGCGGCGCACGCCTTCATCCGAACCGAAGCCGACGATCACCGGCGCACCGCCTTGAACCTGCGGCACGCCGCCAAACGGCACCACCTGATTGAAAATGCGCCGTGTGTCACCGGGCTCGCCGTCGTCGGAACGCCCGATCCACACCTTGTCATCGAACGGAACTCTCATGCGCGCGACAAAATCGCCTGCAAGAAAGCCCGCGTGCGCGGCTGCGACGGCACGGAGAAAATTTCCGCGGGCGGCCCCGCTTCGACGATCACGCCGCCGTCCATCACGACCACCACGTCGGCCACTTCCTTCGCGAAACCCATCTCGTGCGTGACGACCACCATCGTCATGCCTTCGCTCGCGAGCAGTTTCATGACTTGCAACACCTCGCCGACCAGTTCGGGATCGAGCGCGGAAGTCGGCTCGTCGAACAGCATGACGCGCGGTTGCATCGCCAATGCACGAGCAATCGCAACCCGTTGCTTCTGTCCGCCCGACAGGCTCGCCGGCATCACATGCGCTTTATGCGCGAGACCGACTTTTTCCAGCAACGCCGTGGCGGCCGCCTCGGCTTCCGCCTTGCCGGCGCCGCGCAACATGCGTGGGCCGACGGTGATGTTATGCAGCACCGACAGATGCGGAAACAGGTTGAACGACTGAAACACCATGCCGACCTCGGTGCGCAGCGCATTCAGCGAACGCTCCTTGAGCATCTCGCCATGATCGACCAGCCGATGCCCGCAGATATCGATCGTGCCGCCCTCCGCCTGTTCGAGTCCGTTGCAGCAGCGCAGAAACGTGCTCTTGCCCGACCCGCTCGGCCCGATCACCACCACGACCTGCTGCGGCTGAATGTCGAAGTCGATGCCGTTGAGCACCGTATGCGGGCCGAACGATTTGGTCAGCCCACGAATGCTGACAATAGGTTCATCCATTTTGGCCACGGTATTCATTGCACCATTCCTCCTGCACGCAAACGGCGCTCGACACGATGCAGCGCGTAATTGGTCGCCTGCGTCAACACCAGGTACACCAGCGCAATGGCCAGATACACTTCGAGCGAACGGTACGACACGCTGATGATCTTCTGACCTTCATGCATCAGATCATCGATCGTGAGCAGCGACACCAGCGCCGAGTTCTTGATCAGCGCGATGAACTCGTTGCCGAGCGGCGGAATCATGCGAACGACGGCCTGCGGCAGAATGATCGCGCGCATCGCCTGCCCCGACGACATACCGATCGAACGCGCCGCTTCCATCTGCCCGCGATCCACCGACTGAATCGCGCCGCGCACGATCTCCGACACGTACGCCGCCGAATACAAGCCGAGCCCAAGCATGCCGCACACGAAGGCGGGCAGCAAAATGCCGAATTGCGGCAAGCCAAAAAACAGCAGGAAGAGTTGCACGAGCAGCGGCGTCCCGCGAAAGAACGTCAGATACGCGGTGCACAAACCGTACACCACGCGCCGCCGCGGCGTAAGCCGGCCGATGCCGATCAAGAGGCCCAGCACGCATGAGAGCGCGAGCGAAGCAGCGGTCACTTCGACCGTCGTCACCGCGCCATGCATGATGTCCGGCCAACCGGCGATCACCGGCGAGAAATCGAGTTCCATTGTTTCGACTCAGCCGGTTATTGCGCGGTGGCGCCGAACCACTTCTTGACGATGGCCGCATACGTGCCGTCAGCCTTGATCTTCGCCAGCGCGGTATCGAAGGCGGCTTTCAGTTGCGGTTCGTCCTTGCGCACGGCAATGCCGTAGGCTTCGGTCGTGAGCGGCTTGTCCAGCACGCGGAAGCCGCCGCGCGTTTTCGCCAGTTGATACGCGGCGGGCTTGCCGGTCACGGCGGCATCGGCGCGGCCGATGCCCACCAGGTCGAACATCTCCTGATTCTTCTCGACCTCGACGCGGTTGATTTGCGGGAAGTTGTCGCGCAGGAAGTTCACCGACTTCGTGCCCACCTGAACCGACACTTTCTTGCCGTTCAGATCGGCCGGCGACTTGATCGGCGAATCGCTTTTCACCAGCACGACAAGGCCGCCGGCGTAATACGAATCGGTGAAGTCGATCACCTTCGCGCGCTCCTCGGTGATGTAGATGCCGGAGATCGCTGCGTCGAAACGATGCGCGATCAAGCCCGGAATCAGGCCTTTGAAATCGATGTCCGTCCATTGCACGCGTTTGCCCATCGCCTTGGCGAGCGCATTCATCATGTCGACGTCGAAGCCGGTGCGCGCGCCGTTTTCCGTGTACTCCATCGGCGGGAAGGTGGCGTCGGTGGCAACGTTCAGCACGTCCGGCGTTTGTGCCGATGCGGCGCCGGAGAATCCGGCCAACGTGACCGCGAACGTCACGCATGCGAGGGACAACAGTCGTTGCAGTTTCATGGGATAGGCTCCTTGTGGTTTGTTCGGAATCCGATCAATCGGTTTGCATGTGCTCGGAAATGGCGCGGGCCGTGCGTAGCGTCCCATCGATGAATTGGTTTTCGCGGCCCATCGCGCGCGTGGACGGCGCCATCAGCGTGATCGACGCGCTGCTGCCGACGCCGCGTCCATGGCGATGAAAAATCGGCGCGCTCACGCCCCACACGCCGGGGTCGACTTCGCTGTCGCTGACGGCGTAGCCCTGGGCGCGAATCTGTTCGAGTTCGGTTTCGATCGCGGCGCGGCCGGCGGAATCGTTGACGAAGAGCCTATCGAGTGCTTCGGCGCGCGCCTTCTCCGCCATGAACGCCAGCAGCGATTTCGCCGAGGCGCCCGCCTTGAGCGGCACGGCGCGGCCTTTTTCGAACGAGCAGCGCAACGAATGCCGGCTGTCGATCATTTCGAGGCACATCACCTGATGCTTGACCGCGACCACCAGCCCAATGCTTTCCTGCGACGCGTGCGCCAGTTGCTGCATCTCGGCGCGGCTCGCTTCCACGAGCAGCGAATTCACGTCGAAACCGAGCGCGAGTTGCAAGCTGATCGGACCGGGCGCGTAATGGCCCGCGTTTTCCGCGACGAAGCCCCAGCGTTTGAGCAAGGCGATCTGCCGGTACAGCGTGCTTTGCGCGAGGCCGGTGACGGAAAGCAGATCCTTGACCGGCATGGCCTTGCCGTGACTGGCGAGCGCCGCCAGCACCAGCAAGACCCGTTCGGCCCCTGTCACACCCCGTTCCACATTCACGATGAGACTACCCGCAATGAAAGACGGGTCGAGAATGCCAGAACGTTCCCGAATTTCAAAAATCGGATTCCCGATGAGTGGGAATGAAAGACGAGGGTTTACCCTCAATAAATGCGAATGAGCGTGACGGGGTCGAGGCGCGACACGTTGACCGAATCCGGCCGGGGCAAAAAAGCGGCTTGCCGAAGTGAAGCGAAGTAAAGGGCTAAAGCGCCAGAACAGTCACGCCCACTTCCACCCGATGCGCCCCGCCGCCAAGAATCATCCCGCGCAGCAAGGACACGTCGCTGTAGTCGCGGCCGATCGCGAGCGTCACGTGGTCCATATCCGCGAGCACGTCATTGGTCGGGTCGAGATCGATCCAGCCGCTCTCAGGACAATGCACCGACACCCAGGCATGCGACGCATCCGCGCCGATCAAACGCGGCTGCCCCGGCGGCGGATCGTTGCGCAGATAACCGCTCACATAGCGCGCCGGCAAGCCCAGCGAGCGCAAACAGCCGATCATTACCTGCGCGAAATCCTGGCACACGCCGCTCTTCAATTCGAAGGCGCGTTCGGCGGGCGTATCGAACATCGTCGCCGAAGGTTTGTACGCGAAGTCTTCGTGAATCCGGTGCATCAGATCGATCGCCCCCGCCGCGATCGGTGTGCCCGGCGGAAAGCTCGGCAACGCATACGCGCGCAGCGACGGCCGCGGCACGATATTCGGCGACGCGAAACAAAACTCCACCTCGGGCCGGAACTGGCCGCCCACGCGAAAGCGCAGCGCGTCGGCCACGTCTTCCCATTCGGGCGTCGCATCGGGATCGAGATCGGTCCAGCGCGGCGTGAGCGCAACCGTCGTTTCGCTGACGAGTTGCAGCCGCTCATGTGGCGCGTCCAACGCAAAGTACAGCACGTCGTTGCCGAATGCGTCGATCCGGCTATGCAGATACGACGGCTCCGGCTCGATCCGTTCGTCGTGCGAGACCACGCGCTGCCATGCGCACGCAATCGGCCGGATCGTCGCGAGATGCTGCGCCGTTTCCACATATGTGGAGTAATGGTAAGTCGTGCGATGCGAGACGGACAGCACGGTCGGTGTGTGCTTCATGACCACACCTGCGACGCCACCGTGCTCGCGTGACTGAAATAGCGCGCGCTGATCTCATGCGCGGCCGCGCCGACAAAACCGCCGATCTGATCGCACACCGCAATAAGATCATCGTAGGCGCCGTTTTCATCGGTCGCGCACAGCGCTTCCAGCGTGGGCAGCGACGCGGCGGGCGGCATCAGTTCCGCGAACGGACGATGCCGCAAGCTGCCCGCCGCCACCGCAATCTCATCAAGCTTTTTACGCAGGCGCTCATACACGCCGTAAATGCCGCGCGGATTGGTCGGCTCGATCACCAGCAGGTCGAGCAGGGCCGGCACTTCGAAACGGCCCGGATAGAGCGAGCGATACGTCAGCGTGCTGTCGAAGAGTTGCAGCAGCAGATCGAAACCGGCGGGCGTCGCGAGCTGGCCTTTATCGGCGACCACGCGCAGAAACGACGTCATCGCCGACACGCGTTCGATGTGCCGCCCGACGAACAGCAAACGCCAGGCTTCGTCGCGCGTCATGCGGTCGCCTTGCGCGCCGCTGATCGCCGACAACTGCACCGAGAGGCGTTCGAGCGCGTTCATCAGCGTCACGCGGTCGTAACGATCGTAGCGTTCGCCGCGGCCATTCGGGCCGCCGTTGCCATATCCATTGCCATTGCCTTGCGACGAACCGCCGCTGAAACCAGGAGCCGGCATCAGCATTTGCAACGCATCGCGGAAGTCGTTGCGCGCCGCGAGAATCGTGCGCCAATGATCGTTCGACAGACGCCCGCGCACTTCGCCGTTCGAACGCGCCTGGCAAGTCAGGTTCTGGCCGATGCTCGAGGCACCCGTGCTCTCGCTCAGATTCGCGACCAGCGCGCGCTCGAATGCTTGCGGCGAATGCGGCGAGAACATGTCGCCGGACTGCACGAGCCCGCAGTACATCGCGAGCTCGACGAGCGTGGGGAACATCGCGTCGGCGTCGTTGCCTTCCAGCGAGCCGAGAATCAGACGCAACAGCCGCACGTTGTTTTCGGCGCGCTCGCCATAACGTCCGGCCCAGTAGAGATTTTCCGCCGCGCGGCTCGACACCGTGCGATGCTTGCGCGCGAGATCGGCGGGCTGCATCGGCGAAGGCAGCAACGTGAAGGTCGAGGTCGGCTGGCTCGACAGCACCCACGTATCGACGCTGCTGCCGCCGTACTGCATCGAGACCGTCGCCTGGCGCTCGGCGGCCATGCGCGTGAAGCCGCCCGGCATCACATGCCAGCCGCCGTTCACGTCGGCAATCGCATAGACGCGCAGCACCGACGGGCGGCGGCCGATCGTGCCTTCCTCATAACGCGGCGTGCAGGAAAAGCGCTGCGACTGCTGGATCGTATAGGTGTCGGGCATCGCCTCGATGCGCTCGCGCCACGTCGAGAGCCGCTGCCTGCCGTGTTCCACGCCGGGTGGCGCGTCGCGCGCGGCGAGTGGCCACGTCGGCACGATGAACGCTTCGTCCAGACGCGCGAAGGCATGTTCGCGCGCCGCCTTTTCGCCGCACCACCAGGTCGCCACGCTCGGCAGCAGGAGGTCTTCGTCGAGCAGGACTTCGGCGATGCCCGGCAGAAACCCGTGCAAGGCCGGCGATTCGACAAAGCCCGAGCCGGGCACGTTCGAGACGATCACATTGCCCGCGCGCATCACCTGCAACAAGCCGGGGACGCCGATAGTCGAATCGGCGCGCAGTTCAACCGGGTCGCAGAACGCATCGTCCAGGCGGCGCAGCACCACGTGCACGCGTTCGAGGCCGGCGAGCGTCTTCAGATACAGCATGTCGTCGCGCACCGTCAGGTCCTTGCCTTCGACCAGCGTGACGCCCAGATAGCGCGCGAGAAACACATGCTCGAAGTAGGTTTCGCTGAACGGCCCCGGCGTGAGCAATGCGATATGCGGCGATGTCTCGGCGCCGTCATGATCGGGCCGCATCGTGGCCTGCGCCGCCTGCGCGAGCGTCGCGATCAGTTGCGAATAGGTCGGCGCGAGGCGGCTCACGCGCATCGCGCGAAACGGATCGGCGAACAGCGCCGACACGATCAGCCGGTTTTCGAGCGCATAGCCGAGACCGGACGGCGCCTCGGTGCGATGCGCCATCACGGTCCAGTCGCCGCCGGGCGTACGCGCCAGGTCGACCGCCACGACTTGCAGAAACTGTCCGCCGGGCGGCGTATAGCCCTTCACGGAACGCAGATAGCCGGGATGGCCGAACACCAGCGCGGGCGGCAACTGTCCACGCTGAAGCAAGGTCTGCGGCCCATAGATATCCGCGACGATCGCATTGAGCAGATGCGCGCGCTGCGTCACGCCACGCTCGATATGCGCCCACTCGGCCTCGCTGATCAGGAACGGCAGCAGGTCGAGCGCCCACGGCCGCGGCTCGCCGTTATCCGCGTAGACGTTGTAGCTGATGTCGTTATCGCGGATCTGCTGCGCGATCGACGCGCAATGGTCGTCGAGCCGCGCGATGCCGTCCTCGCCGAGCCGCTCGAAGAACTGCCGCCACGGTTCGCGCAACGCGCCCGACGCGTCGCGTAACTCGTCCCAGTGTCCTTCGTAGGCGGGCAATAGCCGCAACAAGGACGAAGCGTCCGCGCGTGCCGCGGACGTTTCGAAGGGAAAAGTCGATTGAAAGGCCAAGGTCGTGTCGTTCTTCAATGTGGGCTGTGTGGGCCGTGTGGGCAGCCGCGTTTCAGTCTACCAGGTTACCAGTAGCGCAGGTCCAGCGTGAACGGAAACTCGAGGCTGCGCTGCGGCGTGTCGACCGCGAGCGGCCCCGGCGTATGCCCCGACGCGAAGAAGCGCGCACGCCGCCGGCTTTCCGCCTCGTAGGCGTTGACCGGGAAGGTCTCGTAATTGCGCCCGCCCGGATGAGCGACATGATACTGGCATCCGCCGACCGAGCGGCCACTCCATGTATCGACCAGATCGAAAGTGAGCGGCGCATCCACGCCGATGGTCGGATGCAGCGCCGACGGTTGCGACCACGCGCGAAACCGCACGCCGGCCACATATTCGCTGACGCGGCCGGTGGGCTGCAACGGAACCGGCACACCGTTGACCGTCAGCACATGGCGGTTGCCGTTCAAACCGAGCGCGCGCACCTCGAGCCTTTCCACGGACGAATCCACGTAACGCACCGTGCCGCCCGGCGAACCCTCCTCGCCCATCACGTGCCAGGGTTCGAGGGCGTTGCGGATCGTCAGCGAGACGCCATTCACCGTAGCCTCGCCCACCAGCGGGAAGCGGAATTCGAAGTGCGGCGCAAACCAGCTGCTGTCGAACGCGAAGCCGGCCCGGTTCAGCTCGTCCAGCACGTCGTCGAAATCCATCTTCACGAAGGTGCCGAGCAGGAAGCGGTCGTGCAACTCGGTGCCCCAGCGCGTGAGCCGCTGCGTGTACGGCGTATGCCAGAAGCGCGCCACCAGCGCGCGCAACAGCAACTGCTGCACGAGACTCATGCGCGCATGCGGCGGCATTTCGAAGCCGCGCAATTCGAGCAGGCCGAGGCGCCCGGTCGGGCCATCGGGCGAATAGAGCTTGTCGATGCAGAACTCGCTGCGGTGCGTATTGCCCGTCACGTCGATCAGGATGTTGCGCAACGAGCGGTCGATCATCCACGCCGGCAGGTTCGCGCTGTCGCGGCCGCCGAGCAGATCGATCTGCCGCTGCAATTCGCGGAACGCGACTTCCAGTTCATACACCTGGTCGTTGCGCGCTTCGTCGATACGCGGCGCCTGGCTGGTCGGCCCGATGAACAACCCCGAGAACAGATACGACAGCGAGGGATGGTTGTGCCAATACGCGATCAGGCTCGCGAGCAGATCGGGACGGCGCAGGAACGGACTGTCCGCGGGCGTCGCGCCGCCGAGCACGAAGTGATTGCCGCCGCCCGTGCCGGTATGCCGCCCGTCGGTCATGAACTTCTCGCTGCTCAGATAGCTCTCGGCGGCGGACTGATACAGGTACTCGGTGTGATCGACCAGTTGCTCCCAGTTCGAAGCCGGATGAATGTTCACCTCGATCACGCCGGGGTCCGGCGTCACCTGCAATACCTTCAGGCGCGCATCGCGCGGCGGCGGATAGCCTTCAAGCACCACCTGCATCCGCAACTCGGCCGCCGTCGCCTCGATCGCGGCAAGCAGCTCGAGATAGTCGTCGAGCTCGGTGAGCGGCGGCATGAACACATGCAGGAGCGTGCGGCCGCTGCCGAACGTCTCGGTTTCGGCCTTCGGCCCGGCGGCACGTTTCGGATCGCGCGCCTCGACGCAGATCGCCGTGCGGATCGTGTCTTTCGACGACTCGCCGCGCGCCGGCGCCGGCTGGTCCGCGGCGTCGGCGCCGGCTGCATAGCCAATCGCGCCGCTGCCCGCCATGCCGCTCAGCAAATCCGCCGCCGATGACGACAACGCCGCCACACGCCGCGCATCGGCGGAAGTCATCTCGCGGGACTCGCCGTCGAACTGCATGCGCAGTTGCGCGGCCGAACGCAACGGCACCGGCGGCGCAAACGGATCGTGCGCATGCTGATACGGATAATCGGTCTTCGAGACCCACGGCAGCGAGTCGAGCGGCAGCCGATAACCCATCGGCGAGTCGCCGGGAATCAGGAACATGCGCTCGTCGCGCAGGAACCAGCGGCCGGTGACCCACCTGGGCGGCTCGTGCGGCACGTCGCGGTCGCGCGCGAGCGGCAGGACATAACCGGTCGCGCCGCTTAAGCCCGAATCGAACACGCGGCGCAGACGCACGCGCTCCAGTTCGTCGTCGAGGCGCGAGTCGAGCGGATCGACGTTGACCGGCAGACGGCGCTCGCGCCACAGGTAGTACCAGACGTCCTCGAAACCGGCGTGGATGCGGTCCTTGTCGAGCTCCAGCTTGCCGGCCAGGTGCGCGAGGAAACGTTTCGCGTCGTCGGCGGTGTAGGTGCCGGGCTCGCGTTCGTCGGCGAAGAGCGTGGGGTCTTGCCAGCACGGCTCGCCGTCGGCGCGCCAATACAGCGACATCGCCCAGCGCGGCAACTGCTCGCCCGGATACCACTTGCCCTGGCCGATGTGCAGAAAGCCGTTCGCGCCGTAGCGCGAGCGCAGCTTCTCCATCAGCGTGACCGCGTAGCTGCGCTTGGTCGGACCGAGCGCGTCGGTGTTCCATTCGGCGGCGTCGCGGTCGCGCACCGATACGAAGGTCGGCTCGCCGCCCATCGTCAGGCGCACGTCCATCTCGGCAAGGCGTTCGTCGACCCGCGCGCCCATCTTCAGCACGTCGCTCCACACGTCTTCGCTGAACGGCTTGGTAACGCGCGGCGTCTCCAGCACACGTTCGATCGACATGGTGTGCTCGAACTCGACTTCGGACTCGTCGACCGCGCCCGAGATCGGCGCCGCGCTGCCGGGCTCGGGCGTGCAGGCGACGGGGATGTGCCCTTCGCCGGCTAGCAGGCCGGAGGTCGGATCGAGCCCGATCCAGCCCGCGCCCGGCAGATACACCTCGCACCACGCGTGCAGATCGGTGAAGTCGACTTCCGTGCCGCTCGGGCCGTCGATGGATTTGACGTCCGGCGCGAGCTGCAGCAAATAGCCGGACACAAAGCGCGCGGCCAGCCCCAGTTGCCTAAGCGTCTCGACCAGCAGCCAGCCGGAGTCGCGGCACGACCCCGCCGCGCTCACCAGCGTCTCCTCGGGCGTCTGCACGCCGGGCTCCATGCGGATCAGGTAGCGGATCTCCCGTTGCAGCCGCTGATTCAGCGCGACGAGAAAGTCGGCGGTGCCTATCGGCGTACGGTCGATACTCGCGACGAACTCGCCAAAGCGCGGCGTCATGGGGCGCTTCACGCGATACGGCGCGAGTTCAAGCGCGAGGTCGGGCGAATAGTCGAAGGGAAATTGCTCGGCCGACGGCTCGAGAAAGAAATCGAACGGGTTATAGACGGCCATCTCGGCGACCAGATCCACGGTCACCTTGAATTCGCGCGTTTTCTCGGGGAAGACGAGGCGCGCCTGATAGTTGGCGAACGCGTCCTGCTGCCAGTTGATAAAGTGTTCGGCCGGCTCGACCCGCATCGAATAAGACAGAATCGGGGTCCGGCAATGCGGCGCAGGCCTGAGACGCACGACCTGGGGCGACAGCGAAACCAGCCTGTCGTAGCGGTAATGTGTGACATGATTCAACGCGACGCGTATGGACACACCGGACTCCTGGACAAAGGATGGCAGCCCGCCAAAAAGCAAGCTTCATGCCGCTTATGGAACAAGCGCGAAAAACCGCCCGAACCGTCTGTATTACCCGGATTACCGCCTGCTGCGAGATTTGCCGCGCGCGCCGATCGTCCGGTCGATCGAACAACGCGTCTTTCCACTGCCTTTTCTGAAACCGCGCACCAAAGCGGCGCAGCGCCGATGCACGATCATGCACGTAATGTGCGTTAAACCAGTGACCTCTTGCAAACGCGGTATGAAGATTGCGGCGAAACCTCGTTCTCGCCGGCGCTCGATCGAAGCGCGGCGGCCGGCTCGGTGCCGCGTGCCGCCGAAGCGTCCAGCCTCCTCCATGACCGCCACCCACCACCCGGGCTCGACAGATGAAAACCTTCCACTGCAATCGCTGCTCGCACCTCGTCTTCTACGAAAACGTTCGCTGTGAACGTTGCGAAGCATTGCTTGGCTACGTGCCTGAACTGGCCGAGATCAGCGCCTTCGAGGACGCCGGCGAAGGACGCTGGCGCAGCCTGCATCCGGGCGCCAGGGGCGCGCTGTTTCGTCAGTGCCACAACTACGCCGTCGAGAACGTCTGCAACTGGATGATCCCGGCCGACTCGCCGGACACGCTGTGCCGCGCCTGTCAACTGACCCGCACGATTCCGAATCTGGGCGCACCGGAGAACCGGCTCTACTGGTATCGCCTCGAGATGGCGAAACGGCGCCTGCTCTACACGCTGGCCGAACTCGGCCTCGACGTTAAGTCGCGCGAGGCCGATCCTGAACGAGGGCTCGCCTTCGAATTTCTGGAGGACAGCGACGACGGTTCGCGCGTGATGACCGGCCACGATAACGGCCTGATCACGCTGAACATCGCCGAAGCCGACGATGCCTACCGCGAGAAAGTGCGCACCTCGATGGGCGAGCCTTACCGGACGCTGCTCGGCCATTTCCGCCATGAGACCGGCCATTACTACTTCAGCCAGCTCGTGGAGAACAACCCGCGCTGGATCGAACCGTACCGCAAGCTGTTCGGCGACGAGCGCGCCGACTACGGCGAGGCGCTGACCGCCTACTATCGCGACGGCGCGCCGGCCGAATGGCAGGCGTCGTACATCAGCGCGTATGCCACGATGCATCCTTGGGAAGACTGGGCGGAGACGTGGGCGCACTACATGCTGATCGTCGACGTGCTGGACACCGCGACGTCATACGGCGTCGCGCTGCTGCCCGACGACCCGAGCGAGCCGACGCTGACCGACCGCACGCCGGTGGAAGATGCGAGCTTCGATAATCTGATGAAGCGCTGGTTTCCGCTCACGTACGCGTTGAACAGCCTGAACCGCAGCCTCGGCATGCCGGACGGCTACCCTTTCACGCTGGCCGCACCGGTGGTGGGGAAGCTGCGCTTCGTGCATCGGGTGATCGTCGAGGCCGGCGACAAGTCGCAGCCGCGTGAAGCGGCGACGCCGCCGGCGAAGGCGACGCCGGCATCAGCGCCGCGGCGCGCCGCGCGGGCGGGCGCGGGACGAACGGCGGCTGCGCGGCCGGTGGCGCAAGCTGTGGTGCAGACCGTGGTGCCACGAGCGCCGTTGCCGTCGGCAAACCCGGCCACGTCGCCGCCAGGCACGGAACCGGTCGCGCAGGCGGTCGTGTCACAGGGAGCGGATCAAGCGGTGGCGTCGGCTGACTCCACACAGGCGTCAGCCATGCAGGCGGCCGCACTGGCGGAACCACCGATGCAATCGGAAGACGCCGCCGCCAAAGAAGCTCGGCCTAAGCGGACAGCGCGGCGCCGCTAATCCACACAGGCGCTTTCGTGTGAAGAGAAACCAGCGATATGAATTCATTTCGCTCGACAAAAAAATGCCGCGGACAACTCGAGGTCATCCGCGACATCTGTTTGCTCTGTCATGCCGACGCGATTGAACGCGTCAGCGCC
>DASPZL010000301.1:0-1547 GCA_035636295.1 Paraburkholderia sp.
GTGGTGTCCGGTCTGTCCGCCGCTGCGTCGGCGTCGGCTGCGGAAGTGATCGTCGTGGCGCCGTCCGCGCCGCCCGTCGAACGCTTCGAAGCCGCACCCGCGCCGCGCGCGGGCTATGTGTGGGACAAGGGCCACTGGCGCTGGGACCACGGCCGCTACGTGTGGGTGGCGGGTCACTGGCAGGTCGAGCGCGTCGGCTATCACTGGGTGCCGGGCCACTGGGTCGCGCATGGTCCGAACTGGCACTGGGTGCAAGGCCACTGGGCGTGATGCCCGGGTGAATCCAACGGGCTGGGATGGCGCGTGTTGACGGCATCGCGCGTGGCCATCCGCCCGTTCTCCGAACGCGCCCGAGAGCGCGCTTAATCGCAACCATCAAGGGAGTCGTCAAATGAGAAAAAGGACCTTGCTCGCGATCGCCGTGCTGGCGGTCACGTTGGCCGGTTGCGTCGTCGTGCCGGCACGCCCGGTGTATTACCATCCGGTCGGCATCGTCGTGTACTGACGATTGTGGGGAGGTCGGGCGCATCTCTGCGGGATGCGCCCGATTTTTTTAGCGGCAATGGTGAAAGCCAATCTGCCGCAAGCTCATTCTTTTGCTTCGCTGCGCGTCGTCGGTTGTTCTTCGCTACGGCTTTCTTCTTCGACTGAAGGCGCCGCAGCAGATGCGGCGGGCGTCATATACCGCTTCGCCAGCGCCTCGTACAACGGCGGCGCAAACACGCTCGAAATCCGGCTCGACACGAGCGCCGTCGCCATCAGCGAAATCACGAGCGCGTGGCCGTTGATCATCTCCATCACGATCACGAACGACGTGATCGGCGACTGCGTGACAGCCGCAAGATAGCCGACCATGGCGAGTGCTATCAGCATCGGCAGCTGCATGTCGCTGAAGGCCATGTGCAGCACGTTGCCGAAGCCTGCGCCGATCGACAGCGACGGTGCGAAGATGCCGCCCGGAATCCCCGGCAGATACGAGCCGATCATCGACGCCATCTTCAACAGCGGATAGAACACCGACAGATGCTCGGTGCCGTAGAGCAGTCCGCGCGCTTCCGCGTAGCCGCTGCCGAAGGTCGTACCGCCAGACACGAGACCGATCACCGCAATGGCCAGACCGCACAGCGCGGCGAACGCGACGGGCCGCTCGTTGTTCAGGCTGAGCAACGGCGCGGGCATCCAGCGCTCGGTGTTCAGCAGCAGCCAGCCGAACACGCCGCCCGCGATGCCCGTCACGATGCCCGTGATGATGACGGCCACCGCGAGCGAATCGGGGAAATGCGTGCCGATGTCGATCGTGCCGAAGTACGTGTAATTGCCGTTCAGCCCGAGCGCGATGATCCCGGCGATAATGATGGCCGTGATCAGCACGCCGCTGGCGCGTGCCTCGAAGCTGCGCGTGAGTTCCTCGATGGCGAACACGATGCCCGCGAGCGGCGTGTTGAAGGCCGCCGACAGGCCGGCCGCCGCGCCCGCCAGCACCAGTTGCCGTTCGATCAGCGCGTTCGAGCGCGGGTAGAGGCGGCGCAGGTTGAACATCAGCGCCG
>DASPZL010000302.1:0-1996 GCA_035636295.1 Paraburkholderia sp.
CTGTCTTTGGTCGGCGCGGGTGCTGCGGCCGGTTGCTCCACGGCACTGGCGGCGCTTGCCGCGCTCGCGGCGGGGGCGGCGCTGGCTGCGGGCGTAGAAGCCGCCGCATCGCTGGCCGCTGCGGGCGTGGGTGCGGCGACGGCGCTGGCTGCCGCCGGGGCCGAAGCAGGCTGCGCAGCGACTGCGGCATCTGCATTGGCGCGTGTGGCGCTTTGCTCACCCTGGCACCCGCGCAGGAACAGGAAAGCCAGCACGGCCGCAATGGCCGCGAGCAGCCACCAGAGCCACTTGTGCGAGCGGCGCTCTTCGCGCACCACCGCGTCGGCGGGCACCTGGACCGTTGCCTGGGCTACGGGCCCAGGCTTGGCCGCGGGCGTCGGATGGTCGACGTGAGACGAAACCGCTTTTAGCTGCGCCAGAACGCTGCCGGCGAAAGCGCCAAGCCCGCCCAGGCCGAGCGCGGCCATGAGGCTGTCGTTCAGATGCGGCGTAATAACCGGCAATTGGTGACCCAGCAGCGTGGGCAACTGGCCGACATTGCCGCGCCCTTCGAGAAAATGCCGCTTGAGCACGCCGAACAGGGTCGCGCCGACGATGCCGGTCAGCGCATGCGTGGCGTGCGCCGGCACGCCGGTTTGCGCGGAGACCTCGTCGCTGAGTGCGTCGACGCGCCGCTCCAGTACGCGCTCGAGCAACTGACGCCCGGCGCCTTCCAGCTGGCTCACGCCGCCGGTGCTGCCGGACAGTTGCGGCAGTTGTTCGGCAATGTGTCCGTTCACTTCAGGCGAGAGGATCGTCGCGAACAGCGACCGCGTGCCTTCCAGCGTCGCTCCCTTTTGCATCAAGCCGGCGACCACCGCCGGAGCGGCGGTTGCCAGCACCTTTCGGGTCGCCTCCGGCGGCAGCCCGAGACGGGCCGCCAGTTGCTGCACGACCCCGTCCGTCAACGCGGACTGAATCAGCTGAATCACATTGATGCTCATCGCTTCACTTCCTCGAATTTCCCGAACGCGCCACCTGACGCGCTCTTTTTGCGGCGCGATTATAGGTTCGGGAAAATCTCATAAACGAAGCGGCACAATTTATGACGAATAGACAGACGTTTGCCTAATTTCTCCTATATGGAGCGCAATCCCGGCTCACGCGGCATTCGCCGCCATCCCGGCGACGCCCGCAGCAACAGCCGCCCGGAGCGTTTCCCCTTCGCGGCGAGTCGCCGCGATCAGTTCGGCCGCGCGCTCCCCGATCATCACGGTCGGCGAATTCGTGTTGCCGCCGATCAGCGTCGGCATCACCGATGCATCCACGATCCGCAGCCCCGTCACGCCGCGCACCCGCAACTGAGGATCGACCACCGAGCGCGCGTCGCCGCCCATCCGGCAAGTCGCCACCGGGTGATAGATGGTGTCCGCATGCGCGGCGATGGTCCGGCGCAATTCGTCCCCGGTCTGGCCGGCGTGCGTGTACAGCTCCGTGCCGCCGTGCAGCGCGAGCGACGGCGCATCGAGAATGCGCCGCGCCATCTGCGTGCCTTCCACCAGCAAGTCGAGGTCGCGCGAATCGCTGAAGAAACGCGGATCGATCACGGGCGCCACGCGTGCATCGGCGCTCGCGAGCGTCACGGTGCCGCGGCTGTGCGGCCGCAGTACGCACACGTGCAGCGAATAGCCATGGCCCCAATGCATATGGCGGTTGTGATCGTCGACCAGCGCGGCGCAGAAATGCAGTTGCAGGTCGGGCCGCTCGAGCGTCGGACGGCTCTTCAGAAAGCCGCCCGCCTCGGCGACATTGCTCGACAGCATGCCGCGCCCGTGGCGCATGAAGGTGACGAACTGCGGCAGCATCCGCGCGATGCCGCGAATCGAAAAGCCGGTCGGCTCGATCGACGCAACCCGTTTGTTGATCGTGAAATCGACGTGGTCGATCAGGTTCTGGCCGACTTCAGGCGCGTCGTGCAGCACCGCGATGCCGAGCGATTGCAGATGCGCCGCCGGTC
>DASPZL010000303.1:0-15380 GCA_035636295.1 Paraburkholderia sp.
GGGCGTTGCGCAACGTGGTCACGTTGCTGCAAAAGCGTCTGCAAGGTGTGGAAGTGGAGTTCACCTTGCTCGACGCGGACAGCGGCGCGCGCACGCCGCTGAATCTCGCCGACGACCATCCCGAACTGATCGCCCATTGCGACGACTTGCGGCTCGAACAGGTGCTGATCAATCTGCTCGGCAATGCGCTCGATGCAACCGCGGGTGTGAGCCCGCCGGGCATTTCGATCGAGATCGAAGCCGTCGGGACGAGCCTGTCGTTCGCCGTGAGCGACAATGGCCCGGGCATTCCCGAAGACGTCCTGCCGCGCCTGTTCGAACCATTCTTCACGACCAAGGAAATGGGGCAAGGACTTGGCCTCGGCCTCGCGATTTCGTCGTCGATTGCGCGCGATTGCGGGGGGGCGCTGGTGGCGCGCAACGCGGCGCACGGCGGTGCATTATTCGTGTTGACGCTGCGCCGCGCGGGCGTGCAGGCGAGTCACACATCGGACCCGCTGACCACGGGTTCCTGAATCAGACGAGAACGACATGCTGAACCACGGCTTGCAAGTGCTGTATATCGAAGACGACGAACTGGTGAGGCGCGCCAGCGTGCAGAGTTTGCAACTGGCGGGCTTCGACGTGATCGGCCATGCGTCGGTGGAATCCGCGGCGAAGACGATCAGCACCGATTTCTCGGGCGTGATCGTCAGCGATATCCGCTTGCCGGGCGCGAGCGGCCTCGATCTGCTCGCGCAGTGCCACGAGCGCGCGCCCGACGTACCGGTGATTCTGGTCACCGGCCACGGCGATATTTCGATGGCCGTGCAGGCCATGCGCGACGGCGCGTATGACTTTATCGAAAAGCCGTTTGCGTCCGAACGTCTGATCGAGACCGTGCGGCGCGCGCTGGAGCGCCGCAAGCTGGTGCTCGAGAATCTCGCGCTGCGCCGTGAGTTGGCGGAACAGAATACGGTGGCGCCGCGCATCATCGGCCGCAGTCCGGCGATCGAACAGGTGCGGCGGCTGATCGCGAACGTCGCGCCGACCGATGCGTCGGTGCTGATCAACGGCGACACCGGTGCGGGCAAGGAGTTGATCGCGCGCAGTCTGCACGAGTTGTCGCCGCGGCGTGACAAGCCGTTTATCGCGGTGAATTGCGGCGCGCTGCCGGAACCGATGTTCGAGTCGGAAATGTTCGGCTACGAACCGGGCGCCTTCACCGGCGCGGCGAAGCGGCGCATCGGCAAGCTCGAACATGCGTCGGGCGGCACCCTGTTTCTCGACGAAATCGAAAGCATGCCGCTCGCGTTGCAAGTCAAGCTGCTGCGTGTGCTGCAGGACGGCGTGCTGGAACGGCTCGGCTCGAATCAGCCGATTCGCGTGAATTGCCGTGTGGTCGCCGCGGCGAAAGGCGACATGGCCGAGCACGTCGCGGACGGCTCGTTCCGTCGCGATCTGCTGTACCGGCTGAACGTGGTGACGATCGCATTGCCGCCGTTGGGCGAGCGTCGCGAGGACATCGTGCCGCTCTTCGAACACTTTCTGCTCGATGCGGCAGTGCGCTATCAACGCCCGGCGCCGATCCTTACCGATCGTCAGCGCGCGAGCCTGATGCAGCGCGACTGGCCGGGCAACGTGCGCGAATTGCGCAATGCCGCTGACCGCTTCGTGCTGGGCGTCGCCGAGGATCCGGTGATGTCCTTCGCCGACGACGGCGTGCCCACCCAGCCGTTGAAGGAGCGTGTCGAGCAATTCGAACGCGCGGTAATCGCGGAGGCGTTGGAGCAGACGGGCGGCGTGGACGCAGTCGCGGCCGACAAGCTGCAGCTCGGCAAGGCGACGCTCTACGAGAAGATCAAGCGATATGGCCTCGCGGCCAAAGGGGAAGGGGAGCGGTGAGTGTTTGAAGCGCCGGCGGCGAGACGCGAGGCCGGCGCGCTTGAATCAGGTTGAAGTGTCGGAACGTCGCGGCGCGTTCAGGCCGCGCTCAGCGCTTTTTCCAGCAGCTTGTCGAGTTCCGCGAATTGCGGCTCGCCGACGTAGCGCTTCAGAATCTTGCCGTCCTTGTCGACCAGGAAAGTGGTCGGCGTCAGTTGGACGTTGCCGAACTGCTTGGCGGCCGAGCCGTCGTCCATAGCCACCTTGAACGGCAACTGACGAGTTTGCGTGTAGTTGGTCACGTACATCGGCGCGTCGTAGCTCATTGCGACGGCGACGAATTCGAGCCCCTTGCCCTTGAAGCGGTTATACGTCTGGACCATGGCCGGCATTTCCTTCATGCAGGTGTCGCAACTCGTCGCCCAGAAGTTGACGAGGTAGACCTTGCCTTTCAGGTCGGCGGTCGAGACTTTCTGGCCGGAGAGCAGCGTGAAGGTTGCGTCGGGCACGCGCTGCTGGCCGGCAAACGCGAAATAGCCGGCGATTGCGATCGCGACGGCCACGGCGGCGATGATGACGTAGCGAACCGGACTCGCGCGCCGGACGGCGGTGGACGGGGGGGTGCTCATTGGGGTGGAGCTCATGAACGGAACCTCGAGAGTCGCGCGGAACGCGCGGAACAGTGCGTCGGTTTGGGCTTTTCAGCCCGGTGCAGCCTGGCGCCGCTATTGTAGCCCCATTCCGCCGGCGCGGCAGGACGCGGGCCGGGAGCGGATAATAGAGTTTTCCGTTTCCGTCAGTCCGATCTTCTGCCCCCATGCCCCGAACTGTTTTGCGAGTTTTCCATCTTTTCGCTCGAATTTCCTCCTGCCGCCCCTTCGTTCGCCGCCCCCGAGGTCGTTTTCTACTTGACCGCCATCCGGCCGGCGACGCTTCGCGCTCGCGGCGGATGCGTATGGTTGTTGGCCCGGCGGCCTGCACGCTGGCGCTGGGCATGGCGTTGTCTGCGTGTTCGCCCACTTTCGACTGGCGCACCGTCATGAACAACGACAACGGCTACACGGTCGATCTGCCTGCCAAGCCGGGCAACGATCAGCGGACGATCCAGATCGACGGCGCGCCGATGCAGATGGCGATGCAGACCGCCGAAGCCGGCGACGCCGTATTTGCGGTGGGCACCGTGATGCTGCCCAACGACAACGAAGCAACGCAGCGCGCCGTGCTCGAATTCCTGCGCACCGGTCTCGCCCATAACGTGGGCGTCGCGCCTGTCACACATGCGGTGCAAATTCCGCTTGCCGCCGGCGGCCAGGTGCTGGGTCTGGAAATGAAAGTGAGCGGCGAGGCCGGCTCCCAGCATGAGTCGCGCACCGTCTATGCGCGGCTGGCGGCGCGCGGCCGACATGTGTATCAGGCGGCGATCATTGCTTCGAAACCACTGCAGCAGGAACAGGTCGATCAGTTTTTTTCGTCGTTCCAACTATATTAAGCGCGGTGGTTTTGGCTGATCACGCGCGCAGGGGCGCGTCGCGTACAGTGAAAGTTCCTTCGTAGCATCGTGCGCTAATTGTCGGTTTACGTTGAGGTTTTTCCGTTACTTACGCGCCCTGTGGATAACTCTGTTGAGAACTCCGCTTGAATTGGCGCAGATGCCCATCCGGTGGGCACTCCGTCAGTTTTCGTGCGCTCGCGCCGATTGAAAAAACGCAATTAAATCAATGGCCTCCCGGCGAAGGGCACGACGTACCTTTCAGATGTTTCAAAAGTTTGCTTGAACGAGCGAGTGTGCATAAGTCAAGTCTTGACAGCATGTTTTTCGCCTTATACCGAGCCCAAAGCCCGGCGATATTGGACCGCTTCACCGATCTGCGCGGCGCTCGGCATGGCGGCGCCCGCGAGGTCGGCGATGCTCCGCGCGACCTTCAGAACGCGGTAGTAAGCCCGCGCCGACCAGCCGAAGCGCTCGCCGGCTTCGCGCAGCAGCGCTTCCCCTGTTGCGTCCGGCCGGCAGACCTCGTCCACTTCGCGCCCGCTCAGTTCGCGATTGGTTTTGCCCTGTCGGCTCAGTTGTCGCTCGCGGGCGGCGTTCACCCGTTGCGCGATCGTCGCGCTTGTCTCACTCGCCGCCGTCGATCGGGCTGACAACTCCGCCGACGTGAGCGCCGGAATTTCGAGCTGGATGTCGATCCGGTCGAGCAACGGCCCCGACAGTTTGCGCAGATAGCGCGCCGCGATCTCCGGCGTGCAGCGGCAGCGGCCGTTAGGATCGCCGCGCCATCCGCACGGACAGGGATTCATCGCTGCGATCAACTGGCATGCCGCCGGAAAATCCGCCTGCAAGGCGGCGCGCGAGATCGTGATGCGGCCGGCTTCCAGCGGCTCGCGCAGCGTTTCGAGCACGTGGCGATCGAATTCGGGAAGCTCGTCGAGAAACAAAACGCCCAGATGCGCCAGTGTGATCTCGCCCGGTTGCGGCGGATTGCGGCCGCCGACCAGCGCCGCCGCACTCGACGAATGGTGCGGCGCGCGAAACGGCCGCTGCCGCCATTGCGAGGGGGTAAAACCGGCCCGGCTCGCGGACAGCAGCGCGGCGGAACCGAGCGCTTCGTCGTCGGTCATGGGCGGCAGCAGGCTCGGCAGACGCGCCGCGAGCATCGACTTGCCGGCGCCGGGTGGCCCGATCAGCAAGACGTGGTGTCCGCCCGCCGCCGCGACTTCGAGCGCGCGGCGCGCACCGCGCTGGCCGATCACGTCGCCCATGTCAGGGACGGCGACGGGCGCCGTTTCGCCGAGGTCCGGTGCGGCGACAGGATAGAGCCGCGCATCGGTTGCGCCCGCCAGATGCGCGCACAGTGACGGCAGGTCGGCGGCGCCATAGACGTCGACGCCGGGTACCAACGCCGCTTCAGCCGCGCTTGCGGCCGGAAGATACAACTGCGGCGTGTGCTGTGCCGGCAACCCGGCTGCCGCAAACTCGCCCAACGTGGCGGAAAGCACCGCGCCGCCACTCTGCACGACGCCGCTGCGCGCCGTCCCGCAGGCCATCGCGAAAGCGCCGCGCATCGGCCGCAGCGCGCCGGTCAGCGACAGTTCGCCGGCGAATTCACGATGCAGCAGGGATTCGGCTGGAATCTGGCCGCTCGCAGCGAGAATGCCCAAGGCAATCGGCAGATCGAAGCGGCCGGATTCCTTCGGCAAATCGGCGGGAGCGAGATTGACGGTGATGCGCCGGACAGGAAAGTCGAAGCCGCAGTTCTGCAGCGCCGCGCGCACGCGCTCGCGGCTTTCGCGCACTTCCAGGTCGGGAAGGCCGACGATCGAAAAAGAGGGTAATCCGTTTGCGAGGTGAACCTCGACGGTAACTTCGGGCGCGCGGCCAGAGGCCGGCGCGCGACTGCGCACCACGGCAAGCGACATATTTTCTCCCGTCGGACGGCGCGCCGAAGGCGCGCAAATCCCCTAAAACGCTGATGACGTCACGGCTCGCTTGCCGGTGATGTGCAGCACTGCGCAGCTAATGCGCGGCGAGCAAAGCCTTACGGCGTTTGCGTGACCGGCAGCTTCTGCTCAAGTTCGGCGACGCGGCGCTCCAGCTCCTCGAGCCGGGCGCGAGTGCGCACCAGCACCTGAGTCTGCGTGTCGAATTCCTCGCGCGTGACCAGGTCGAGTTTCGAGAAGCCTTGCGACAGCATGGCTTTCACATTGCGTTCGACGTCCTTGGCCGGCGAGTTCTTGAACAGCTCGCTCATGCGGGCCTGAAAGTCGTTGAAGACATCGTTCGGTTGTTTCATGGCGTTCCCTTTTCTGCACAAAAAATGTGCATGTTTCGTTACGTCTGTGCTTTGTTACGGTAAATGTGCTGATTTGGTGCATTACCCCTTGCGTGCCGCCGCCGCATGGGCGCCTTTGGTGCGCGCCTCGCGATTCAAAGCCTGCAAACACTCTAGCAACGATCCATACGCCGCGCCAGCGTGCGCCGACAACGTTGGCCGTCCGGCCAAGGGCGTTTGAGCCCTTCTGCAGCATGCCCCAGGCGAAGTCTGACACAACATGGCATGCGAGTTGCTGTTACTGCCCCGCGCGCACTGCCGGCAGCTTTTTGCCGACAGCGGAACGAGACCACGCGAACGGGTTACGGGTACGCAAACAGGTTACGAACGGGTTACGCAACTTAGCGAGGATTTCATGAAACTCATTACCGCAATCATCAAGCCGTTCAAGCTCGATGAGGCGCGCGAAGCCTTGTCGGCCATCGGCGTCTCGGGCATCACGGTGACGGAAGTGAAGGGCTTCGGCCGTCAGAAGGGCCATACGGAACTATATCGGGGCGCCGAATACGTCGTCGATTTTCTGCCGAAGGTGAAGATCGAGGCAGCCGTCTCGGACGACATCGTCGACCAGGCGATCGAGGCGCTCGAGCGCGCGGCACGCACCGGCAAGATCGGCGACGGCAAGATTTTCGTCACGCCGATCGAACAAGTGATTCGGATCCGCACCGGGGAGACCGGCGCGGACGCCCTGTAACACTAAAAGATAGCGACATAGATAGCGATAAGAGGAAACGAAAGATGCGCAAATTATTGATGTCCTTGCTGATGGCCGGTTCGCTGCTCGCGGGCGGTATCGGCGCCGCCCTCGCGGACGACGCTTCCGCCCCGGTAGCCGCCTCGGCTGCTGCTTCCGATACGGCGGCAAGCGCGCCGGCTGCGGCCGCAGCCTCGGCGCCGGCAGCGGACGCTTCCGCACCGGCCGCCGCAGCCGCAGCATCGGACGCCGCACCGGCCGCGCCGACCGCACCGTTCTCGGTCGATTCGTCGAAGATCAATTCGGGCGACACCGCCTGGATGCTGACCTCCACCGCGCTCGTGCTGTTCATGACGATCCCGGGTCTGGCGCTGTTCTACGGCGGCATGGTCCGCAAGAAGAACGTGCTCGCCACGCTGATGCAAAGCTTCGCGATCACCTGCCTCGTGACGATCATCTGGGCTGTGGTGGGCTACAGCCTCGCGTTCACGCCGGGCGGCTCGTTCATCGGCGGCTTCTCGCGCGTGTTCATGTCGGGCATGAACTACATCAAGGGCGACAAGGCCACGACGCTGACCGTCAGCCATCTGGCCCAGACGATCCCGGAAACGGTCTACTTCGTCTATCAGATGACGTTCGCGATCATCACGCCGGCGCTGATCACCGGCGCGTTTGCCGACCGTATGAAGTTCTCGGCGATGCTGGTGTTCATGACGCTGTGGTCGATCATCGTCTACTCGCCGATCGCGCACATGGTCTGGGAACCGACCGGCTGGCTGGCTAGCGCGGGCATCCTCGACTTCGCGGGCGGCACGGTGGTGCACATCAACGCCGGTATCGCGGGTCTGGTCTGCTGCCTGGTGCTCGGCAAGCGCGTCGGCTACGGCAAGGAAGTGATGGCGCCGCACAACCTGACGCTCACGCTGATCGGCGCGTCCATGCTGTGGGTGGGCTGGTTCGGCTTCAACGCGGGTTCGGCAGTGGCGGCTGACGGCCGTGCCGGTTTCGCGATGTTCGCGACGCAAATCGCGACCGCTGCTGCGGCGCTCGCATGGATGTTCGCTGAATGGGCGGCCAAGGGTAAGCCGTCGGTGCTCGGCATCGTGTCGGGCGCGGTGGCGGGTCTGGTGGCGATTACGCCGGCTTCGGGCTTCGTCGGCATGACGGGTGCGCTGGTGATCGGCATCGTGGCCGGCGTGGTCTGCTTCTGGTCGGCAACGTGGCTCAAGCACAAGCTCGGTTACGACGATTCGCTCGACGCCTTCGGCGTGCACTGCATCGGCGGTATCGTGGGTGCGCTCCTGACCGGCGTGTTCGCGGTCAAGGACATCGGCGGCTTCGACGGCAGCGTCCTTCTGCAAGCCAAGGGTGTGCTGACGACGCTGATCTACAGCGGCGGGGTGAGCTTCATCCTGCTGAAGGCCATCGACATGGTGATGGGCATCCGCGTGACGGAAGAACAGGAACGCGAAGGCCTGGACGTGAGCCTGCACGGCGAGCACGTCGAATAAAAAACATGTGCAAGCCCGGCTTCCAGGGCTTGAACAATCAGAATCAAGCACAGCGACTTTGGCCCGCCTTTATGGCGGGCTTTTTTCTTGCTCGCGGAGTTATTCTGTCTTGTTAACAGCAGTTTTCCCCAGCTATCATGACGATAGTGAGAATGCATTCGCGTCCGCTTGCGAATGGAGAAACCGTCCCCAAATGGGCAAAGCATTTGCTCTACAATCTTTTTTCTCCAGTCTGCGAGTGATCAATGGTTCCGCACCTAGTTACGGCGTTAAACGGCCCGCTGCTCGATCTCGAGCGGAAGATCCTCGACGCTACGCCTGCCATCGAACGCTGGTTCCGGCTCGAATGGCAGGAGCACACGCCGCCTTTCTACTGTTCGGTCGATCTGCGTAACGCCGGTTTCAAGCTCGCGCCGGTCGACACCAATCTGTTTCCCGGCGCATTCAACAATCTGCCGCAGGAAGTATTGCCGCTCGCCGTGCAGGCCGCGATGGCATCGATCGAAAAGATCTGCCCGGACGCAAAGAACCTGCTCGTGATTCCCGAGCGCCATACACGCAACGCGTTTTACCTCGAGAATGTCGCCCGTCTGGCTGCGATCATGCGCCAGGCCGGCTTGAACGTGCGCTTCGGCACGCTCGACGAAAGCATCGTCGGGCCGGTGACGATCGCGCTCTCCGACGGGCAGAAGCTCGTGCTCGAACCGCTCGAGCGCACGCCGCGGCGCCTCGGTCTGAAGAATTTCGACCCGTGTTCCATTCTGCTGAACAATGACCTTTCAGCCGGCATTCCGCCGATCCTGGAAAATCTGCACGAGCAGTATTTGCTGCCACCGCTGCACGCCGGCTGGGCGGTTCGCCGCAAATCGACGCACTTCTCCTGTTATGACGACGTCGCAAAGAAGTTCGCGAAGATGGTCGAAATCGATCCGTGGATGATCAATCCGTACTTCGCGCACGTCGAAGGCGTCGATTTCCAGGAGCGCACCGGTGAGGAAGCGCTGACCGACGCGATCGACGGCGTACTGAAGAAGATCGCCAGGAAGTATCGCGAGTACGGCATCTCCGAGAAACCGTATGTGGTCATCAAGTCGGATGCGGGCACTTACGGCATGGGCGTGATGACCGTTCACGACGCGTCGGAAGTGGCCGCGCTCACCAAGCGCGAACGCGCCAAGATGGCCGCCACCAAGGACGGCCTCGAAGTGCACGACGTGATCGTGCAGGAAGGCGTGTACACCTTCGAGCGCATCGGCGAGGAAGTCGCCGAGCCGGTCGTGTACATGATCGACCGCTATGTGGTGGGCGGCTTCTACCGCGTGCACGGCAGCCGCGAGCGCGATCAGAATCTGAACGCGCCCGGCATGCACTTCGTGCCGCTCGGCTTCGAGCACACGGCGCTGCCGGATGCGCACGCCAAGCCCGGCGCGGCGCCGCCGAACCGCTTCTACATGTACGGCGTGGTGGCGCGGCTCGGGCTGCTTGCCGCATCGGTCGAACTGGAAAAGACCGATCCGGAAGCGATTCAGGTCTAACCATCTTGGGTGGCCGATGGCGGCATGCGTGCCGCCATCGCCATTTTCAACGACTATATTTACGTTCAATGCCAAGCCCGTCAGGGCGCACCGGGACCTTCATGGACATTCTCTTCATCGCCGATCCGCTCACGCAATTCAAGATCTACAAAGACTCGACCTACGCGATGATGGCCGAAGCCGCGCGCCGCGGTCACACGCTCTACACGTGCGAGCCGAAGCATCTGGCGTGGACGGGCGGCGACGTCGAGGCGAACGTGCAGCGCTTTGCGATTGTCGGCG
Source organism: Paraburkholderia sp. (assembly GCA_035636295.1). GTDB lineage: Bacteria > Pseudomonadota > Gammaproteobacteria > Burkholderiales > Burkholderiaceae > Paraburkholderia. The sequence continues at coordinate 9,716 of DASPZL010000303.1, forward strand.
ACGTGACGGATCTGCATCGCGACACCTGGTATGCTGCCGACGCGGCCGCGCCGCGCTCGCTGAAAAGCTTCAGCGCGGTGGTGATGCGCAAGGACCCGCCGTTCGACATGGAATACGTCACGTCGACGTGGCTGCTGGAAATGGCCGAACGCGGCGGCGCTCGCATCTTCAACAAGCCGCAGGCGATTCGCGATCACTCGGAGAAGCTCGCGATCGGCGAGTTCGCCGAGTTCGTCGCGCCGACCCTGGTCACGCGCGACGCTACCCGTTTGCGCGCGTTCCATGAAGAGCACGGCGACGTGATCCTCAAGCCGCTCGACGGCATGGGCGGCATGGGCGTGTTCCGCGTGAAGGCCGACGGCATGAATCTCGGCTCGATCATCGAAATGCTGAGCCACGACGGCGCGCGTTCGGTGATGGCGCAAAAATTCATCTCCGAGATCAAGGAGGGCGACAAACGCATCCTGCTGATCGGCGGTGAAGCCGTGCCGTTCTCGCTCGCGCGCATTCCTCAGGGCAATGAGGTGCGCGGCAACCTGGCGGCGGGTGGACTGGGCGTGGCGCGCCCGCTCACCGAGCACGATCGCAAGATCGCCGACACGCTTGCGCCGGTGCTGGCCACGCGCGGTTTGCTGCTGGTCGGGCTGGATGCGATCGGCGACTGGCTGACTGAAGTCAACGTGACGAGCCCGACATGTTTTCGCGAGATCATGGATCAGACCGGCTTCGACGTCGCCGCGATGTTCATCGACGCACTGGAGCGTGCGGCCGGCTGAGGCGCGGCCCTTGATTGGACGCCATAGCGCCCAAACTGTGTAGTAACTCCGCACCGGGCGAAACGCCCGCTTTGGCGCGAAAATGAGCCTGATACAATGCCCGCTCCGCCGCGCCAAGCCGACTCGGTGGCGTCTGCCGGACGCCATGGGCATGGATTGCGGACTGTGAGCGAGCAGTTTTCCGCATGCGCCTCCGTTAGATCAGGCGCCGCGGGCCGCTCGTCAAAATGATGCGTTCCGGCCCTCATGGCCCACGGCCGGTCGAGGGCGCTTGGAACCGGGCGTCGTCCGGGTCCACGGTTTGGGGCCGTTCTTTTGCAGTAAGGCTGACATGGCAGGCATTCTGATCATTGCGCACGCTCCGTTCGCCACCGCGTTGCGCGATTGTATTTCGCATATCTATGGTGGCTTGCCGGCTCGCATCGGCGTGATCGACGTATCGCCGGATTGCGATCCCGCACAAATGGTTTCGTTCGCGAACTCGGAAATCGAGCGGCTCAAGGAGGAGAACGGCGCACTCGTGCTCACCGATATGTTCGGCGCCACGCCGGCGAATATCGCCGGGCGGCTCGCGTCGGTGCCGAACGTGCGCGTGCTGTGCGGCGTCAACTTGCCGATGCTGGTGCGCGCGGTCTGTTATCGCGCCACGCCGCTCGACACGCTGGTCGACAAGGCGCTCGCCGGCGCCACCAAGGGCGTGCATGCAATCGGCCCGGCCACGCCGGCGCCCGTTGCGGCTTGCGGGGAGTGTGCGCCTGCGTTGCCGGCCGATGCCGCTCCTGGCGATTGTTTGCCCGCGTTGCCGCCCGAGGCCGATCTGGCCCAGAAGGCCGACTCGACGGGCTTGTAAGCGGACCGAACGGCGTTCAAACGACTTCAAACGCATTGCAACTGGTTTGCAGTTTCATCTTTCACAACAACACTTATTCGCGCTTCGGACCATCACATGCTGCAACAGGAAACGACTATTGTGAACAAGCTGGGGCTGCACGCGCGCGCCTCGGCCAAGTTGACGCAACTCGCCGGTAACTACCAGGCGGAAATCTGGATGAGCCGCAATGGCCGCCGTATCAATGCCAAGAGCATCATGGGTGTGATGATGCTGGCAGCGGGCATCGGCAGCGCGGTGCTGATCGAAACGGAAGGCGCCGACGAAAAAGAAGCGATGGACGCATTGTTGAAACTGATTGCCGATAAATTCGGCGAGGGCCAGTGAGCTTGCGCGTCCACGTTGCGAAGAGCACCAACGCCGCGGCTGTCCGCGGCGTTTTTTTTAGCGCATGACAATGGGCGATTCGGCGTGCACGAGGAACGCCGAAGATCGGTGCGGCTGCCGCAATTCATGCTGCGCTGCACACAGCCCCGGCGCCCTTGCGAAGGGCGTGGAATTTATAATGGCGACGAGAGTCTGAGAGCATTGCAGCGGTTTGCCGCGGCATCACACAACTAGAGGAGGTGCGCGTGTCCTTCACGCTGCATGGAATTCCCGTGTCACGCGGTATCGCCATCGGGCGGGCTTATCTGATCGCCCCGGCTGCACTTGACGTAGACCATTACCTGATCGAACCCGCTCAGATCGAGAGCGAGGTCGAGCGCTTTCGCGTGGCCCAGCAATTCGTTCATGGCGAGCTCGACACGCTGCGCGCCGATCTCGCCGCGGACGCGCCCAGCGAGATGGGCGCGTTCATCGACGTTCATTCAATGATCCTGAACGACGCGATGCTCGTGCAGGAAACCATCGACCTGATCCGCACGCGCCGCTACAACGTGGAGTGGGCTCTGACCGAACAACTCGAGCGCCTGTCGCGTCATTTCGACGACATCGAGGACGAATACCTGCGCGAGCGCAAAGCCGACATCGAGCAGGTGGTGGAGCGCGTGCTGAAGGCGCTCGCGGGCGCGTCGGTGGCGCTGGTCGGCGGCGTGCACGGCGCGTGCGACGAGATGATCGTGGTCGCGCACGACATCGCGCCGGCCGACATGATGCAATTCAAAACGCAAACGTTTCAGGGCTTCGTCACGGACCTCGGCGGCCGCACTTCGCATACGGCGATCGTCGCGCGCAGCCTGGGCATTCCGGCCGCGGTCGGCGTGCAGCACGCGAGCGCGCTGATCCGCCAGGACGACCTGATCATTGTCGACGGCGATCACGGCATCGTGATCGTCGATCCGGCGCCGATCGTGCTGGAAGAATATTCGTACCGTCAAAGCGAAAAGGCGCTCGAGCAACGCAAGCTGCAGCGCCTGAAATTTTCGCCGACGCAAACGCTGTGCGGCACGCGTATCGAGCTGTGCGCGAACATCGAACTGCCGGACGACGCGCGCGCGGCGGTCGATGCGGGCGCAACGGGTGTCGGGCTGTTTCGCACCGAGTTCCTGTTCATGAATCACAAGGACCGCTTGCCGGAAGAGGAAGAGCAGTTCGGCGCGTATCGTCGCGCGGTCGAGTTGATGAACGGTCTGCCGGTCACGATCCGCACGATCGACGTGGGCGCCGACAAGCCGCTCGATTCAATGGGCGGCGGTGACGGCTACGAAACCGCCGCGAACCCGGCGTTGGGGCTGCGAGCGATTCGCTGGAGCCTTTCCGAGCCGCAGATGTTTCTCACGCAACTGCGCGCGATTTTGCGCGCGTCGGCGTTCGGCACGGTGAAGATACTGATTCCGATGCTCGCGCACGCGCAGGAAATCGACCAGACGCTCGATCTGATCCGCGAAGCCAAGCGTCAGCTGGACGACGCGGGCATGGCCTACGATCCGAATGTGCAGGTCGGCGCGATGATCGAGATTCCGGCCGCCGCGATTGCGTTGCCGCTGTTTTTGAAGCGGCTCGATTTCCTGTCGATCGGCACGAACGATCTGATCCAGTACACGCTGGCGATCGATCGGGCGGACAACTCGGTCGCGCATCTGTACGACCCGCTGCATCCGGCGGTGCTGCATCTGATTGCGTTCACGTTGCGCGAGGCGAAGCGGGCGGGCGTGCCGGTGTCGGTATGCGGCGAGATGGCGGGGGATCCGGCGTTGACGCGTCTGTTGCTCGGCATGGGCCTCACCGAGTTTTCGATGCATCCGAGCCAACTGCTGGTGGTCAAGCAGGAAGTTCTGCGCTCGCATCTGAAGACGCTGGAGAAGCCGGTGGCCGACGTGCTGGCTTCGTTCGAACCGGAAGAGGTTCAGGCGGCGCTCAAGCGCGTGGCGCTGGCTTAGGGCTGCCGGATTGGCTACGAATGAAGTAGAAACGCCGCACATGTGCGGCGTTTCTACAGTTTCTTCGTTCAGCGCCTTGTATGCTCAGCCCCGATGCTGTTCACCGCATACAGGGCAATCCGGCTGGCGCGCAATGCGCATCGTGTTCCATTCCATCCGCAGCGAATCGAGCATCGTCAGGCGGCCCGTCAGCGGCGTGCCGATTTCCCCGATCACTTTTAGCGCTTCCGCGGCCTGCATCGAACCGATGATGCCGACCGTCGGCGCGAACACGCCCATGGTCGAACAGGCGACTTCCTCGAACGGCTGGTCTTCCGGAAACACGCAGGCGTAGCAGGGCGACGCTTCGTCGCGGAAATCGAAGGTGCTGATCTGGCCGTCGAAGCGCAGCGCCGCACCCGACACCAGCGGCACGCGGTGCCGCACGCAGGCGCGGTTGATCGCGTGGCGCGTCGCGAAGTTATCGGTGCAATCGAGCACGACGGTGGCATGCGGCACCTCGCGGTCGAGCCATGCATCGTCGACGCGTTCGGCCACCGCGTTCACCACGACCTCGGGATTGATCCGTCCGATCGCGTCGCGCCCGGATTCCACCTTTTTCCGTCCGACCGACGCGGTTACATGCAGGATCTGCCGCTGCAGATTGGTCAGATCGACCGTATCGGCGTCGACCAGCGTCAAACGGCCGACGCCTGCCGCAGCGAGGTACATCGCTGCCGGCGAACCGAGCCCGCCCGCGCCGACGACGATCGCGTGCGCGTCGATAAAGCGCTGCTGCGCCTCGATGCCGATTTCATCGACGAGGATATGGCGTGAATAGCGGAGAAGTTGATCGTCGTTCATGGCCGGGCGCGTGAGTGTCGCGCAATGGGACGCAGACCGGCGGTCTGCGGAGCGCGTTTTCGTTGTTGTTATTTTAATCGCGCGAAGGGTGCGGCTTGCTGCGGGTGTTACTGGAACGTCGTGCTGTGTTCCTGAAGCGTGTCTTCGCAGCATGTTCCGCTGCGAAGACACGTCAGGTTTCAGGCTTACTTGGCCGGAGCCGGAGCCGAAGCCGGTGCGGCCGCCGAAGCCGGGCCCGATGCACCCGGAACCGGTTGAGTCGGCTTCACCGCGACCGGCGCGGACGCCGACGTTGCCGGCTTGTTCTGCGCGAGGCGCCGCTCAGTCAACGACTTCGATTCCTGCACCGTCTTGCCTTGCAGCTTGTTCAAACCCTGCAGCAGCATGAAGTCGTCAGCCGAGCCGAACTCGACCGGCTTGCGCTCACGATCCTTCTGACGCTGTTCCGGCGTCTTCTTGTCGTTCTGCTCTTCGAGCTGGCGCAGCTGGTCCATGCGTTCCTGTTCGCGCTGTTCCGCTTCTTTCTTCTCGTTCGGATCCTGCGTGTTCGCAAGGTGATTCGAGTAGTCGACTTCGCGGGTGACCAGTGCGTCGTCCGGATCGCCTTCCGCGTATTGATCGACCGCGATGTCAGGACGGATGCCCTTGTTCTGGATCGAACGGCCGCTCGGCGTGTAGTAGTACGCCGTGGTCAGACGCAGGGCCGTCTCCGCCGTCATGGGCCGGACGGTTTGTACCGAGCCCTTGCCGAACGTGGTCTTGCCGACGATCAGCGCGCGATGCTGATCCTGCAGCGCGCCCGCGACGATTTCCGAAGCCGACGCCGAATACGCGTT
>DASPZL010000304.1:0-12005 GCA_035636295.1 Paraburkholderia sp.
AAATACGCGCCCGCTGTACCGCTGGCGTTGTAGGAAACAATCCCTGCCTGCTGCGTCGCCGCACTGCAGTCGCTGTTCGTCGTAACCACCGCGCCGTCCGCGGAGGAGATACATTCCGAATTGCTCGTATTGGTGCCCAAAATGCCTGCGGCAAAAGAGTTAGGCGTAGCCGCTTCAGATTTCACCGCCGTACCAAACCCGACTCCCGCCGCCAGCATCGCAGCCACCAGCGCCTTCTTGTTCCGGCTCTTCTTGCCGCGGCTCTTTGCCACTTCGGAGGCGGCAACATACGTGCCGGTGCTTTCATTCCACACGGATTTGTACGACTTGTTCATGATTTCATCCTTCTGAGGATCTGAGATTGGGCTCTGTGATGTCGTCGGCGTCTTAATGAAGGCCTACGCACGTCAGTTGTTGTCAGAAGGATGCAAACAGGCGGGTTTTGACCGAGACCATGGTGCCATCCCATTAATCCTTCTGGGTTGGCACCACTATAAAATCGGACGCTTTAAAATCTAATAGGACGTTTCTTAAACATCAGCGGGGAGAATCGGTTTTACCGATAAGAAATCAATCAAAATCCCGCAAATAGAAGGACAAAAGCCCGCAGCAGCCTGACTAGCGGACCGACAAGCTCGTCGATTTACGTTCCGGCCCGCAACCAAGCCAAAACTACAGTTAGAAACATTCTGAATACTTCGACCAGTCAAACAACCGTGCGAAGATGCAAGTGTCAACATGTAAACAGCCATAAAAAATCGGCGTTCGCCAGCAAATATCACCTGGCAAGTCGCCGATTATTGACCTACATCATCTAACAGAATACCGGCCGCACGATTAGCCAGAATCATAAAATCAGAAATAAATAAGACTATTCCTATTTATTTAAAATGGCTTAATTACCACCAACGCCACCGCCGCCAACATTCCCAGCACCGGCAGTTCATTGAACATCCGATACCACTTGTCCGTGCGGCGGTTTTCCCCGCGCTCGAAAGTCCGCAGCAACACGCCGCAATACGCGTGGTAGAGGATCAGCAGCACGACCACGCCAACCTTCGCGTGAATCCAGCCCTGCCCGCGGCCAATGCCCACCGCCAGCCACAGCCACAATCCGCACGCGAGCGCCGGCACGGCAATGAAAGTCATGAAGCGGAACAGCTTGCGCGCCATGATCAGCAATCGCACAGTTGCGGCGGGCTCCGTCTCCATCGCCAGATTGACGAAGATGCGCGGCAAATAGAACAGGCCGGCAAACCAGGAAGCAATCAGAACGATGTGAAACGTTTTTACCCAAAGCATCAGCGATCCTTGTGCGGCTTTGTTAGTGTGGAGATCGGCGCTCTTTCCGGCGCCTTGGACGGAAAGCGTGTGCGCTCCCCGGTGCAGCGATTACGGCCCGAAGATGGCGGGTGTTATTGCCGGCCTTCCCCATGCCCCAGCACGACGTATTTCAACGACGTCAGCCCTTCGAGACCGACAGGCCCGCGCGCGTGCAACTTGTCGTTCGAGATGCCGATTTCCGCGCCCAAACCGAACTCGAAACCGTCAGCGAAACGCGTCGACGCATTGACCATCACGCTGGCCGAATCGACTTCGCGCAGGAAGCGCATCGCGCGGTCGTAGTCTTCTGTGACGATCGCGTCGGTGTGCTGCGAGCTGTACGTGTTGATGTGATCGATCGCCGCATCGAGGCCGTCCACCACCTTGATCGCCAGCACCGGCGCGAGATATTCGGTGCGCCAGTCTTCTTCGGTGGCATCGACGAGCGGGCCGACGCCGGCTGCCGCCAGCACCGCGCGCGCCGCCGCGTCCACCCGCAGTTCGACTTCCTTGACGCGGTACAGCTTGCCGAGCGGCGGCAACACTTCAGCCGCAATGCCCCGCGCGACGAGCAGCGTTTCCATCGTGTTGCAGGTGCCGTAGCGGTGCGTCTTGGCGTTGTCGCAGACGGTCAGCGCCTTCGCGATATCCGCGCGATCGTCCACGTACACGTGGCAGATGCCGTCGAGGTGCTTGATCATCGGCACGCGCGCTTCGTTCATCAGGCGCTCGATCAGGCTCTTGCCGCCGCGCGGCACGATCACGTCGACGTATTCGGTCATCGTGATCAGCTTGCCGACCGCCGCGCGATCCGACGTGGCCACCACTTGCACCGCGTCCTGCGGCAAACCGGCCGCTTCCAGCCCTTCGCCGATCAGCTTGGCCAGCGCCGTGTTGCATTCGAGCGCTTCCGAACCGCCGCGCAGAATCGTCGCGTTGCCCGACTTCAAACACAAAGCCGCCGCGTCGATTGTCACGTTCGGACGCGATTCGTAAATGATGCCGATCACACCCAGCGGCACGCGCATCTGTCCGACCTGAATCCCGCTCGGCCGGTACTTCAGATTGCTGATCTCGCCGATCGGATCGGCCAGCGCGGCAACTTGCCTTAGGCCTTCCACCATCGTCTTCAGCGCTTTGTCCGACAGCGTCAGACGGTCAATGAACGCGGCGTCGAGTCCTTTCTCGCGAGCCCGCACGACGTCGCGCGCATTGGCTTCTTTCAGCAGCGCGGCATCGCGTTCGATAGCCTGTGCAACGGCCGCGAGCGCGGCGTTTTTCACCGCCGTCGACGCCCGCGCCATCGCCCGCGAAGCCTGGCGGGCGCGACGGCCGAGGTCGGTCATGTACTGGTCGATATCCATGGTGATTCTCGTGGTGCCGCCGCACATCGGCGCGCGGCGGACAGGCAGAATTAGCGAAAGATGAAGCAATTGTAAGTCGGGCGAAGGCGCTTTGCTTGCTGCCGCAGCCGGGTTGCCCATCACGCCGACGCGACCAACGCTTGCACACGCTGACCTTGGCTGGCTTCCTGGTGGGCTTGTTATTCTGACGGGCTTGCGCATTCACCTGAACACTGGCGCCGACCATCCCACGATTGCCCGGTCTACTTTCGCAGACCGCCGAGCCGCTGGCGTTGCAGTTCAGGCGGGCCTTCGTGCCGGTACAACAGAGCCTGGCCGAGGTCGAACCGGAGGCACGGGCGAGCTTTTCGGCGCAGCCACTGTCATGGCCAGTTCGAACAGGCCGTTCCACGGATCGGGCGGCGGATCGTTGCGATGATTGCCCGGCGTGCCGCCCGACAAACCCTTCACCTGCCGATCCAGCCGCGCCGCCAAGGCGAGCGCCTTTTCCAGCGCGCTCTCGGTGACACGCGAGAGCGCCGGCCCGATCAGCCGCTCACGCGGCCCCCACACGCGGTTCTCGCGCACCAGCATGGCAAGCGGCTTGCCCGCCGCGACGCCGCGCTTGATCCGCAACAGCGTTCGCACTTCTTCCACGACTGCCCACAGCACCAGCACAGCGGCCTCGCCTTCGCCGCGCAAGCCGTCGAGCATGCGTGACAGGCGGCCGACATCACCGGCCAGCATCGCTTCGTTCAGCTTGAAAACGTCGTAACGGGCGACGTTCAGCACGGCGTCCTGAACCTGCTCAAAGCTCAGCGCACCGGCCGGATACAGCAGCCCGAGTTTCTGGATTTCCTGATGCGCGGCGAGCAGATTGCCTTCCACGCGCTCGGCAATAAACGCCAGCGCGCGCCGCCCTTCCTCACCGGCGGCGACACGTTGGCCCTGCGCCGCAAGCCGCTGCCCCACCCAATTCGGCAATTGCGCCCGCTCGACCGGATCGATCTTCAGCGCAACGCCCGCGTCCGCCAGCGCCGTGAACCACGCGGACTTTTGCGTGGCCGCATCGAGCCGAGGCAGCGTGATCATCGTCAGCACGTCATCGTTGACTGCGGCGGCAAGCGCCTTCAGCGCATCCGCGCCTTCCTTGCCCGGTTTGCCCGACGGAATGCGCAACTCGACCAGTTGACGGTCGCCGAACAGCGACATCGACTGACTCGCGCCCAGCAGCGAACTCCAGTCGAAACCACGCTCGACGGTGAACACGGAGCGGTCCGTGAAACCGGCCGCGCGCGCGGCGGCGCGAATCCGGTCGCACGCTTCCTGCGCGAGCAGATGCTCGTCGCCGTACACGACGTACAGTCCGGCGAGTCCCTTGGCGAGATGCGCTTCGAGCGCGTCAAGTCGCAGTTGCATGGCTACCGATCCGCGAGGTTGAACAGGTGCGGCAAATCAATCGAAATACGACGCTCACAGCGGCGGCGGCGGCAACGGCGCACGCGGCGCAACCGCCGGCACTTCCTGGCCCGGCGCCGGATGCAGCGACTTCACGACCGCCAGACGCCGCGTGAGCTGGTCGATCGCGTCGGTTTCCATGTCCGCGAAAAGAATGTCGGATTCAGCCGCCTTGGCTTGCGAATACTGATCGCTATAGGTCATCGCGCGGTTCAGCGCGATCATGCTCGGCGGAATCAGCAGCGTGCCGTCCTTGCCGGTCAGCGTATAGCCCATCGAGAAATTCAATTGATACTCTTCGACCACGCCCAGTGAGTTCAGCGTCAGCGTGCTGGTGCCGCGGCCTTCCGTGATCCGCAGCGTCGCGTCCGCGTTCGCGGGCGACTTGACCACCACCGTGTCGCTACCGCCTTGCACCATGCGCTCGAGCCGCGCGGCCGCCGCCGGCGTGGCGCCGGCGATGTAGAGGCGTTTGAACGCGTAGTCCTGCTGGCCGCGCAACTGGAAGCCGCAGGCGGACAACATCAACACGCTGCAAGCCAGCGTCAAAAACGATCTGCGAGTCACATTGGCTCCTGGTTCGCAGTAGATTGCACAGCGCGGACAAGCGCCGCCGCACGCGCCGGCGTCATGTCTGCTGTCATGTTTTGGCGGATCGTCAAACGACCACGTTCACGAGGCGGCCCGGCACCACGACGATCTTCTTCGGCGCCTTGCCTTCGCTGAACTTCGCGACCATCTCGTGAGCGGCCGCGAGCTGTTCGACCGCTTCACGCGAGGCGTCTTTCGCCACCGTCAGCGCGCCGCGCACCTTGCCGTTCACCTGCAGCACGAGTTCGATCTCGGCCTGTTCGAGCGCCTTCTCGTCGACCTTCGGCCACGGCGCGTCGAGCAACGAGCCGAATTCGCCGGCGTAACCGAGTTCCTGCCAGAGCTGGAACGTCAGGTGCGGCACGACCGGGTACAGCACGCGCAGCATCACGCCGTAGGTTTCGCGCAGCACGCCTGGCTGGGCGCCCTTCGCGCTGTCGAGCGCGTTGAGCATCTTCATCGCCGCCGACACGACCGTGTTGTACTGCAAACGCTGGTAGTCGAAGTCGGCCTGCTTCAGCACGCTGTAGATCTCGCGGCGCAGCGCCTTGTCGGTTTCGCCGAGTTGCGCGGCGTCGAACTTGCCGCCCGCGCGCAACGCTGCTTCGTTCCCGTGACCGAAGCTCCACACGCGGCGCAGGAAGCGGCTCGCGCCTTCCACGCCCGAACCGGACCATTCGAGCTGCTGCTCGGGCGGCGCGGCGAACATCACGAACAGACGCGCGGTGTCCGCGCCGTGCTGATCGATCAGCAACTGCGGATCGACGCCGTTGTTCTTCGATTTCGACATCTTCTCGACGCCGCCGAGCACCACCGGCTGGCCGTCCGCGTTCAGGATCGCGCCGACCGGGCGGCCCTTGTCGTCGAACGACACGGTCACGTCGGCCGGGTTGTACCAGGTCTTCTTGCCCGCTTCGTTTTCGCGGTAGTAGGTTTCGTTGAGCACCATGCCCTGCGTGAGCAGATTCCTGGCCGGTTCGCCGAAGTTGACCAGACCCATGTCGCGCATCACCTTCGCCCAGAAGCGCGAGTACAACAGGTGCAGAATCGCGTGTTCGATCCCGCCGATGTACTGGTCCATCGGCGCCCAGTAATCGGTGCGCTCGTCGACCATGGTCTTCGCGTCCGGCGCCGCATAGCGATAGAAGTACCAGGCCGAATCGACGAAGGTGTCCATCGTGTCGGTTTCGCGCTTCGCCGCGCCGCCGCAGGTCGGGCACGTGCAGTTCACGAATGCTTCCGACTTGGCGAGCGGGTTGCCCGTGCCGTCCGGCACGAGGTCTTCCGGCAGCACCACCGGCAGGTCTTTTTCCGGCACCGGCACGTCGCCGCACGCCGGGCAGTGGATGATCGGAATCGGCGTGCCCCAGTAACGCTGGCGCGACACGCCCCAGTCACGCAGACGCCACGTGATCTGCTTGTCGCCGAGGCCGAGTTCCTTCAGATCGGCGGCGATCGCGTCGACCGCCTGATCGTAGCCGAGGCCGTCGTACTTGCCGCTGTTGATCAGCGTGCCGTTCTTCTCGCCGTACCATTCTTGCCAGGCGTCGGTCGAGAATTCCTTGCCTTCAACGGCCACCACCTGCTTGATCGGCAGACCGTATTTCTTCACGAACGCGAAGTCGCGCTCGTCGTGCGCCGGCACGCCCATCACCGCGCCTTCGCCGTAGCTCATCAGCACATAGTTGCCGATCCACACTTCCACCTGTTCCTGCGTCAACGGATGCGTGACGTAGAAGCCGGTGGCCATGCCCTTCTTTTCCATCGTCGCGACGTCGGCTTCAGCCACGCCGCCGCGCTTGCATTCCTCGATGAAGGCCTGCAGTTCCGGCTTGTCTTTCGCGAGACGCGTGGCGAGCGGATGCTCGGCGGCGATCGCGGCGAAAGTCACGCCCATGATCGTGTCGGCGCGCGTGGTGAACACGCGCAGGAGCTTCTGTTCGCCGTCGATTTCATACGGGAAGCCGAAGTTCACGCCGAAGCTCTTGCCGATCCAGTTCTGCTGCATGATCTTGACGCGCTCGGGCCAACCGAGGCCTTCGAGGTCGTTCAGCAGTTCGTCCGCGTACTGCGTGATGCGCATGTAGTACATCGGAATTTCGCGCTTTTCGACCAGCGCGCCCGAGCGCCAGCCGCGGCCGTCGATCACCTGCTCGTTGGCGAGCACGGTCTGATCGACCGGGTCCCAGTTGACGGTGCCGGTTTTCTTGTACGCGATGCCCTTCTCGAGCATTTTCAGGAACAGCCACTGGTTCCACTTGTAGTAATCGGGGCTGCAGGTGGCGATTTCACGCGACCAGTCGATCGCGAGACCCATCGACTGCATCTGCCTCTTCATGTAGGCGATGTTGTCGTAGGTCCATTGGGCCGGCGGCACGTGGTTCGCCATCGCGGCGTTTTCCGCCGGCATGCCGAACGCGTCCCAACCCATCGGCATCAGCACGTTGTAGCCGTTCATCCGCAAATAGCGGTACATCACGTCGTTGATCGTGTAGTTGCGCACGTGCCCCATGTGCAGCTTGCCCGACGGGTACGGCAGCATCGAGACGCAATAGAACTTGGGCTTGCTGGTGGTTTCCGTCGTCTTGTACGCGTCGATGGCGCGCCATTGCCCTTGCGCGGCGGATTCGACGTCGGAGGGAACGTATTTTTCGTGCATGGTGTGATGGTGTCGCTGGGTTCGGTGCTTTCGCACCGGCCGCTTGGTGCTCTGCTGGATGAAATGGCGTCGTTTCCCCTTCTGCAGGGGAAAGGGCTGATTATACCGTTCGCGGACGGGTGCGCCGCGTGGCGTGGGGACCGGGCTTGGCGCGGGGAGCGGCTCCGCTCGGCCTCGCATTAGTCGTTACATCGTCACTTCGGGCTCGCGGCCGGCGGCGGATCGGTCACAAACCCGATGCGCTCGAGGCCGGCCTGCTGCGCCGCGCCCATCACCTGGGCGATCACTTCGTAACGCGTGGAGCGTTCGGCGCGCAGATGAATCTCCGGCTGCTCGGCCGCTTTGCCGGCCTCGGCGAACTGCGCGCGCATCTGCGTGAGCGTGATCGGCTTGCTGTCCCAATACAGCTTGCCGGCGGCGTCAATGGAAAGCGAAATGGTTTGCGGCGTTTGCCGGGCGGGCGCTGCCGCCACCTTCGGCAAATCGAGCCGGATTGCGTGCGTGAATAAAGGCGCGGTAATGATAAAAATCACCAGCAGCACCAGCATCACGTCGATCAGCGGCGTCATGTTGATCTCGGCCATCGGCGCGGCCGTCTGCTTTTTCTCGAGTCCGCCGAATGCCATGTCGCCTCCTTCGCTTGGAGCAACGCGCTTAGTGAGTCGGGGCCTGCTGGACTCGCAGCGGGGCGTGAGCCTGCTCGGCCGGCGCGCACACGTACGCGTGCAGATCGTGCGCGAAGCCGTCGAGCTCCTCCGACAATTGCCGCACGAGGCGCCCGAGCACGTTATACGCAAGCACGGCGGGAATCGCGACCACGAGACCGAAGGCGGTCATGATGAGCGCCTCGCCGACCGGGCCGGCGACGTTCTCGATCTGCGCCTGGCCGCTCGCCGCAATGCTGCCGAGCGCGTGATAGATGCCCCAAACGGTGCCGAGCAGGCCGACGAAGGGCGCCGTGCTGCCCACCGAGGCCAGCAGCACCTGACCGAATTCGAGCCGCCGCTGCGACGCATTGAGCGCCTGGCGCAGTGCTCGCAGCACCCGCTCGCTACGCTCGACGCGGGCGAGCAGCGCGCCCGGAATGTCCACTTCGGCGGCGTGAAGCGCCGCGTCGGCGAGCGGCGCGAAGACACGCTCGCGGTCCACACGCTTCAATGCCGCGACGCCTTCGGACAACGTGGGCGCCTGCCAGAACTGCGCAATGGCGCGCGCCGCCTGACGTTTCGCGCGGGTGAGAATCCAGCTTTTGACGATCAGAAAGCTCCAGCTCGCAATCGACATGGCCAGCAGCACATAGGCGACGCCATGCGTGATCGCGTCACTGGTTTGCAGGTAATGGATGATGCCGCTGCTGCCTGCCATCTGACCTCGCCATGGGAAAGTGATTTCAGGGACACATCGGGCGCGGCAACGCAGCGCGCCCTTGCCAGATGCTCAACGCAGGCCGAGCACGTCCTGCATGTCGAAGAAACCGGTTTTGCGGCCTTCGAGAAAATGCACAGCACGAAGCGCGCCTTGCGCGTATGACAAGCGGCTCGCCGATTTGTGCGTGATTTCGATGCGCTCGCCGATGCCCGCGAACAGCACCGTATGGTCGCCGACAATGTCGCCGCCACGAATCGCCGAGAAACCGATCGTGGACGGATCGCGCTCGCCGGTCACGCCTTCGCGGCTGTAGACGGCGCAGTCGTCGAGATTACGGCCGAGCGCGCCGGCGATCACTTCGCCCATGGTCAACGCCGTGCCGGACGGCGCATCGACTTTGTGGCGGTGATGCGCCTCGATGATTTCGATGTCGTAGCCGGTGGCGAAATGCTTGGCGGCGTATTCGAGCAGCTTCAGCGTGACGTTCACGCCGACGCTCATGTTCGACGCAAACATGATGGCAATCTTGTCCGACGCGGCGCGCAATTGCGCTTTCTGCTCGTTGTCGAACCCGGTCGTGCCAATCACCATTTTCACGTTGTGGCGCTGTGCCGCTTCGAGATGCATCAGCGTGCCTTCGGGGCGCGTGAAGTCGATCAGATAGTCGGAGTCAGCGAACACGCGTTCGATGTCGTCGGTAAGCGCGACGCCCGTCTGTTTGCCGAGAAACGCGCCGGCGTCCTGACCGAGTTGCGGGGAGCCCGCACGGTCGAGCGCGCCGGACAGCGTGGCGTCAGGATCGTTGAGGACGGTTTCGATGAGCATGCGGCCCATACGGCCCGATGCGCCAGCAATGGCAATTTTCATGGCTACGAGGGTTCGAAAGGCAAAACCCGGCAAGTGCGGGAGAAAGCGGCGGCGGGCAGCACGCCCCGGCGCCGCGTATCACGGAAAAAGTGGAAAATCCGACGGGCGCCACGCACGGCGCCGTTCCCGTGCGCGGCGCGCGTCCGCCATGCCCATCTTAAGACACGGACAGCCTGCTTACTCGCTCGTTCCCGAAGTCGACGGAGACGGAGTCGTCAGCGGCGCGTTGTACGCCGGGCCGCTGTTGCCGCTTTGCGAGCCAGTCGGTCCCACCGGACTGCTCTGCGTGCCCTGCGCCTGCGGCGGCGGCGGACGGTGGAACTGGAACTGCGGCTGACCCGGGGCCGTTGGGCCTTGTTGCGGTATGCCGCCGGCGTTCGCGGTCGGCGCCGTGGCGCGCACGGAAGACGGCGTATTGCCCGACGGCGATTGCACCGCATTGGTCGCACGATTGGCGGCTTGCGCGGCTTCCGCATTGGCGTCGGTGGACGGTGCGGCCACCGCGGCAGCGCCCTCGACGGACGGCGAGCGCGTGGTGGTGTCCACAGTGATCGGCGCCGCAGCGGCGGCGGCCGGCGCGCTCGCGCCACCAGCATTGCCAGCCACGTTCGGCGCCACGGCCTTCTTGCCGCGCTTGTCGCCGTCGATTTCAGCCAGTAACTCGAGGTTGGACGGCAGATCCTCGCCGCCTGTCCAGCTGGCGACGCGGTCGCCCGCGAACATGATCACGAAGTCGCGTTGCTGCACGACGTTAGTCGAGCCGCGTTTGAAATAGAACACGTAGTCCCAGCGGTCCGCGTGGAACATGTCGGTCAGGAGCGGCGTGCCGAGCAACTGGCGCACCTGCGCGCGGGACATGCCGACCTGCATCTGCGCAGCCGCTTCTTTCGAGACGAAATTGCCTTGCACCACCGTGATCCGGTACGGCGTAATGCTTTGGGCAATGCGCTGCGTCAGGCTGTCGTAAGTGGAACATCCGGCAAGAACCGCGACAGTCGCAACAGCGATCAAGGTACCCCGCATGCGGCTCCCCCGGTAGATCAATTGAGATTTTGAAATCATTTCACTCACCGTGCGGGCTCACTGACGAGCCGCGCGAGTTTCATTCCATCGAAGATGACCAGAACGGCAAAAACACATTACTATGAGAGCCCAGCATTGTACTCTAGGGATCCCTTGTCATGACCAATCCAACCGATCTCAAGAATATCGGGCTCAAGGCGACCCTTCCGCGCCTCAAAATCCTTGAGATTTTCCAGCACAGCCCGGTGCGCCACCTGACCGCCGAAGACGTCTACCGCAACCTGTTGCACGAAGAACTCGATATCGGCCTTGCCACCGTGTATCGGGTGCTCACGCAATTCGAGCAGGCGGGCTTGCTGTCGCGCAGCAATTTCGAATCGGGCAAGGCGGTGTTCGAATTGAACGAAGGGTCGCATCACGACCACCTCGTGTGCCTCGATTGCGGGCTCGTCGAAGAATTTTTCGACTCCGAAATCGAGAACCGTCAACAGTCCATCGCGAAGGAACGCGGCTTCAAGCTGCAGGAACACGCGTTGGCGCTATACGGCGCGTGCACCAAGGAAAATTGCCCGCATCGCAAGCATTGACGCGACTTGGGCCGCGTCGGGGTGCGCGGTCCGGCAGGCAAAAAAAGACCCGGCCGATGTGAATCGGGCGGGTCTTTTTGCGTCCGCGACGCGGCTGCGGGCCTAGGCGTCTCGCCCTATTCCACCAGTTCGGCGTTCGCTTCAAACATGAGCCGCCATGGCTCTTCCAACGTCAGTTCGTCGCAATTGGGCTGCTCGCCGCCACGATCGACCACCACGAAATCGCTCACCTCGTCGAGCGCCAGCAGCGGATGATGCCAGACGCCTTTCGCGTAGTTCACGCCCTGCCAGCCGTCGCTCCAAAACGCGCGCATCCGCCCCGGATCAAACTCGCCGGCCGGCGCGACCACGACCAGATAGCGCCGCGCCGTTAAGGGAAGGAAAGCCTGGCTGCCGAGCGGATGCCGCTCCATCATCGTGATATCGACCGGCAACGCACGCGGTTGCGCGCGGAACAGGTTGATTAGCGGCCGGCCGCCGTTCTCCGTCACGTCGACGTTGGCGAGGTCGTGATAGCGCTCGGTCGTGCCGCCGTTGATCGCGAAATGGCGTGCGCCGTCCACTTCGATCACGTCGCCGAACGGCGCGAAAGCCGTCCGTGTCAGACGCTCCATCTGCAATGTCTTCATCGACGCGGCTCCGTTATGCGATCTCGCCCCACAAGCGCAGGCGCGACACGCCGCCGTCCGGGAAGATATTGAAACGCACGTGCGTGACCGGACCGAGCGATGCGATGCCGTCCGCGAACGTGTGCACGTGGTCCATTTGCAGCTTCTGTTCGGCGAG
>DASPZL010000305.1:0-10426 GCA_035636295.1 Paraburkholderia sp.
GTCGCTTCCGCATAGCCGTTGTTCTCCGCGACGAAAATCGCCGGCAGGCGCCACACCGAAGCCAGGTTCATCGACTCGAAAATCACGCCCTGATTCGACGCGCCGTCGCCGAAAAAGCACACGCCCACGCCGCCCGACTTCTTGTACTTCGCCGCGAGCGCCGCGCCGCAAATCAGCGGCCCGCCCGCGCCGACGATGCCGTTCGCGCCGAGCATGCCCTTCGACAGATCGGCGATATGCATTGAGCCGCCCTTGCCGTGGCACACGCCGGTCTTGCGGCCGTAGATTTCAGCCATCATGCCGCGCACGTCGACGCCCTTGGCGATGCAATGGCCGTGACCGCGGTGCGTGGTCGCCACATAGTCCGCGTCGTTCAGATGGAGCATCGTGCCGGCCGCCGACGCCTCTTCGCCCGCGTACAGATGCACGAAGCCGGGAATTTCGCCGGTCGCGAATTCGATATGCAGCCGCTCCTCGAACTCACGGATCGTGCGCATCATGCGATACGCCTTCAGCAGTTCGTCCTTGCTCAAATCACTTGAAACCGACATGGTGTGTCTCCTTTTACGTAACAGCATGGGTTTGCTTACTGACCAACCACACTACTTTTGATGCGCGGCCACGTTCGCCACCTCCCGCACGAGTTGCCGCGACGCCGAATAACGCAGCGTGCGTTCGACGTCGACGGTGAGCGGCCCTTCCCAGTCGAGCGCGATTTCATAACGGTCGCCGCGCTCCAGTTCGATTTCGCGCTCGCCGTCGAAAGCGAGCGTGCCGTGGCCGGTGTCGAGCGGCGTCCATACGCCGACTTCGAAACGCTCGCACGCGCGCATCAACACGCGCTCGACGCGGCCCGGCGCAATCGGCGCGACGAGCGGCACGCCGGATTCGCCGGGCCGCGCGAAACGCAGATGCAAGCCATGCGACGCCGTGCGTTCGACCGGCGCCCACGCGCCGCCGATCGACGACAAGCCGATGCCGTCAGGCGAGGCGAAGGTGAGAAAGAGCGTTTCGATATCGGCCGGATCGGACACGGCTCGCGCGCCGACGAAGCGTTGCCGGCTCACGCACACGTCGACCAGCGCGATTTCTTCACGGCCGCGATGCGGCCCATCGACACAGCGCACCACGAGGCGCTTGTTGCGCGTGAGCGCCACCTCGGGCGGCACCGCGCCCGAGGCGAGCAATGCGCCGGCGAGGCCCGCGATCGTCGCCTCGCGCAGATCGGGAAACGCGTTATTGGTGCCGGTCGACAACGTCAGCAACGGCACCTTGCCGCAATGTGCGGCAACCGCGCGATGCGTGCCGTCGCCGCCCAGCACGGCGATCAGTTCGACGCCCGCCTGCAGCATGGCTGTAACGCCTGCATGGGTGTCGCTCACGCTATCCGTGATCGGCTGCTCGATGAAGTCGACTTCCGGCCAGCGCTGTTGCGCGGCGACCGCCGCATGCGTGTCGAGCGCGCGCAGCAGCAACGCGGCGACGCCGGTCCGATCGCGCAGCGTCAGCACGCGATCCACGCCGAGCACGCCGAGTCCGGCGAGCAGGCGCACGACCATGTTGGCTTTTTCGGCGGTCGGAAACACCGACGCATACGTGGTGAGGCGGCGAATGTCGCGACCCGAGGCGGGGTTCGCGATTACACCGACGGTGACGGGTGATGGCACTGTGCTTGTCTCCTGCCCGCGTCGTGCGCGGACTCGTATAAGAGCGCCGTGTTCGAGCGACGGCGCCTGTGTCTTACGCAGGACACTGCAAAGGCTATGCCAATTTGCTCGGCGAACGGTGAGCGCGCTCGGAAAGTGCCCTGTTTAAAGGGCTGAAAGCACAAATTCCGTGTTTGATGCCGTTGAAAAACGCCGTGCAACGCAACCTGCGCGGCGTCTCAAGCCTATGCGTTGCGACGATGCGGGCGCGAACTCATGGCCCGCAAACAAAGCGCAAAGCCTTTCCACGCTTGAATATCACGCATGAGACAAGCCGTCTCAAGGGTGCGTGAGACGAACGTCTCACGCGTCTCGCGTGCTGCATTGCAGTGTGATTGATCAAGCCGGATGTGCTACAAGAACAGCCTGAACTCACTGTGCGTCGCTCGACTGGAGCCGGCCATGCCTTACGTTTCGCAGACCCAGCACATCGACCGCGTGCGCGGCGCCATCGAAGGACGGCTGCCGGCGCCCGCCGATTCCGCACGCCTCGTTTCGTCGTGGCAGCGTTCGTTCGAACAGTACCGGCTCGATCCTGGCGCCGTGATCGGACCGCGCGTGCTTACGTCGGCGGAATTGCGCGAGGTGCAGGGCAGGCAGGAAGCGTTTTTACGCGCATCGGGCCAGTGCCTGACGCGCCTGCACGACATGATTCGCGTGGCCGACTATTGCGTGATGCTCACCGACGCGCACGGCGTCACGATCGATTACCGGATCGACCGCGAGCGCCGCGGCGACTTCAAGCATGCGGGCCTGTACATCGGCTCGTGCTGGTCGGAACGCGAGGAAGGCACGTGTGGCGTCGCGAATGTGCTGACCGATCTCGCGCCGATCACCGTGCACAAGACCGACCATTTTCGCGCGGCCTTCACGACGCTGACTTGCAGCGCCGCACCGATTTTCGCGCCGACCGGCGAGATGATCGGCGTGCTCGACGCGTCCGCGGTGCAGTCGCCGGATAACCGCGACAGTCAGCGGCTCGTGTTTCAACTCGTGCGGCAAAGCGCCGGGCTGATCGAGGACGGTTACTTCCTCAATCAAACCACGCAGCACTGGATTCTGTTCGGCCACGCGAGCCGCAACTTTGTCGAGGCGCAGCCCGAAGTGCTGATCGCCTTCGACGAATGCGGCAACCTGGTCGCCGCCAATCGCAAGGCGCGCGAGTGCATTCCCGCGCTGAACGGCCCGCGTCATATCGACGATGTGTTCGATACGTCCGATGTGCATCTGCATGACGTTGCGCGCACCGATGCGATCGTCGGCCTGCGTCTGCGCGCGACCGGCTCGACGCTGTACGCGCGCATTCGCGCGCCGCTCAAGCGCGTCTCACGCAGAACAGCCTGCGTCGCGGACAGCGTCGCGGGTTCGCCGCAAACGGCTTCGCACAACGATCTGCAGATCGGCGCGCTCGGCCGTTTTCTGCACAGCGCGGACCAACGCATTGCACGCAACGCGGCGGTGGCGTTGCGCGTCGTCGGCAAGCAGCTGCCGATTCTGATTCTCGGCGAGACCGGCGTCGGCAAGGAAGTGTTCGCGCACGCGCTGCACGATGCAGGCACGCGGCGCACGCGGCCGTTCATCGCGGTGAATTGCGGCGCGATCCCCGAATCGCTGATCGAGAGCGAACTGTTCGGCTATGCGCCCGGCGCGTTCACCGGCGCGCGCAGCCGCGGCGCGCGCGGCAAGATCGCGCAAGCGCATACCGGCACGCTGTTTCTCGATGAAATCGGCGATATGCCGCTCAATCTGCAAACGCGCCTGCTGCGTGTGCTGGCCGAAGGCGAAGTCATGCCGCTCGGCGGCGATGCGCCCGTGCGCGTCGACCTCGACGTGATCTGCGCGACCCACCGCGATCTTGCGCAGATGGTCGCCGAGGGATCGTTCCGCGAGGATCTCTACTACCGGCTAAGCGGCGCGAGTCTGGCGATGCCGCCGTTGCGCGAGCGTGCGGACATTCGCGACGTCATCGAAGCGGTATTCGACGAGGAAGCGCAAATGGCCGGTCACGTGCTCACGCTCGATGCCCGTCTGGCCGACCGTCTGGCCGCGTTCAACTGGCCGGGCAATATTCGCCAGCTGCGCAATGTGCTGCGCTATGCATGCGCGATTTGCGATTCCTCCCGCGTGGAGTTGCGGCACGTCGCGCCGGATATCGCGGCGGTGCTGGAGCCTGAGACCACGGGCAATCGCACACTGATGCACACGAAAGCGAACGCACACCCGCACGCCAGCACGCAGGACGACCCAAGCGACGAGCGCGCGCGGATTTCCGACGCGCTTACGCGCCATCAATGGCGGCCCAACGCCGCCGCCCAGGCTTTGGGTATCTCACGCGCGACCTTGTACCGGCGCATCTCGAAGCTCGGCATCGTCGGACCGCATCGCGGTTGACCCGTTTCTTCTGCACGACACCTCCCATTTTTTAAAGAATTATTGATAACGATTCGCATTTACATTAAGCTTCGGCATCTTTCACTACCCTTGTACGTTGCTACATCTACCTTGCTGCGTCCGCGCGCGGGTTGGCGTGCCGTCTCCTGACACATGCGTTTTCTGCGAACCTCCGCGCTCCCTGGCCGCCACGGCCGTCACCGCCGTTTCCATATCAACCTGCGCACCGCCTTCCTGATGTGCGCCGCCACGGCGCACGCAGCGATCGCCGCCATACCCGATGCCGGCGGCGACCAACCGGCTACCCCGAAAGAACTGCCCGCGGTCTCCGTGCACTCCTCGCCGGTCGTCGAGCCGACGGTCGGTTACCGGCCGCTCACCAGCGAAACATCTAGCGGCGTCGAGCGCAAGATCAGCGAGATTCCGCAATCGGTGGCGGTCGTCAGTTCGAGCGTGATGCAGGATCAGCAGGCACAGAGTCTCGACGACGTGCTGGGCAACGTCAGCGGTATCACGCAGACCAATACGCTGGGCGGCACGCGCGACGCGTTCCTCAAGCGCGGTTTCGGTTCGAACGACGACGGCTCGATCCTCGTCGACGGCATCCGCTCGCCGATCCTGCACAGCTATCTGGCGACGATCGATCGCGTCGAGGTGTTGAAGGGGCCGGCTTCGCTGCTATACGGAATTCAGGAGCCCGGCGGCGTGATCAACATGATCACGCGCAAACCGGAAGACACGCTGCAGGGCTCGGTCTCGGCGACTTACACCAGCCACCGCGGCAGCGGCACCCGCTTCGACCTCACCGGCCCGATCGGGCAGCCGGGCCAGGTCGCGGGCGGCACGCTGGCCTTCCGCCTGACCGGCGAATACAACACCGCGCGTTACTGGCGCAGCTTCGGGCGCGAGCGCGACGCGCTGATCGCGCCGTCGCTGTCGTGGCACGATGCGAATACGTCGATCGACGTGAGCTATCAATACGTGGACTACACGACGCCGTTCGACCGCGGCACGGTGCTCGTGAACGGTCATCCGGACGACGCGCTGCGCTACACACGCTACGAAGAAGCGTGGGCGCAAAGTTCGGGCTTGCAGGAGACGCTGCGGGCCAGGCTCGAACACCGCTTCTCCGATCAGTGGCGCATGCGGGCCACTTACGGATGGAGCCGTGACCGCTACGATCAGTATCTGACACGCGCGACCGCGTTCAACAGCACGACCGGCATCATGAGCCGCTCGTCGGACGCGAACCTCGGCCGCAACGATTCCGACGAGATCGCGACGATCGGCGCCGTCGGCGATCTGAGTCTCGCGGGCATGCGTCACGAAGTCTATGTGGGCGGCGAGTACGAACGCCAGCGCTCGTTCCGTGGCGACACGATCCGCGGCAAGGCCGTCTCCGGATTCGATCTGTTCGACCCGGTCTACGGCACGCTCGCGGCGGGCGGCACGCCGAGCGCGACGCAAAGCGACAGTCTCTCGAAGGTTCACACGTATTCGCTGATCACGCAGGACACAGTGCATCTGACCGACCGCCTGATTGCGGTCGCCGGGGTGCGCTGGGAAAACTGGCAGCAGCTGTCGGGTGTCGGGCGTCCGTTCGTCGTCGCCGACAATTCACACGGGCAAGTGTGGCTGCCGCAATTCGGGCTGGTGTATAAGCTGACCCCGGCGTTGTCTGCGTATGCGAACTTCAGCAAGTCGTTCGTGCCGAACGTCGCCACCGAGGTGAGCGAACCGCTCGCGCCCGAGCGCGGCCGCGTCTATGAAGCCGGCTTGAAATTCGACTTGAAGCCCGGCATTACGGGCACGCTCGCGGTCTATCAGATCGACAAGAGCAATGTTGCCGTGACTAACGGCGATGTCACGTCGACAATCGGCAGCGCACGTTCGCGCGGCGTCGAACTCGATATCGCCGGCCAGTTGACGCGGCACGTCAACCTGATTGCAAGCTACGCCTACACGAACGCCACCGACCGCGACGACGGCACGCGCCTCGTCAATGCCGCGCGCCATACGGGCAGCGTGTTCGCCGTGTACGACACGATGCTGCCGTATCTGCCGGGGCAATGGCGTTTCGGCGGAGGCGCCCGGCTGGTCAGCCGGCGGCCCGGCGACACCGCAAACAGCTTTACGCTGCCGGGCTACGTGGTCGCGGATCTGTTCGCCGCCTACGAAACGAAGCTCGGCAAGATTCCGACGCGCGTGCAGCTCAACGTGAAGAACGTGTTCGACAAAACGTACTACCCGTCGAGCAACAGCAATCTGATCATCGCGGTGGGCGAGGCGCGGCTCGTCATGCTCAATACGACGTTTTCGTTCTGAAGCAGGCGTGGTTGCGGATGGCGGGCGGTAACGGCAGGCATCGATCAGCTGTTCTGATCGGCTACCACTCGTACCGCACGCCGGCCTTGCCGTCATACACGCAGCTCGAGCCACCGAAAGCGCGTTCATAGCCGATCGACGCATGGAGCGACGTCGAGCGGCGCACATGCAATAGTGTTTCTGCGTGACCTTCGGCGTTTTATCGACACCCCTTTGCCGGTATCCGGCTAATATCTGCCTGGCCGAACACTCAACGCACAAGCGACAGAACGAGTCCACGAATGCACGGTACGGAAAAGGATAGAACCCCGAAAGAGCAAGGCAACGGCACCGCCATGGCATGCGTGCGGCGATGGCAAACACGCTTCGCGCCGCTGCGCGGCAGCAGCCTGACGATATTGCTGGCGCTGCTTCTCGTCACGGTGTTTGTCGTACCGGTTTTCACCACGTCGGAGATAGCAGGCCGGATCATCCAGGACGTGCTGCTGTCAGCCATGCTCTTCAGTGGGGCGGTGGCCGCATCGGGCCGCTCGAAGTCCTTTGCGTTGCTCTCGCTGGTCGCGCTCGTCGCTGCCGCCGCGCATGCGGCGGCATGGTTGTCGCCCAGCGGCCTGCCGCTCGCAATTCGCGACGAAGCCGCGATCCTCTCGCTCGCCCTGCTCGGCGCCGTCGTCGGAATGGAAGTGTTCGGCCCCGGCAAGATGACGGCCGACCGTGTCCGCGGGGCTGTCGTTATCTACATTCTGATGGGAGCCGTTTGCGCCGACGCCTACCAGCTCGTCAGCATCTACGTGCCCGGCGCCTTCGCCGGCGTGCTTCCGGGGCAGTTTCAGGCGGACCGGTCAACATGGATGTATTTCAGCTTCGTCACGCTGACAACGACCGGATATGGCGACGTGACGCCCATCGCGCCGATAGCCAGGTCGCTCGCGAATTTCGAGGCCCTCGTCGGCCAACTCTATCCGGCTATCGTGCTTGCGCGCCTCGTGTCGTTGCAAATAACAGGCGGTGGCTCGGGCAAGATTCAGTCTTGATTGTCTTACCGCTTGCGGCCGCTTGTGGCCGGTTGTGGCCGGTTGTGACCCGCGAGGGGTGTGGTATTTTGAGCAGCCCATCCTCAGGCGCTCGCTTCACGCTCATATGCTCAGATGGAAATCATCCGGCGCTCATTTGCACGATCACCGCTCAGTCAATTCGATGAACATTGCAGACACCGAGTCAACCGCCGCCCTGCCGGCGCGCACGTCGCCGTGGGCGCTCCTCTTCATCTTTCTGCGTCTCGGCCTGACCTCGTTCGGCGGTCCAGCCGCGCATCTGGGTTATTTCCGCGACGAATTCGTCAAGCGCCGCCGCTGGCTCGACGAACACACGTTCAGCGACATCGTCGCGTTGTGCCAGTTTTTACCGGGACCGGGCAGCAGCCAGGTCGGCATCGCGATCGGCTGGCTGCGCGGCGGAATCGGCGGTGCGCTCGCCGCGTGGCTCGGCTTCACGCTGCCCTCTGTCGTGCTGCTCGTCGGCTTCGCGTATGGCTTCACGCATCTGGCCGACGCAACCTCGCTTCATCTGCTGCGCGGACTCAAACTCGCGGCGGTGGCGGTCGTCGCCCAGGCGGTGTGGTCGATGGGACGCACGCTCTGTCCCGACCGCGCGCGCGCGGCCATCGCCGTCGGCGCGGCAGCGGCGGTTGTCATGCTCGGCGCGACGTACGGACAGATCGCGTCGATCGCCGTCGCGGGCATGGCCGGCGCGATGTTCCTGAAAACTTCCACCGAGGTGCCGGGTGCGCCGCTCGGCATGCCCGGCACGAAAGCCGGCGCTCTCGCCTGTCTGTTCGCCTTCGTGCTGCTGCTGTTCGGGCTGCCCGCGTTGGCGGCGTCGCTGCACGTCTATGCGCTCGAGTTGTTCGCGGCTTTTTACCGCGTCGGCTCGCTGGTGTTCGGCGGCGGCCATGTGGTGCTGCCGTTGCTGCAAGCCGTGGTGGTGCCGCGCGGCTGGCTCTCGACCAACGAATTCCTGGCCGGTTATGGCGCGGCGCAAGCGGTGCCGGGTCCACTGTTTTCATTCGCGGCCTTTCTCGGCGCGGCCAGCAAGGGGCTGCCGTCGGGGATCGGCGGCGCGCTGATCGCGACGGTGGCGATCTTTCTGCCGTCGTTTTTGCTGGTCGGCGCGGCGCTGCCGCTATGGGGGCATTTGCGGGCGTTCGCGTCGATGCGCCGGGCGATGGCCGGCATCAACGCCGCGGTGGTCGGCATTCTGCTCGCCGCGCTCTACGACCCGGTGTGGACGAGCGCGGTGCACGGCGGCGCGGATTTCGTGCTCGTGCTGTTCGCATTGCTGCTGCTCGGATGGTGGCGTGCGCCGTCGTGGGCCGTGGTGCTGGTCACCACTGCGCTCGCGTGGTGGGTCGTTTGAGGCGGCAGCGAACGCCCGCCGATTTCTCATTCAACGCTTCAAGCGGTGCCGGATAGCGAGGGCGCGGCGAGCTAGGCGTCGTCGCCGCGGTGCGGCGTCAGCAGTACGACGAAACAGGCGACGCCGACAACCATCGCTACCGCGCCAAAGCGAAGAAAGCCCGGACTATCGAATATCAGCCCGCGGATATAGGCCCCCATGCCGGCCAAGGCCGTGAAGACGGCCACTGCCGCCACGATGATTCTGGGTTCTGTCCGCACCATGATGTCCTCCATGGCTCAACGCACGCCTGTCTAACAGTGTGCCATTCGCGAACCGCCATGACGCATTCACCATCGCACCGGTTGAGGTGGCGCAATTGATGTGCGGCAAGCTCGTCCTATATGGAAGCATACGCCGGAGCGGGCGCGGAATCTGCTACTCGATAGAGCCGTTGATCGCGCTCGGCCGTCCCGCTCGCGCGGCATTGCGGAACCGGGCTCGAGACGCGTCGACGGATCGGTCGGCGGCCGGCGGCGCTTCCCATCGCGGGCAGCCCGGTTCGTCCGTCGAATCGAACAAGGGAGAAAACGATGACCCTGGTTATTTATCTGGTTGGCTGGATCATTCTGATAGGCGGTGTGTCGTGGGGATTAATGGCGCTGCACGTCGCTCAGCATACGATTGCGATCGTGGCGGTCATTCTGCTCGGTGTCGCGGTGATCACCGGCGCCACACGGGCACGCAGCCGCGACCGGTCCTAGCGGCTGGCGGTTTTGCTGCCATCCGTGCCATGCTGAATGGCATAGATCTCCCGATTCCGCGCAATCTCCGCATCGGAAGGCGGATAGTCGTTCCTGGACGTCGGCACGAGCCCTTCGGCCTGCGCCTGCTGCAACTGCGCCCTCACCTCGGCCCGCGTCAAACCTGACGAACTGGTTTGAGCAAAGGCATTCGCGCCGAACGGCAAGCTAAGCGCGGCAACAGCAATGGCGGTAAGCAGTTTCATGATGTTTCTCCAATGAGGTTGATGTACAGGATGGGTCTGAACCACGCTTCCCATTCTTGTCATTTCACCTGTCGGAGCACTGACCCGCGGATTACCGTTCCGTTATCCACGTTCCCTCCGCCTTCGGATCAGCCGTTGGATAACAGAACGGTAATGTAGCGGACTGCCGTCCGTAAGGCCCGCCCCTCCACACTCCTGACTCACGAAGCCCGCGTCACGCGCTTGCCGCCACGCGGAAAGACGCGCGCCTTCTTTGGCCTTCTTTTCAGGAACCCGACATGTGGATCGTCAGACTCGCGCTGCGCCGCCCTTATACCTTCCTGGTCCTCGCCGTGCTGATCTTTATCGTCGGCCCGCTCGCGATACTGCGCACGCCGACCGATATCTTTCCGAACATCGATATCCCGGTGGTCAGCATTGTCTGGACGTATAACGGCTTTTCCGCGCAGGACATGGCGAACCGCATCACGTCGAATTACGAGCGCGCGCTGACTTCCGACGTCGACGACATCGAACACATCGAGTCGCAATCGCTGAACGGCGTCTCGGTGGTGAAGATCTTTTTTCATCCGGGCGCGGACATCAATCGCGCGATCGCCGA